>NZ_LIQR01000176.1 GCF_001418575.1 Peterkaempfera griseoplana
CCGGCGCGGTCCCCCGCGACACCGAGTTCTTCCGCCGCGCCCGTACCGAACTCGACCTCGGGTCGGCACAGCTGGCGGCCTTCGGGGCCACCCGCAAGCCGGGAGCGCTGGTCTCCGTCGACCCTCAGGTGCGGGCGCTGCTGGCGGCGGAGACCCCCGTGGTGACCCTGGTGGCCAAGAGCCACCCGCGCCATGTGGAGCTCGCCCTGCGCACCACGCTCGCCGAGAACCTCGCCATGATCAGCAGTACGGTGCGGCACCTGGTGCACGCCGGGCGGCGGGTCTTCGTCGACGCCGAGCACTACTTCGACGGCTACCGGCTCAACCGCGAGTACGCCCTGGAGGTGGTGCGGACCGCCGCCGAGGCGGGCGCCGAGACGGTGGTGCTCTGCGACACCAACGGCGGCTCGCTGCCCGACGAGGTACGCGCCGTGGTGCTGGACACCCTCCAGTCCACCGGTGCCGCGCTGGGCATCCACTGCCACGACGACACCGGCTGCGCCGTCGCCAACACCCTGGCCGCCGTGGACGCCGGCGCCGACCATGTGCAGGGCACCGCGCACGGCTACGGCGAGCGCTGCGGCAACGCCAACCTCTTCACCGTCACCGCCAACCTGGTGCTCAAGCGCGGTATCGAGGCGGTCCCGGTGGAGCGGCTGCGCGAGGCCGCCGGCCTGGGCCGGGCGATCGGCGAGCTGACCGGGGTACCGGGCCACCCGGCCGCCCCGTACGTCGGCGCGACCGCCTTCGTGCACAAGGCCGGCCTGCACGCCTCGGCGCTGCGGGTCGACCCCGACCTCTACCAGCACACCAGGCCGGAGCTGGTCGGCAACGAGATGCGCACCCTGGTCTCGGACCTGGGCGGACGCTCCTCCATCGAGCTCAAGGCCCGCTCCCTCGGCTACCCGGTCACCGCCGGCTCCGACGAGGTGGCACGCACCGCCGCCCGGGTCAAGGAGCTGGAGAACCTCGGCTACGCCTTCGAGTCCGCCGACGCCTCCTTCGAACTGCTGCTGCGCGAGGAGCTGGCGGGCGGCAGCCTCGCCCAGCCCTTCGAGGTGGAGTCCTGGCGGGTGGGCGTGGACCGGCTGCCGCAGGGCGAGGTGCGCACCGAGGCCTCGGTGCGGCTGCGGGTGGACGGCATCCCGCTGATCGCCTCGGGCGAGGGCAACGGCCCGGTCAACGCCCTGGACCGGGCCCTGCACAAGGCGCTCGACCCGCGCTTCCCCGAGCTGGCCGGTCTGGAACTGGTGGACTACCAGGTCCGGGTGCTCAACGGCGAGGCCGGCAGCGAGGCCGCGGCCCGGGTGCTGATCTCCTACCGGCACGGCGGCCGCTGCTGGGCCACCGTCGGTGTCGACGAGAACATGGTCGCCGCCTCCTGGCGGGCCCTGCTGGACGCGGTCCACTACGTGCTGCTGGACCGGGACGGCATCGAGCGGCTGGCCCCCGTCGCCGCGGCGAGCTGAGCGGCGGCCCGGCCGGGGACGTCCCGGCGACCACGCCCCATCACTATCCATCCGGGAGTTGCTGTGCGAGTGGAGGACATCTTCATCCGGGGGACCGCGATACGCCTTCCCTCCTCACTGCTGGTCGCCGACGCCGTGGCGGCCGGCGCCTGCCCACCCCGGCTGGCGTCGGCCACGGACATGGTGTCGGTGGCCTGGTCGCCCGACCAGTCGGCCGCCGAGATGGCCGCCGACGCGGCCCGCACCGCGCTGGAGCGGGCCGGTTCCGCCCCCGAGGACCTCGATCTGATCCTGCACGCCGACACGTACCACCAGGGCCAGGACCTGTGGCCGGTCGCCTCGTACGTCCAGCGGGAGGCCGGCGGCGGCAGCTGCCCGGCGCTGGAGATCCGGCAGATGTCCAACGGCGGGCTGGCCGCGCTCGATCTCGCCGGCGCCTATCTCACCGCCGACCGCAACCGCTGCGACGCCCTGCTGACCACCGCGGACCGCTTCTGCGAGCCCGGCATCGACCGCTGGCGCACCGACCCGGGCACGCCGTACGCAGACGGCGCCACCGCGCTGGTGCTGTCGCGCCGTGGAGGCTTCGCCCGGCTGCGCTCGCTGGCGGTGCTCGCCGACGCCGACCTGGAGCCGATGCACCGCGGCCGGGAGCCGTTCAGCCCGGCGCCGTTCACCCACCGCATCCCGGTGGACTTCGAGGAGGCCAAGAAGGCGTTCATCGGCGAGGTGGGCATGTCGTTCGCCATCTCCCGGGCGCACAACGGCCAGCAGACGGTGCTCAAGCAGGCGCTGTCGGACGCCGACATGGAGCTCGCCGAGGCCGACTGGGTGCTGCTGCCGCACTTCGGGCGGCGTCGTCTGCAGGCCATCTACTACCAGCCGTTCGGCATCGACCCGGCGCGCACCACCTGGGACTGGAGCCGCACGGTGGGCCACCTGGGCGCCGGGGACCAGTTCGCCGGCCTGGACCGGCTGGCCGTGTCCGGGGCGGCCAAGCCCGGTGACCGCATCGTGCTGGTGGGCGTCGGGGCCGGCTACAGCTGGGGGGCCGCCGTGGTGGAGGTCCTGGAGCGGCCCGGCTGGGTCTGACCGCACCACCGCTCGAGTCCGGGCCGCCCGGCCGGGCCCGGCTGCACCACCGCTCAAGTCGATCTCAAGCGACAGCTGACACCGTGAAGCAGCCGCACCTGCGTGCGGCGTGAACCGAAGGGAAGGTTCGCCGTGGCCGCAACCACCGCGACAGACCAGGACGTGACGACGGGCGTCCGCGTCACCGAGCACTCCATCACCGTCTCGGCGCAGCCCGCCGATGTCTTCGCGCTGGTCGCCGAGGTGTCCGGGTGGCCGCAGCTCTTCGGCCCCACCGTCCATGTCGAGGTGCTGGAGGAGCGCCCGCTGGACGGCGGCCGCAGCGAGCAGCTGCTGCAGATCTGGGCGACCGCCGGCGAGCGGGCCCGTACCTGGACCTCCGCCCGCACCCTGGACCCGGGCGCCGGACGCATCCGCTTCCGCCAGGTGGTCTCCGCTCCCCCCGTGCAGTCCATGGGCGGCGAGTGGATCGTCGAGCAGGACGGCGACGGCACCCGGGTGACCCTGCTGCACGACTACCGCGCCATCGGCGACGACCCGGCCGCGGTGGAGCTGATCGAGCAGGCCGTGGACCGCAACAGCCGGGCCGAGCTGGCCGCCCTGAAGGCCGGGGCGGAACTGGGCGCCCAGCGGGGGGAGTTGCTGTTCACTTTCAGCGACTCCCAGCGGATCGACGGCTCGGCCGAGGACGTCTTCGCCTTCCTGGACCGCGCCGACCTGTGGCCCGAGCGGCTGCCGCACGTGGCCCGGCTGGAGCTGTCGGAGGACGAGCCCGGCATCCAGCACATGGACATGGACACCCGCAGCCCCGACGGCTCCACCCACAACACGGTCTCGGTCCGGGTGGTCTTCCACGACCGCCGCACCATCGTCTACAAGCAGACCCGGGTGCCCGCCGCGATGGCCGGGCACACCGGCCGCTGGGTGATCGAACCGGCCGGGGACGGCACCGGGATCGTCGCCACCTCCTGGCACACCGTCGTCCTCGACCCCGAGGGGGTCCGCCGGATGCTCGGCGAGGAGGCCACCCTGGAGGAGGCGCGGGCACTGGTCCGCAAGGCCCTGGGCACCAACAGTTCGACCACCTTGCGCCATGCCAAGGAGTTCGCGGAGGAAGCACATGCCGGGACGTGATCTCAACGGTCCGCTCACCGTGATCAACCGCTTCACCGTCAAGGACGACGTCGACACCTTCGAGCGGGAGTTCCGCGAGCACTGCCAGTTCCTGCGCCGGCAGGAGCAGTTCGACTTCCTGGTCACGGTGCAGCTGGTGGACCGGCCGCAGGTGTACGTGCACCTGGCGCACTGGCGGAGCCTGCACGGTTTTCTGCAGCTGGTGCACGAGGACGCCTTCCTCAAGCACGTCCAGCGGCTGGGCGCGATGGTGGAGGCCCACGCCGACCAGGCGGTCAGCGTCAACCGGGTGCTGCGGACCGAGGCCCTGCCCGGCTCGGCCAACGTGGTGCTGACCCACGCCCAGGTGGTCGGCGAGCACCGGGAGTTCGAGCGGCGCTTCCGCAACACCTCGGAGCACTTCGGCCAGCTCGGCGGCTTCGGCGGCAGCGATCTGCTGCGCTCCACCGTCAGCCCCACCGACTACCTCGGGCTCTCCTGGTGGTACGACTCCGAGTCCTGCGACCGGGCCCTGGTCAGCGACGGCTACCAGGAGCACCGGATCGGCATGGCCGGCACCGCGGACGTGGCCACCGAGCGCACCCGCCTCATCGCCTACGAGCGGGCGATCACCGGCTGAGCGGTCCGCTCCGGCGGGCGACGAGCCGAGGACCCCCCGGTCCTCGGCTCGTCCGCGTTCCGGGCCCGAGGGCGCTTCGAGCCCCCCGGCGCACCATGCAGTTAAGGCCACACATCCGTGCGGTTCCGGGCGCGGTCGAGTCCGCCTCCAGATCACGCTCCTACCGTCCGCGGAGACGAACAGGCCCGGCCTCAAGGGCGTGGTGGCACTGACGGCATGCGAGGGGGAGGCAGTGAACGGCTACCGCAACTTCTCAGAGCTCATCCTGGCCAAGGCGGCTGAGCTGCCTGGCAGGGAGGCACTGGTCCTGTTGCCCGAGCACGACGGGCGGGCACAGCCGCAGGCGGTCTCCTACCGTGCGCTGGACGCCGCCGCCAAACGGCTGGCGGGCTGGCTGCAGGACCGCGGAGCGGTGGGAGAGCGGGTTCTGGTGGTGCACGGCGACCGCAGGCTCTTCGCGGTCAGCTTCCTGGCCTGCCTGTACTCGGGCGCCATCGCCGTGCCCACGGCACCGCCCGGCGGACGCGGACACCATGCCGAGCGGATCGCGGGCATCGCCAGGGACGCGGCGCCCTGCCTGGCGCTGACCGACGCCGCGCTGGCGCCGGACCTGTCGCGGCTGCTGGCACGACACGGCTACGGCCAGATCCCCTGCCTGGCCGCCGACGTGGTCCCGCCGTCGGCGCCCTGGCAGCAGCCGGCGCTGACCGCCGACTCGGTGGCCTTCCTGCAGTACACCTCGGGTTCCACCAGGGAGCCCAGGGGCGTGGTGGTGACCCACGGCAATCTGCTGGCCAACCAGCAGGCCATCACCGAGGCCCTGGGCACCGGTCCGCAGTCGCGGTTCGGCGGCTGGCTGCCCTTCCACCACGACATGGGCCTGGTGGGCCAGTTGCTGCATCCGCTGTGGCACGGGGGCACCTCGGTGCTGCTGTCGCCGGAGGCCTTCGTACGGCGGCCGGTCCGCTGGCTGGAGGCGATCTCCCGACACGGCCTGACGGTCAGCGGCGCCCCCGACTTCGCGTACGAGCTCTGCGTCCACCGCGTCACGGACGAGCAGCTGGCGGGGCTGGACCTGTCCCGCTGGGAGCGGGCCGTCAGCGGCGGGGAGCCGGTGCGCGCGGAGACCTGGCGGGCGTTCGCCGAGCGGTTCGCCCCCGCGGGCCTGCGTCCCGGCGCGCTGACCGCCGCCTACGGCCTCGCCGAGGCGACCCTGCTGGTCAGCGGCGGAGCCGGGGAACCGCACGGGGCGGGCCGGGAGGTGGACAGCGCAGCGCTGCAGCGCCACGGCCTGCGCCCGGCGCGGCCCGGCCGCCCCGCCACCACCCTGGTGCCCGCCGGACGTGCGGTGGGCGCGGAGCTGCGGATCGTGGACCCGGAGACGCTGGCGGTGCGGCCCGACGGAGAGATCGGCGAGATCTGGGTCCGCGGCGGCAGTGTGGCGCACGGCTACTGGCGCCGGCCCGGGGAGTCCGTCCACACCTTCGGCGCCACCACGGAGGACGGGGAGAGCGGCTTTCTGCGCACCGGCGACCTGGGCGCGGTGCAGGACGGCGTGCTCCATGTCACCGGCCGGCTCAAGGACGTGATCGTGGTGGCCGGGCGCAACCTCTACCCGCAGGACCTGGAGCAGACCGTGCAGCGGGTCAGTGCGCTGTTCGGCTCCACCACCGCCTTCGCGGTGCCCGCCGGGCGCGAGCAGGTGGTCGTGGTCCAGGAGCTGCGGGCCAGAAGCCGGTACGACGTGGACCTGCCGGGTCTGGCCACCGCGGTGGAGAGCTGCCTCTCCCAGGAGTTCGAGCTCCAGGCCGGTGCGGTGCTGCTGGTCCGCCCGGGCACGGTACGCCGCACCACCAGCGGCAAGGTGGAGCGCTCGGCGATGCGCCGGCTGTTCCTGCGGGGCGAGCTGAAGCCACTCCACCAGAAGGTCAGGCCGGAGATACAGCGGATAATCGCCGGGAGCCGTCGATGACACCACAGGACCGGATCGACCGGTTGGAGCAGGACTTCGGTCCGCTCCTCTCCGACGAGAACCCGCTTGGCCAGCATGCGCTGCTCGCCGCCGACGCACGGGGCGAGGTGCTCAGCGAGGCCGAGCGGGTGCTCGACGCATACGGGCTGAACGCCGAGTTCGTGCCCCCCGAGTTCGGCGGCCGGCTGTCCCGGATGGATGTGCTGGGCCGGGTGCTCCGGCCCATCTTCCGCCGGGACGCCTCGCTGGGCTTCGGATACGGGCTGAACTGCTTCTTCGCCGCCGTCCCGGTGTGGACCGGCGGCAACCGCGCCCAGCGGGAGCAGGCCGCCAGGATGCTGCTGGAGGGCCGGCGGATCGCGGTGGTGCGCCATGAGGTGGCGCACGGGAACGCCTTCGTCCGCGACGAGTTCGAGGCGCGCCCGCACCCGGACGGGTTCGTGCTGGACGGCAGCAAGGCGGTGATCGCCAACGCCGCACGGGCGGCCGGGCTGGTGGTCTTCGCCCGCACCGGTGCCGAGGAGCGCGGCCGGGCGCACTCGGTGCTGCTGCTGGACCGGACGGAGCTGCCGCCCGACCGGGTGGAGGACCTGGAGCGCCACACCACCAACGGGATGCGCAGCACCGAGTTCGGCGGCCTGCGGGTGGTCGACTGCCCGGTGCCGCGGTCCGCGCTGGTGGGCGGGCTCGGGGACGGCTACGAGCTGTCGCTGCGGTCGTCCCTGGTGATCCGGGGGATGATCCCGTCGATCGTGCTGGCCGGTGGGGACACCGCGCTGCGCACCGTCGCCAGGTTCGCCGCCCGTCCCCGGTCCGACGGCCGCTCCTCGCTGGATGTGCAGCACGTCAGGGACGTCCTCACCGGCGCCTTCCTGGACCTGCTGGTGAGCGACTGCCTGGCGCTGGTCGCCACCCGGGCGCTGCATCTGATCCCCAAGCAGATGAGCGCCTATGCGGCGACCGCCGCCTATCTGGCGCCCAAGCTGGTGGCGGAGTCGATGGACGAGATGTCCGCGGTGCTCGGCCAGCAGAGCTTCGCGGAGGACGGCGCCTACGGGATGTTCCAGAAGCAGCTGAGGGACCTCCCGGTGACCTCGCTGGGCCACGCCGGCAGCGCGGGCCGCCAGGTGTCCATCCTGCCGCAGCTGCCGTTCTTCGCCCGGCACGCCTGGTTCGCCGACCCCGAGGCACCCGGGGAGCTGTTCCGGCTGCACACGGACCTGCCGCCGCTGGACCTGGCGGAGGCGGCTCTGCTGGGCGACGGGGATCCGCTGGCGGCCACCCTGGTGGCCTGCACGGATCTGCTGGAGGCCGCGGAGGAGACGGACGACGGCGACGCCGAGGGGGACGGCGGCTCCGCGCTGCGGTTCCTGGCCCGCGGCTTCACCGTCGAACTGGACGAACTGCGCAAGGTGTTCGTCGACATGGCGCCCGACGACCGCCGGGCGCTGGTCAGTCCGCACGCCTTCGGCCTGGCCGACCGCTACGCCCTGGTGCTGGCCGCGGCCGCCTGCCTGGGGGTGTGGCGTGAGCAGCGGGCGGAGGACGACCCGTTCCTGGCCGACCCCTCCTGGCCCACGGCGGCCCTCTACCGGCTCGGCCGCCGCCTGGGACTGGCCCTGCCGGACCGCCCCGCCTCCGCCGAGCAGCGGGTGCTCGCCGAGGTGCTGGCGCGACTGCACGGCCGTCGCAGTTACGACCTCTACGGCTCGGCGCTGGCCTGACGCGGGCCCTCCACCGCGCCCCGGCGGGCGCCCCGCACATCGACGAAGGAGCACAGCGATGAACACACCGAGCGAACCCGACTACCACGGCTGGCTGTCGGGGCGGCTGTCCCACTATGTGGGCCGGAAGGTGGCCGACGACATCCCCTTCACCGACCTCGGCCTGGACTCGGTCGCCGCGCTGAGCCTCTACGGGGACATCGAGGAGGAGTTCGGCCCGGTGATCGACCCCACCGACATCTGGGTCTACCCGACCGTGCAGGAGCTCTCCGCCTATCTGGAGCTGCGGGACATCCGGCTCGGCAGCGGGCAGCAGGTGCGGGCGGCGTTCGTCTTCACCGGGCAGGGTTCCCAGCACCCGGGGATGACCTCGGGGCTGTATCTGCACTCCACCGGCTACCGCCGCTACCTGGACGAGGCCGCCGAGGCGCTGCTGCCGTACACCGGCACCTCGGTGGTCGACCTGATCCTCAGCCGCGACCAGCGGATCCACCAGACCGCCTTCACCCAGCCGGCGCTGTTCGCCGTGGAGTACGCGCTGGCCCGGACGCTGGAGGAGGCCGGGGTGCAGCCGGTGGCGGTGCTGGGCCACGGCATCGGCGAGTTCGCGGCGGCGGCGATCGCCGGCTCGCTCAGCCTGGAGCACGCGGCCAAGCTGGTGGCGGTGCGCGGCGCCTTCATGCAGTACCTGCCGTCGGGCGGCGGGATGATGGCCACCTGCGCGGCGCCCTACGAGGCGGCCGAGCTGCTGGCCGACGAGCCGGGTGTGGCCATCGGTGCCATCAACGCCGCCCGGGCGACCGTGCTCTCCGGGGAGATCGGCGGGCTGGAGCGGATCCAGCACAAGCTGGAGGCCCGCGGGATCGCCTGCATGCAGCTGAAGGTGACCCATGCCTTCCACTCGCCGCTGATGGAGCCGATGCTGGCCAAGTTCGAGGCGGTGACCCGGCGTCTTCCGGGCGGCGCGCCGAGGCTGCCGTACTACTCCACCGTGCACGGCCGGCTGACCAACGAGCCGCTGTACGCGCCGTACTGGACCGCTCACGCCACCTCGCCGGTGCGGTTCGCCGAAGCGGCCCGGCAGCTGCTGGACCAGCAGGCGCTGACCCATGTGGTGGAGATCGGGCCGCGGGTGGTGCTCACCCCGTTCATCCGGCGGATGGGCGGCACCCAGGGGCCGAGCTGCCTGGCCATGTGCCGCGGTCCGGAGACCAACGCGGTGTACCTGGCGGGCGTGCTCTCCGCACTGGACGCGGGGCCGCTGGCCCACCCCCTGGTGAGGGCCTGAGATGACGGGGTCCGCCGAACAGCTTCCAC
Source organism: Peterkaempfera griseoplana (assembly GCF_001418575.1). Classification (GTDB taxonomy): domain Bacteria; phylum Actinomycetota; class Actinomycetes; order Streptomycetales; family Streptomycetaceae; genus Peterkaempfera; species Peterkaempfera griseoplana. The sequence goes on from NZ_LIQR01000176.1 coordinate 9,328, forward strand.
CGCTGCGCACCGCGCTGGACCCCGGGGGGCCGTGGGACGCGGTGCGGGAGGACCTGGCCGCGTCGGGTTCGGCCCTGGTGTACTGCACGCTCGGGGCGTGGGCGGGGCAGCTGGCCGAGCCGCCGCGGTTCCGTCCGGTGCTGGGCCGGGACTGGCTGCGCTACCAGTCGCTGTCCCATCCGCGTGCCCAGGAGCGCTTCCTGGCGTCCCGGCTGCTGCTGCGGCAGGCCGCGGCGGCCGCCATCGAGACCGGGCCGGAGCTGGTGGACCTGGCGTACCAGCCCGGCGGCCGGCCCTATGTGCGCGGCTGCGACCAGATCGACATCAGTCTGAGCCACACCGAGGAGGTGGTGGTGGTCGGGGTGACCCGGCGGGGCCGGATCGGGGTGGACGTCGAGCTGGCGGACCGCCGGATGGCGGGCACCGGCTCGGAGACGCAGGGTTTCACCAGGTACGAGCTGGACCGGGTGGACCAGGCGGACTGCAGTCTGCGCAATGACACCCTGGTACGGCTGTGGACGCTGAAGGAGGCGTACAGCAAGGCGCTGGGGCAGGGGCTGCGGTTCCGCTTCACCGAGTTCGGCTTCGCGCTCGACGGGGACGAGGCGCGGCTGGTGCAGCCCGGCGGGGAGCCGGTCCGCGGCGGCTCCGCCTGGACCTTCGGCACGTTCAGCCTGGAACAGCGCTATGTGGTGAGCGTCGCGGTGCATGACGCGGGGTTCGGCGACAGCGTGGACCTGTCGGTGGGGACGGCCCTGGACGAGGGTCTGCTGGACGCCCTGCTGCGTGCCTCGGACCGCTTCTGACGCTCCGTCACGGAATCCAGCCCGCCTCCTCGGCGATCCGGACGGCGTCGATCCGGTTGCGGGCGTTGAGCTTGGTGACGATGGCGGTGAGGTAGTTCTGCACGGTACCCTTTGACAGGTACAGGCAAGCCGCTATCTCGGCGGCGTCGGCACCCCGGGCGGCGATCCTCAGCACCTCGAGCTCCCGGGGGGACAGCGGGTTGGGCGGGCAGTCCCAGGCGGAGAGCGCCAGCTGCGGGTCGACCACCCGCTGCCCCTGGGCGACCGCACGCACCGCCTGGGCCAGCCGGTCCGGCGGCGCGTCCTTGAGCAGGAAGCCCGACACCTGGGCCGCCATGGCGCGGCGCAGTGTGCCGGGTCTGCCCAGGCTGGTGAGGATCAGCGTGCGGCACGCGGGGAGCCTGTCGTGCAGGCTCGCCGCGGCGGTGAGGCCGTCGATGCCCGGGAGGTCGACGTCGATCACCGCGACGTCGGGTCTGGACTCCAGGGCGGTTCTGACGATCAGATCGCCCCGGTCCACCGAGGCGACCACCTCGAAGTCGGGCTCCAGCTCCAGCAGCGCCACCAGTGCGCCGCGGATCATGTGGACGTCCTCGGCGAGCAGGATCCTCACGGACAGCATTGACCCCCCTTGTCCCGACGTTGCCCGGTTGGTGAGCCTAGACCCTTCAGGCCACGGACCGTACGCAGCCTTCTCCCGCACCCTCCGAGGCCGGCGCGGGGTTCTTGGGGCGCATGGGCACCTCCGCCACCAGCTCGAAGCGCCCACCCGGCCGCACTCCCGCGGTCACCCGGCCGCCGATGGCGCCGAGCCGGGTCTGCAGGTTGCCGATCCCGCTTCCGCTGTGCGGGGAGGTGTCCGGCCGCTCGTCGGTCACCCCGTCGTTGACCATGGTGAGCAGGACCGTTTCTTCCTCGGTGACCGACGCACTGATGGTGCACACCTGCACCTTGCTGTGCCGCAGCAGGTTGGTGACCCCCTCACGCAGCGCCGTCGCCAGCACGGTGTCGACCAGCGGATGGAGCCGTCCGCAGTCGATGGCGACCTCCGCCTGGATGTCGGCCGCCTTCAGGGTGCCCGCCACCGACTCCGCCTCCTCGGCCAGCGACATGTCCCGGTAGCCGCTGGCCACCAGCCGGACGTCGGCGAGCGCCTGCCGGGACACCTCCAGCACCTCGGTGGTCTCCTCCCGTGCGCGGTCCGGCCGCACCCCGATCAGCCGGCGGATCAGCTCCGTCTTCAGCGTGATCGCCGAGAGGCTGTAGCCCAGCAGGTCGTGCAGGTCCCGGGCGAACCGCAGCCGCTCCTGGAGGACCGCCGCCCGGGCCAGCTCACCACGGGAGGAGTGCACCTCCGCGACCAGGTCGGCCAGCCGGGTCAGCCCGTAGATGATGAAACCGGTCAGCATCGTGGACTGGACGACGTACACGATGTCGAAGACCGAGGGCTCCAGCAGGATGCCGAACCCCAGAGAGCTCAGCGAGACCAGCCCGAAGGCGCCCCACCCCGCCCGCTTGGGCAGCAGCAGCAGGGTCGAACCCGCCAGGCAGCCCAGCATGCCTCCCCAGACCTCGCCGAAGACCGCGGCCGGCCCGTAGGTGAGGGCCGCCTGCAGAGCCAGCGAGGCGGCCCTGCGCCATAACGACCACCCGCGGATCCGCGACGAGGAGTTGACCACCTGCACGGCGAAGACGGCCAGGATGCAGAGCACGAAGGCGGCCAGCCGCAGGCCCCGTGCCCCCGCGATCGTCACATTGGTGATCGCCAGCGCGCCGAAGCACAGCAACGCGAAGATCGTCATCGTCCTGGCGATACGGGGGGCGGGCAGGTCCTGCGTCGCCAGCGGCACCGTCCCGCCCTGGGCGGCACGCTCGGAGCAGGGCGGCGGATCCCGGAAAGGGGCTCCGGACTCGCGGTCGGTGTGCATGCCGCTGACCTCTGTCCCGTTCAAGGTCCCCCCACTCCAGGGCCACTGGGTCAAGCCGGATCGTAGCGCGCGGGACTTGACGCAGCCACAGTGAGAGACCCGTTCCCCTGTTAACCATCCGTTTCATACGAAGAGCGGGATGGGATTGAGATCTTCGAAAGCCGTCGGTCTGGCGATCCTGCCCAGTCGAACAGGCGTCTCAAACAGCCTGCCGGGACCAAATCTCGCCCAGAAGTGCCGCATTCCCGGGACGATCACCCTGACCACCGGAAGCTCGATATCCGGCCGGGTCTGATCAAGGACCAGCAGTTCCATTCCCCGGGCGCGGACCATTCTTTCCGCGGCCGCGATGTCCTCCCTGAGGTCGGTCCTGGCCCGGTAGCCGTAGTCGGCCGGACAGCGGGCCGACTCACCGGGATCCGCCGTCAGGTACGGCTGGTTCCGGACGGTCGCACCGGTCCACCAGGACATCAGCTCCGGATCGCGCAGCCGGTAACCGGAGCCGTCCGCCCGGGATTCGCAGACCGCCGGAAGCAGCTGCCCCATTTCGGTGAGCGCCCTGCGCAGGGCGATCCGGGGGTCGAAGTGCGCACCGAAGCCGAAGGCCAGGTCCTCGGCCGCCTTGTCCGTCCGGCGGGACACCGCGGCCATCACGGGGATGCCGAAATCCGACGAGAGATCGACCGCCCACACCTCCCGGTTCATCCCCGCGTAGACGGTACGCAGCCGGGTAATCCAGGGCTCGTCGAATGCGTCGAGGTCCACGGCGGGATGCCGGGTGCGGTTGTACCACCAGAGCGCGACCGCGTCGCGTTCAACTACTTCCAGGAATCCCTGGACGATCGCGTCCTCCAGACTGCTTCCGGCCGCGTTGCCGTTGGAGTCCGCCCACGGCCCGAGCGGGTCCTCGCCGTAGTAGAGCATCGAGGTGGGGAGCAGCCGGTGGGTGCCGGCGGTGAGCGACCAGACCGGCGTCCAGTCCACCGGCCGGTCCGGGTCGAAGGGCGCCGGCACCTGGTGGAACGCCGAGTGGGTGGCGTTCCAGCGCTCCCGGGCGCGGAACTGCCGCTCGTCGAAGAGCTGGCAGTCGTTGGGGTGCAGCGCCTGGGACCCGAGCCCGCGCAGGGTGTCCCGCACCACGGGCTCATCGCCCTGCCGGGTGGCGCAGTAGCGCTCCGCGGCCTCGCACAGTGCCCCCACCTCCGCCTCCAGCGGGGTGGTCCCCTTGCCGCCGCTGCTGCTGCGCAGCCCGCTGCGGAGCCCGGCGAGGGTACGCGGCTCCATCGCCAGATTGCGTCCCGACACATAGCAGTTGACGCCGTCGGGCAGCCGGTTGTCGGGACGTACCGCGTCCACGATCCCGGTGACGGGACTCACCAGGTGGCGGTAGCGGCGCAGCATCTGCTCGGGCGTCAGCGCCCGGTCGCCGCTCTCGGTGCCGGGCACCTTCGGCCGGGAGACCGGCTCGACCGGTGCCAGCACCCTGGCCGCCGACAGGCCGGGGTCGCCGCAGTCGCCGCACTGGGGCCGGCGCCGCACGCTGTGGTGACGGGTCTTCATGGCCAGGGTGTCCATGATGCAGATCCCGTCCTCGCCCATGTCCCGCACCCCGGCCAGCCAGCGCGCCGACGCCAGGACGGCCGCCTGCAGCCCCATGGCGCGGCTCGCCGCGAGTGAGGCCTCCGGCCGCGGGACCGGGCCGGTGATGCCGAGCGCCCGCTGGAGCGGCACCTCGGAGCGCCGCTGGCCGCGCAGCCGGTGCGCCAGGCAGGACCAACAGGCCCCGCCCGGCTGGAAGACCGGCCCGATCCAGGGCTGCGCACCGCCGGGCTTGGCCAGCAGCCAGGGGCGCCCGGCCGACCGCAGTCCGGCGTCGATCGCCCGCAGCCGCGGGTCGAGATAGTCGTCGCAGAGGACCAGGGTGAGCGCCGCGGGAGCGGTGTCCGAGGGGTCCCGTACGGCGAGGCCGGACGCCGAGCAGACCCGTCGGGCCTGCTCGGCGTCGATCCGTCCGGTCGCCACCACCGCGACCGGCAGCCGGCCGAGGGCGGCCTCCGCCTCGCCGCCGTCCACTCCGGCCAGCTCCCAGTACGCCTGGGCGGCGTCGTCCACCGCGGGCACGCGGTACCCGACCAGGTTGGCCCTGGCCAGGTCCGCGATCAGCCGGCCGGCCGCGGCGGCGGGCACCTGCGGCTCCGCCTCCGCGAGCAGTCGCTCCAGGGTGCGGGTCCCGTCGAGCAGCGGGGCGAGCTTCTCGACGTACCTGCCCTGGATGGCGGTGACACCCTGGGCGGAGAGCAGGTACGTCGCCTCGCCCGGGACGACTTCGAGGCGCAGATGGGGCTTGAAGCCCAGCGGCCGGCCGGCCCGCTCCGCCTCCGGTCTCATCGTGCCTGGAGGGCCGGCGTGGTGATGGTGAAGCTGCTGCGGGCCTCCAGCAGGAGGTCGTTGCCGGGGTCGAGGTCCTCGATGAGCAGCAGGGAGTCGTCGTCGGCGCCCAGGTACAGCGGCTCGGCGGCGGTCAGGCCGAACTCGGCCAGCACCGACACCGGGTCGTTGGCGTAGCGCTGGGCCAGTTCGGGCTCCAGGCCGGTGCGGGCCGAGAGCTCGGCGAAGCGGCGGGCCTCGTCAGCCCGGAGAGCGAGCACGGACGGATCTGCCATGGTCTGCATGGTGTGTTCCCCCAGAAGGTCGGATGCCTTGTCGAACGTCGTGCTGCGGCTCGTTTCCTGACCAGGAGTGTGGGGACTGGGACCGTTCGGCGCCCAGTGTGGGACTCATGCGCGCGGCATGACATTTTCACGATCCGCCTCATGAGCGGCTCACTGGGCAGTCAAGAGGTGTGGTGCCAGGCTCGACCCCATGCTTCGACAAGCGCCGGCGGCCGGATGACCGACGGATGAGGCTGAGGGGAGAGCACCATGGAGATCAAGGTTCTCGGGCCGCTGACCGCTCATGAACACGGCGTGTCGATCGTGCCGAGTGCGGCCAAGCCGCGGCAGATACTCGCCCTGCTCGCGCTGCAGGCCGATCATGTGGTCACGGTACCGACACTGATGGAGGAGATCTGGGGGGCCGACGTCCCCCGCAGTGCGGCGACCACCCTGCAGACGTACATCCTCCAGCTCCGGCGCAAGATCGCCGCCGCTCTGGACGGCGATCCCACCCGTGACGCCAAGGACGTGCTGATCACCCAGCACGGCGGCTATCTGCTCCAGGTGCAGCCCGGACAGATCGACGTCCAGGAGTTCGAGCAGCTGGCCGCCTCCGGCCGGGCCGCCTACGACGCCCGGGACTACCGCGCGGCCTCCGAACTGCTCGGCAGCGCACTCGCCCTGTGGCAGGGGCCCGCCCTGGTGGACGTCAGGGCCGGCAGCGTGCTGGAGCTGGAGGTGCTGCGGATGGACGAGGACCGGATGGCCACCCTGGAACGCCGGATCGACGCCGACCTGCGGCTGGGCCGGCACAACGAGGTCGTCCCCGAACTGCGGGTGCTGGCCGCCCGCCACCCGATGCACGAGAACTTCTGCGCCCAGCTGATGCTGGCCACCCACCGGTCCGGCGGCGCCTGGCGCGCGCTGGAGGCGTACCAGCGGCTGCGCGGCACCCTGGTGCACGAGCTCGGCCTGGAGCCCTCGCCCAAGCTGCAGCGGCTGCACCACGCGGTCCTCTCCGGTGACCCGGCGCTGGACCTGAAGCCCTCCGCCGTCAACTGACCCGCGGGACCGCCGCGACCGCTCCGGCGTCCGCCCGCGGCTCCCCCCGGCGCCCGACCGCGCAACGCCTCCAGGGGCGCGGGGAACCGCGCGACCACTCCCCCTCCGCGGAGGGCCGGCCGCGCGCGGTTCCCCGCGCCCCTGGACCGTGGCGGGCGCCCCCTGGCACCTGGGTTCGTCCGGCGACTGCCGGCCCAGGGCCGCACGGGACCACCCGTGCGGCGACCTCCCCACAGCGTTCCACGGGGACCCGAGCGTCCGTCGAGAGCCGGGTCGAACCATGACGGCACCGGCAGCAGGGGTACGCCACAAGCGGCGCCCTGCCCGGCGCGGTCGGCCCGGGGCGGGGAGGAACAGACCCTGAACCGCCCCGGCCGCCGGATCCGATCCAGCAGCGGCCCCGACCGAAGGGAACCACAGTGGCCCGCACAGTTCCGACCGGCAGGAGCCCTCAGCGGCACCCGGCCCCGGCGAAGGCGAGGTAACGGCGATGCGCAGAGTCGTCATCACCGGTCTGGGCGTCGTGGCGCCGGGCGGCGTGGGTGTCAAGAACTACTGGGAGCTGCTCACCGCGGGCCGTTCGGCGACGCGGACCATCTCGTTCTTCGACGCCTCGCCGTTCCGCTCCCAGGTCGCCGCCGAGTGCGACTTCGACCCCAAGGCCGCAGGCCTGTCCCCCCAGGAGATCCGCCGGCTCGACCGGGCCGCCCAGTTCGCGGTGGTCTCCACCCGCGAGGCGGTCGCCGACAGCGGCCTGGACCTCTCCGCCCTCGACCCCGGCCGGGTCGGCACCTCCCTGGGCAGCGCCGTCGGCTGCACGACCAGCCTGGAGCGCGAGTACGTCGTGGTCAGCGACGGCGGCCGGAAGTGGAACGTCGACCACGAGTACGCCGTGCCCGAGCTCTACCGGCACTTCGTCCCCAGCTCCATGGCGGCCGAGGTCGGCTTCGCCGCCGGTGCCGAGGGCCCCGCCGCAGTGGTCTCCACCGGCTGCACCTCCGGGCTGGACTCGCTCGGCCACGCCGTGGAGCTGATCCGCGAGGGCACCGCCGACGTGATGATCGCCGGCGCCACCGAGGCGCCGATCTCCCCCATCACCTCGGCCTGCTTCGACGCCATCCACGCCACCACCCCCCGCAACGACGACCCCGAGCACGCCTGCCGCCCCTTCGACCGGACCCGCAGCGGCCTGGTGCTGGGCGAGGGCGCGGCGATCCTGGTCCTGGAGGAGCTGGAGGCGGCCCGGGCCCGCGGGGCGCACATCTACGCGGAGATCGCCGGCTTCGCCGCGCGCTGCAACGCGTACCACATGACCGGCCTCAAGCCCGACGGCCGGGAGATGTCCCAGGCCATCGACGCCGCACTGGACGAGGCCCGGCTCGACCCCACGTCCATCGACTACATCAACGCCCACGGCTCCGGCACCAAGATGAACGACCGCCACGAGACCGGGGCCTTCAAGAAGAGCCTGGGCGCCCACGCCTACGAGACCCCGGTCAGCTCCATCAAGTCGATGATCGGCCACTCGCTGGGCGCCATCGGCTCCCTGGAGATCGCCGCCTGCGCCCTGGCGATGGAGCACGGCGTGCTGCCGCCCACCGCCAATCTGCACGAGCCCGACCCGGAACTCGACCTGGACTACATCCCGCTGGTCGCCCGTGAGAAGCAGACCGACACCGTGCTCAGCGTCGGCAGCGGCTTCGGCGGCTTCCAGAGCGCGATGGTGCTGGCCAGGCCGGAGAGGAGCCTGTCATGAGCCCCACCACGGTGGTGACCGGCCTGGGGGTCGCGGCTCCCAACGGCCTGGGCACCGAGGAGTACTGGAAGGCGACCCTGGCCGGGCAGTCCGGCCTCGGCCGGATCACCCGCTTCGACGCCTCCCAGTACCCCTCCACCGTCGCCGGGGAGGTCCCCGGCTTCGTCGCCGAGGAGCACATCCCCAGCCGGCTGATGCCGCAGACCGACCACATGACCCGGCTGGCGCTGGCCGCCGCCGAGTGGGCCATCAAGGACGCCGCCGTCGTCCCCGACCAGCTGCCGGAGTACGGCATGGGCGTGGTCACCGCGGCCTCCGGGGGCGCCGTCGAGTTCGGCCAGCGAGAGCTGCAGAACCTGTGGAGCCAGGGCAAGGAGTACGTCAGCGCGTACCAGTCCTTCGCCTGGTTCTACGCGGTGAACACCGGTCAGATCTCCATCCGGCACAAGATGCGCGGCCCCAGCGGGGTGCTGCTCACCGAGCAGGCCGGCGGCATCGACTCGCTCGGCCACGCCCGGCGGCACATCCGCAAGGGCGTCCCGCTGGTGGTCTCCGGCGGCGTCGACGCCGCCGTCTGCCCCTGGGGCTGGGTGCCGCAGATCGCCTCCGGCCTGCTCAGCACCGAGCCCGACCCCACCCGCGCCTTTCTGCCGTTCTCCGCCGAGGCGAGCGGCTACGTCCCCGGCGAGGGCGGCGCGATCCTGGTCGTCGAGGACGCCGACTCGGCCCGCACCCGCGGCGCGGCCCAGATCTACGGCGAGATCGCCGGCTACGCCGCCACCCTCGACCCTGCCCCCGGCTCCGGCCGTCCGCCCGGGCTGCGCCGCGCCGCGGAGAACGCCCTGGCCGACGCCGGACTCACCCCCGCCGACATCGACGTGGTCTTCGCCGACGCCGCCGGGACCCCGGCCCTGGACCGCGCCGAGGCCCAGGCCATCGAGGGCGTCTTCGGCGCCCGCGCCGTCCCGGTGACCGCCCCCAAGAGCATGACCGGGCGGCTGCTGGCCGGCGGCTCCGCCCTCGATGTGGCGACCGCGCTGCTGGCGCTGCGCGACGGTGTCATCCCGCCGACCGCCCCGGTGACCGCCGCGGCCCCCGAGTACTCCATCGACCTGGTCACCGAGGCCAGGGATGCGCAGCTGCGCACCGCCCTGGTGCTCACCCGCGGCCACGGCGGCTTCAACGCCGCCCTGGTCGTCCGCCGCAGTGCCTGACCCTTTCCCACCTTCCGCGCCCCATCCCAGAGAGGACCAGCCATGCCCATCACCACCGAAGTGACCCTCGCCGACCTGACCCGGATGCTGCGCGAGAGCGCCGGCGAGGAGGAGGGCGTCGACCTGGACGGCGACGTCATCGACACGCCCTTCATCGACCTCGGCTACGACTCGCTGGCCCTGCTCCAGGTCATCGGGCAGATCCAGCGCGAGTACGGCCTGGTCATCCCGGACGACGCGGTCGTGGACGCGGAGACCCCCCGCGCCCTGCTGGCCCTCATCAACACCGCCTCCTGACCCGGCCGGCCGCCCCACCACCAGGCGGGGCGGCCGACGGCACCGACCCCGGTCCGCGGCGCCACCGCGGAACCACGGACGACCCCGCACAGACCCGGGCCCGCGGGCCACGGGAGCTCTGCACACCCAGGGGCGCGGGGAACCGCGCGAGAAGCCCGGCGCCGTCACGGCGGGCCGACCGCGCGGTTCCCCGCGCCCCTGGAGCTTGGCGGCTGGGCCCGGGCCCCCTGTCCGCGATCCTTCGTACCCGACCCCGCAAGGAGAGCACGGATGTCGCTCACAGCCCACACCGCGGTGACCCGCCGCCTTACGGTCGAGGCGGGCTCGGGCCGGCTGCGCAGAACCGCCGCCGACGTCCCCGGGCCGCTGCTGGAGTCGCTCGGGCACCACCGCCCCGACCGTCTGCCCGCCCGCACGGTGCTGTACGTCGGCGGCTTCGAACCCTCCGGGACACCGCCGCAGGACCACCGCGGGCTGCCGGTCCGCACCCTGGCCACCCCCGGCCAGGCCCTGCGGCTCGCCCACCGCGAACTCCAGGAGAAGACCACCGACCTGGCACTGCTGGCCACTCTCGACGACCCCATCACCGGCACCGTCACCGTCCAGGTGCTGCGCCGCGCGGCGGAGGCCGTCGCCGAGGGCCCCGTGGTCGGCGTCCTGGACCTGGCCGGGCTCGGCCCCTGGCCCAGCTCCCCGCTGGACCCGGAGCACTCGGTGGTGCTGCGCCCGCTGCGCCACGGCGGCCCGGTCAGCGACCCCGACCGGCACCGGCTGCTGGTGTGGTCCGGCCGTGACGAACCCGGCGAGCGGCAGGTCCGGCAGGAACTGCGCACCCTGCTGGAGGACATGCAGCCGCAGGGCTTCCCCGCCCTGCCCACCGCGGTCCCGTACGGACGGGCCTTCGGCCCGGTGCGGGCCGCCGCCGTCACCACCGCACGGCAGGCCCCCGCCGCCGTCGAGGCGGCCAGGGCGACCACCACCGGCCGGCCCCGCCCGGTCGCGCTGCTCTTCCCCGGCCAGGGCTCCCAGCACAGTGCGATGGCCGCCGGGCTCTACGGGCACGAGCCGGTCTTCACCGCCGCCGTGGACGCCGTACTGGACCTCTTCGGCGACGAGGGCCCGGCGGTGCGGGCCGACTGGCTCGGCGACCGCCCCGTGATCCCGATCGACGACGTCCGCCGCGCCCAGCCGCTGCTCTTCGCGGTCGACTACGCACTCGGCCGGATGGTGCTCAGCTGGGGCGTGCGCCCGGCGGCGCTGCTGGGCCACAGCGCCGGGGAGCTGGTCGCGGCGACCCTCGCCGGGGTGGTGTCGCTGCCCGACGCGGTCGCCATGATGCGGGAGCGGGTGCGGCACGCGGTGAAGATTCCGGCGGGCGGAATGCTCGCGGTCGCCGCCTCCGAGTCGGCGCTGCGGCCCTACCTCTTCGGCGACGTGGCCGTCGCCGCGGTCAACGCCAACCAGCAGACCATGCTGGCCGGTCCCACCGGGCCGCTGGCCGAGGTGGCCGCCGCGCTGCGCGCCGACGGACACACCGTGGTCGCCGTACCGGCCACCAGCCCCTTCCACTGCCCGGCGATGGCCCCCGCCTCCGACGCCGTCGAGATCGCCTACCGGGGCCTGCGGTTCAGCGAGCCGGAGCTGCCGTTCTACTCCGGCTACACCGGTGAACTGATGGGGCCCGAGGAGGCGCTGAGCCCCCGCTACTGGGCCCGCCAGCTCACCGACACCGTCTGGTTCGCCCCCGCCCTGGAGCAGTTGCTCGCCGCGGACGACGTGCTGCTGGTGGAGGCCGGCCCCCGGCAGACCCTCACCGCCTTCGCCCGCCGCCACCGCGCCGTACGGCTGGGCTCCAGCGCCGCCGTGGCCCTGCTGCCGGCCAAGCCCGGCACTCCGGAGGACGACCGGCGCAGCGTGCTCGGCGCCGCCGCCCGGATCTGGACCGAGGGCCACGACCTGGACCAGCAGGCACTCTCCCGGCTCTGGACCTGGACGGCCGAGCCCGCCGCCGAGTCCGCCAGAGCGCTCACCCCGGCGGCCCTGTCATGACACTGCGCCGACTGCTGCGCCGCCTCGGCGAGGGGGTGATCGCGGCCGGCTGCCTGTGGGTGTACGTCCCCCCGGTGGAGGACGAGTGGCAGCCGGCCGGGCCCCCGCCCCGCCATCCGGAGCGGCTGCGCCCCGATCTGCCGCTGAGCGAGATCGAGCTGCTGCTCGAACGGTCGCTGACCGCCCCCGGACGGCGGTCCTGACCCGGGATGCGGCGAAGGGACGGCCCTGACGCGCCCCGCCTGTCGGTGGTGCCTGCGACGATGCCGGGGCCGATCCCCCTCCGACCCTGCGAGGCCCCCGTGCCGAAGTCCCCCCGCGAACGCGACGACCTGCCGTATGCGGACCATCTGGTGACGTTCGAGGGGGAGCTGGGCGCCGACGAGTACCACGACACCCTGCTCTTCGACGGCCTGGACGTCGAGCAGCCGTCGGCCGGTGGGGCCCGGTTCACCGAGTGCGCCTTCTCCTCGGTCACCTTCACCGGGGGCCGGCTGCGGCGGGCCCGGTTCAACGACGTCTGGCTGCACACCGTCCGCTGGGTGGGCACCGATCTGTCCCACAGCACCTGGCTGGACGCCGAGGTGGTCGCCGGGATGCTGGCCGGTCTGGAGGTCTACGACGCCGAGCTGCGGCGGGTCGCCTTCCACAACTGCAAGCTGGACTCGGTCAATCTGCGCGGCGCCCAGCTGCGGGAGGTGTCGTTCACCGACTGCCTGCTGCGCGACGTGGACTTCGGCGGGGCCCGGCTCACCGAGGTGTCCTTCCCCGGCTCGGCTCTGGAGGAGGTGCGGTTCGACCGGGCCACCCTCAGCAGGGTCGATCTGCGGGACGCCACCACGCTGGGGATCGCCGGAGGGCTGGACTCACTGCGCGGTGCGACGGTCTCCTCGCTGCAGCTGCTGGAACTCGCCCCGCTGCTCGCGGCCTCGCTGGGGATCACGGTGCGGGACCGCTGATCGGCCGCGGAGCCGGGCACCGTCGCTGAAGGAGGGCCGGGGCGACACGCCCCGGCCCTGCTCCCTCCCGTCCCCGACACAGGGACAGGTGACCGGGGTCAGGGATGCGCGGCCGGGTCCAGCGGTGCGGTGCCGGTGGCCGCGCCCGGGGGCGCGATCGGCACATGGCGCGGTGCCACCCCTGGCGCCGCTCTGAGAGCGCTCTCATTTCGGTCCTGCGAGAGCATGCGTCGCACCTGCTTTCCGGTGGTGACCGAGCCCGCCCGCCGCGGATTCGGCCGACCCGCGCCCCGAGTCCACCGCGCCCTGTTTTTACAGGGCGTGGAGGAAGGGGGTCAATCCCCGTGCACGGAACAGCCCGGCGGATCCGACGCGACCGCCGCTCCTCCCGCACCCGTACGCCCCACCCCCCTCAGC
>NZ_LIQR01000177.1 GCF_001418575.1 Peterkaempfera griseoplana
GCCGGCCCGGGTGGGCGGGGCAGGGGAGCGGGTGGCGAGCACCAGGGCGGCGGCGCCGTACGCGGTGCCCAGCGCGCCCGCGGTGAGCAACGCCACCGGCAGGGTCCTGCGTCTTAGGTGTCGGGGCTGCACGCACCCTCCGAGTGATGAGTCTCACACTTCGGTACCGGTGACGGTCCGTGTGCCGCACTGGCGGTCGCTGAATTCCTGTCAGCGGGACAGTGGGTTCCGAACGTACACGGAGTGTAGCCGTCGCGACGTACGTTCCGAACGGCTATGTCCGCTTACGCTCTGTCAATTCGCTTTTCCGGAGGGGGCTCCGTCACTTCATGTACACCAATGTGCACAAGCAATTGCCTGTGCGGATGCACGTGCACTCGGGCTATCATCACGTCCAGTGAGGCGGAGACCAGGACTTTCGCAGGGTGGACGGAGCCTGCCGGCCGCACGACCGAGACGCCGAGCAGTACGGCGGCACGCGAAGTACTCGCATTCCGGGAGTTTTCTATGCGCCACACATACAACGGCATGGCGGCGGCGGAGATCCGTGGCGTCGTCTGGCAGAAGAGTCGCCACAGCAACTCGCAGGGCAACTGTGTGGAGTTGGCGAGACTGCCCGGCGGCGATGTCGCCATGCGCAACTCCCGGTTCCCCGACGGGCCGGCACTGATCTACACCCGAGCGGAGATAGAGGCGCTGCTGCTCGGCGCCAAGGACGGGGAGTTCGACCACCTCGTCCAGTGAGGGCGGTTCCGCCTCGTCCAGTAAGGGCGGTTCCGCCTCGTCCAGTGGGGCGGTTCCGCCCGCCGGGCGCGGGCGGAACACCTGAGGGGCCGCCACCGGATGCTCCGGTGGCGGCCCCTGACGTGTCGTGTGCTCAGGCCCTGCGGTGCCGGCCGCCGCCGCTGTCGGCGGGTGCGGCGGCGCCGTGGGAGTCGAAGAGGGCCCAGACCACCTTGCCCGCGCCCGCCAGCGGGTGCCATCCCCAGGAGTGGGTGAAGGAGTCGACCAGGTGCAGTCCGCGGCCGGACTCGGCTATGTAGTCGGCGTCCCGGGTCACCGGACCGGTGCTGCTGGGGTCGCTCACCGCACAGACCACCTGCGGGGAGCGGTGCACCAGGCTGATCCGGATCGGCAGACCGGAGCCGTCCGACGGGCCCTGACGGGGGATGCGGCTGTCGCCGTCACCCGCTCTGAGGTGCAGTGCGTGCCGCAGGGCGTTGGTCACCAGCTCGGAGGCCACCAGCGCGACGTCGTCGAACAGGTCGGCGAGTCCCCATCTCTGCAGCGAGCTCCGGGTGAAGTCACGCGCAGCCTTCACCGCCTCGTAGCGCGGGATGAGTGTGCAGGTGACCACGTCCGGGTCGGCGGTGAGTGCCGGACCGGCGCCCATGAACAGCTCCTCCCATAAAGGGGTGGACACAGCGGGACCCGCCGGGGTCATGCGGGACACCTCCGCCTCGGTCGGCCGGGGCGTCCGCGCGCGGCCGCCCCCCACCGGAATCGCGGGGGCGCGTTCCGGCCGGTGAGCGGTGTCTCGCGTGGGGATGACGCGGTCCCCGCAGGGTTGCCAGTGGGTGTGCATGTGCACGTGCACCATGGTCCTCTTTGCTAACGGCAGATGCAAGGGCCGATTCACGTGCAGGTGTACGACTGGCATATGCGTGTGCCGGATGCACGTGCATCCGCCTCTGCATGCGCAAGAATCTGAGACATCCGCATGCCGGTACCGGCACCGCTCGCAGCCAGGTAGTGGCAGACTGTGCGCTGTTTTCGTCGGGTGGAGGTTTGACCGCATGACCACAGTTCAGCCGGGGGGCGGCTCGATGGTGCGCCGGATCCTCCTCGGCTCCCAGCTGCGCAGGCTCCGTGAGGCCAAGGGCATCACGCGTGAGGACGCGGGCTACACCATCCGTGCCTCCGAGTCGAAGATCAGCCGCATGGAGTTGGGCCGCGTCAGCTTCAAGGAGCGGGACGTGGCCGATCTGCTCAGCCTCTACGGGGTGGCGGACGAGTCCGAGCGCGAGGCGCTGCTCGGCCTGGTCCGGGAGGCCAACAAGTCCGGTTGGTGGCACAGCTTCAGTGACGTCCTCCCCGGCTGGTTCCAGACCTATGTCGGACTGGAGGAGGCCGCCGCCCTCATCCGCACCTACGAGCTGCAGTTCGTCCCCGGTTTGCTGCAGAGCGAGGAGTACGCGCGGGCCGTCTTCGGACTGGCCCGGCCGGCCATCGGCGACGAGGAGATCGAGCGCCGCGTCGGACTGCGGATGCGGCGTCAGAAGCTGCTGGCCGCAGGGGACTCGCCCCGGCTCTGGGCGGTCATCGACGAGGCCGCGCTGCGCCGCCCCGTCGGCGGCCCCGAGGTGATGCGCGGTCAGGTGCAGTATCTGATCGACATCGCCGAGCAGCCCAACGTGGTGATCCAGGTGATGCCGTTCCGGTTCGGCTGCCACGCCGCGGAGAGCGGTGCCTTCACCATCCTGCGCTTCCCCGAGCAGGACCTCGCCGACGTGGTCTACCTGGAGCAGCTCACCAGCGCCCTCTACCTCGACAAGCGCGACGACGTGGACGCCTACGTCCAGGTCATGGAGCGGCTCTGCGTCGACAGCCTCACCCCGGAGCGCACCATCGACCTGCTGCGGTCGATCATCGCCGAGGGCTGACCCGGATCCGCGGCCCGCCCGGCGGCCGCGGACCGGGCGGGGTGCCCAGCTCCCAGGCCAGCCCGTAGCGGGCGAACAGGTCCGCCCGGATCGGAACCAGCGGCGTCTCCGCGCCGGGCAGCAGCACACCCATGCACCCGCCCATCAGTGAGCTGCGCAGCACCGCGTGGTCGGCCTCGGGAGCCTCGGAGCCGTGCGCCCGCAGCACCCCCTGCAGCAGTACGCCCAGCCGCTGCTGCTCGGGGTCCTGGACGAACTCCCCGGTGTCCGGGTCCAGGATCAGCGCGAGATGGCAGCGCATCAGCCGCGGGTGCTCCAGTGCGAAGCCGAGGATCGCGTCGATCGCGCAGGCCAGCCGTTCGTCGGTGGAGGCGTCGGCGGGCAGCCGGTCCAGCGCCGCGGCCAGGTGCAGATGCATCTCGCGGTGCACGGCGGACTGCAGCAGCAGGTGCTTGCCCGAGAAGTAGTACGACACCAGCCCGCGGGCGAGGCCCGCGTGCGCCGCGATGTCGGCCAGCGTGGTGCCTGCGTACCCCTGGCGGTCGACGAGTTCGGCGGTGGCCTGCATGATGCGCTCGCGCGAACGCCTGCGCATCTCCTCATTGACCGACGACCGTCGAGGTGACATGGTGCTCCCACGTTGGTTGGCTCCCAGTCAATATACTGGGGCGCCTGCGCAGGCCGGGGTGCGAGGACCGCAGCCGGTGGTTTCGCCGCGCCCGGGAACGTCCGGTCCCCACGGGGGGAGGGGATCGGACGCGGGCATCCCGCTGCACCTCAGCGGCATGCCGCACCGGCCGGGCGCCGGGGTCGGCGCCCGGCCGGTGCGGTCGGGGAGCGGGAGACCCGCGGATCCGGTATGCCCCGGTGGCGGGCCGGTCGTGGGTCCCCCCGAGCCTCTGGACCTCTGCGGGGAGGGTGTCTGACGGGCCGTGCGGCTGCGCGGCCCGGAGGGGTCAGCGCCGGGCGGGGGAGACCGCCGGCTCAACTACGTCGTCCGCGGCGGACGGCTGCGCAGGCAGCGGGACGGCGGCGGTGGCGGCCGCCCGGGTGGCGGAGACCAGCTGACGGCGTTCCAGCACGGCCCCGAGCAGCGTCGCCAGCAGGCCGACCATGGCCACCCCGGTCACCAGCGCGATCGCCGGGCGGTACCCGTCCAGCTGGGCCTGCGGGGAGGTGCCGCCCGCGCTTCCGGCGGTCACCACCGCGGTGACCACGGCGAGCACCACCGCACCGCCGACCTGGAAGGCCGTGTTGACCAGGCCGGAGGCCAGGCCCTGCTCCTCGTCGGCGACCCCGTTGGTGGCGGCGATGTTGAGCGAGGGGATGCACAGGGCGCAGGCGATGCCGATCAGCAGCATGCTGGGCAGCACCAGACCGGTGTACGAGCTGTGCTCCCCGATCCGCAGGAAGAGCGCATAGCCGGCGACCAGGGAGAGGAAGCCCGCCACCATCAGCCGGGTGGTGCCGAAGCGGTCGACGATGGCGCCCATCCGGGTGGAGGCCACCGCGACCAGCACTCCGGCGGGCAGGAAGCCGAGCGCCATCTCCAGCGCGGACCAGCCCAGCAGGGTCTGCAGATAGAGCGTGGCGACGAACTGGAAGCCGGTGTAGGTGCCGAAGAAGGCGAGCGCGGCCAGGTTCGCCCGGGTGACGCCGCCGTTGCGGAAGATGCCCAGCCGGACCAGGGGGTGCGCGGTGCGCCGCTCCACGGCGACGAAGGCGGTGAAGAGAGCGGCGACGGCCACCAGGGAGAGCACGGTCCGGGCGCTGGCCCAGCCCGCTCCCTGGGCCTCGGTGACGGTGTAGACGAGGAGCAGCAGTCCGCCGGTGGCGGTCACCGCGCCGGCCAGGTCGTAGCCGCCGCCGGTGCGCTCGGGGGCACTCTGGCGGGGGATCAGCCGCAGGCCGGCGACCAGGGCCAGCAGGGCGACCGGTACGGGGGAGAGGAAGGTCCAGCGCCAGCCGACCTCGGTGAGCAGTCCGCTGAGCACCAGGCCGAGGGAGAAGCCGCTGGCTCCGCAGGTGGTGTAGATCGACAGTGCCCGGTTGCGGGCCGGGCCCTCGGCGAAGGTGGTGGTGATGATCGACAGGCCGGCCGGGGCGGTGAAGGCCGCGCTGACGCCCTTGAGGAAGCGCGAGGCGATCAGCAGTCCGCCGCTGTCGACCAGTCCGCCGATCAGGGAGGCGGCGGCGAAGACGGCGAGGGCGACCAGGAAGACCCGGCGGCGGCCGAGCAGGTCGGCGGCGCGGCCGCCGAGCATCAGCAGTCCGCCGTAGCCGAGGACGTAGCCGCTGACCACCCACTGGAGGGTGGCGGTGGAGAGGCCGAGTTCGGTGCGGATGGAGGGGAGCGCCACGCCCACCATCGAGACGTCGAGGGCGTCGAGGAACAAGGCGGCGCAGAGGACGACGAGGGTGCCCCACAGACGGGGGCTCCAGCGCTCTTCGGTCGAGGTCATGGACAGCAGACTACATGCATGTGCATCCAATGCGTGTGAATTTAATGTTGCTGCATTAAGTTCATCTGCAGCTGCTATGCTGGCAACGTGCCTGACCTGGATGCCCCCGCCGAAAGGGCCCTCGTTGCGGAGTGGCGCGATCTGCTCGCCCGCCACGCCGCCACCGCCTGTGCCCTGGACCGCGAACTGAACGACCGTCATGGGCTCGGCATGAGCGAGTTCGAGGTGCTGGAGCGGCTGGCCGAGCACATCGGCGACGGCTGCGCGCAGCTGCGCGTCCAGGAGCTGGCCGGTGCCGTGCATCTGAGCCAGAGCGCACTCTCCCGACTGATCGGGCGGCTGGAGAAGGACGGCCTGGTCGAGCGGGCCATGTGCGACGCGGACCGGCGGGGCATCTTCGTCTCGCTCACCGAGGCCGGCCGCAGCCGCTACCACCAGGCCCGGCCCACCCAGCGCGAGGTGCTCGCGCGGACGCTGGGCCCGCTGCCCGCCGGGACCGGCTGACCGCGGCGCCCCGGCCACCCGGTCGCGCCCCGTGGCATGGGCGCCGGGCGGCTACCCGCGCCCGCCGGCGCGCTCCAGCGGCTCCGGCGCCCCGCTGTCGCCGGTGTCCTCCGCGCCGCCGTCCGGCAGCGCCGGATGGCGACCGATCACCACCACCCCCAGCACGATGCAGAGCAGCCCCACGGCCTCCCAGGTCAGAGCGCCGGAGGTGACCCGCAGCCGGTCGCCCAGAAAGCCCACCCCGCAGGCGATCCCGGCCAGCGGCTGAGCGGCGGTCAGCGCCGGCAGCGACATCCTCAGCGGCGCCGCCTCGAAGGCGCTCTGCACCAGGATCAGCCCCAGCACCCCGATCGCCGCCACCGTGTACGGCTCCCAGCCGCGCAGCGCGCCGCCCAGCCCGAGCGCGTCGATCCGCTGGGCGGTGGTCCGGGTGAGCGCGTCCTGCAGCCCGTACAGCAGACCGGCGGCCAGGGCCAGCGGTGTCGCCCTGACCGCCGGCGGCAGACCGCGGGAGGTGGAGACCAGCAGCAGGGCCAGCCCCGCCACCACCCCGAGCACCAGCCAGTGCCGCAGCGCGCCGGCCTCCGCTCCGCCGCCGCGCGGGCGTCCCGCCAGGATGAAGGCGGCCACCCCGAGCGCCAGCATCAGCACCCCGCCCCAGCCGGAGCGGCCCAGGCACTGCCGGGTGAGCAGCCGGGCCAGGCCCATGGCGAACAGCAGATTGGTCGCCAGCAGCGGCTCCACCAGGGAGACCTCGCCGCGGTCCAGCGCCAGGGCGCTCAGCGCCTGACCACCGATCATGAACGCGATGCCGAGCAGCCACTCGGCGTCCCTCACCAGCCCCAGCAGCAGCCGCCAGGACAGGAAGTCCGCGCGTGACGCCCGCTGCGCGGCATGCTGCTGGAGGACGAAACCCAGGCCGATACAGCAGGCGGCGCCGACACCGAGGACAAAGACGAGCACGGACGAATCACCCGGACATCCACCCCGGTCGCAGCCGCGCACCACGGACGCACGGGCCGCCCGGCCGGGGTGCGGCTGGAGCGGACACTTGCCCGAAGCGTAACCCGAGCTGACCGCCCGCCAGGGCACGTCGTCCGCGAAAACCCCGCCGGGTCAGAGCAGTGCGTGCAGTCCCGGGGCGAGGACCAGCAGCACCGGTACGCCCAGCGCGGTCAGACCGGCCGCGGTCAGCCGCAGCCGGTGCCGCACCGGCAGCCGCGGCTCGCCCGCCAGCAGCCGGTCCACCCGCCGCGGCACCTCGGCCAGCTGTCCGCGGCAGTCCCCGAAGACCCCGCGCCCCTGGTTGAGCTCCACCAGCGCCAGCGCGGTGGCCAGCCGTCCGTGGCGCCGGGAGGCGGCGTCGTCCGCCGCCAGCTCCACCAGCCGGCCCACCTCGTCGCGGAACGCCCCGAACACCGCCACGCCGGGGAAGCCCGCCGCCAGCGCCTCGGCGGACTGCAGCAGCCAGTGGTGACGGGCCCGCACATGGCCGCGTTCGTGGTCCAGCACCGCGGCCAGCTCACGGTCGCTCAGCCGCCGCAGCGCGCCGGTGGTCACCACCAGCCGGGCCGTGGGGCCGGGCAGCGACCAGGCCTCGGGCTGGACGTCCTCCAGCACCACCAGCCGCTCGCGGGTCCTGGCCCGGTCGCCGCCGTACTCATCGGCGGCGGGCGGCAACTCCGGTGCCAGCAGCGCCAGTTCGGCCTGCCGCCGGCTGCGGGAGGCCCGGGCCAGCCGCACCTCCCTGGCGAGTGCGAACGCCGTGTGCAGGGCGCCGTACGCCAGCAGCACGGCCGCCGCGGCCCCCCATGCCTCGGTGCCGGCGAAGCCGTACGCCTGCATCACCTGGTCCGGCGCCCCGGAGAAGAGCAGCTCCCGTACGGCGGGCAGTGCGGCGCAGGCCGCCAGCGTCAGCCCCAGACCGCAGCAGAGCAGCACCGAGACCACCAGGCACTGCCAGAGCCCCAGGGCCAGCACCGGTTCTCGCTCCGCCCACCCGGCCCGTACCAGCAGCCGCGGCACGGCCGTGGCCAGCAGCAGGCAGAGCAGCATCAGGCCGAGCAGGGCTGTCATGGCAGCGGTCTCCCGGGGGACGGTCCGCGCGCTACGGTGCGCACGGCTCCAACCTAGGCCGCGGCGCCGCCCTTGGGCAGGTGTTCCGCACGGGCGTGACCAAGGACACGGCCGGGCCCGGACGTGCGGCATTGGTCAGCCGGCGAGCAGCATCGAGAACATGCCGAGTCCCATCACCAGGCGGCAGGCCCTGGACATGCCCGGCATCCACAGCAGCGCCCGGCCGCCCGGCCCGGCCACCGCGTGCGCGGGGCGCAGCAGCCGGGTGCCGGTCCACAGGGCGTAGCCGCCGAAGTAGAGCAGCAGCAGCCCGCTGACCAGCGGCACCGGGTCCAGGGCCAGGACCGCCGGGGCGGGCGCGTTCGTCATGCCCGTCATGCCCGCCATGGCGCCGTGGCCCGGATGCCCCGCCGGGCCGGCCATCAGCAGCACCATGTAGACCATCGCCCCCGCGTCGACCGCGTGGTGCAGCCGGTGGGCGCGGGAGCCGGGTCCGCCCCGGCGCAGCGCGGCGGCCGTGAACCAGGCCCCGGCCCCGGCGAAGACCGCGGCCCAGGCCACCGGCGGCAGCCCGCCCTGGTGGGCGGGCGGCAGCGCCAGGACCGCCATGCCCAGCCCCATCAGGGCCGCCGCCGCGTCGGACTCCCGGGCGGCGGCGCCCCGGGCTCCGCCGCGGGCGGAGGCCGGGGCGCACAGCCGCGCCAGGCAGTAGAGGCCCGCGGCGCCCGTGAGCGCCGCGAGCAGCCAGCCGAGAACAGGAGCTCCATGCATCGGCGTCCCCTCCGGCCGGTGGCGGGTCCTGTCCACCGTCGCCCGCCGCGGCCCCCGGCCAGCAGGGCGCGCAGGGGGCGCACGGGGGTACCGCGGGGTGGACCGGCCAGGGAGCCCGGCGCCACCGGTAGCCTCGACCGGGGCGGGCCGCCGCTGGGAGCGGCCCGACAGCAGCGCAGAAAGGACCGGACCGTGGCGATCACCGAGCCCGACTCCGACTCCGCCCTCACCTTCCGTGAGGCGGGCCCGGCCGACATCCCCGCCGTGGTGGCGCTGGTGGAGTCCGCGTACCGCGGTGGCAGCACCGGCTGGACCACCGAGTCCCATCTGCTGGGCGGTCAGCGCACCGACCCCGAGGGTGTGGCCGAGGTCATCGGCGCGCCGGACAGCCGGCTGCTGGCCGTGGAGCGGGACGGCGAGCTGCTGGCCTGCTGCCAGCTGGAACGGCGCGGTGACACGGCCTACTTCGGGATGTTCTCGGTCCGCCCCGACCGGCAGGGCGGGGGGATAGGCCGGGCGGTGCTGGGCGAGGCGGAGCGGACCGCCCGCGAGGAGTGGGGCGCGACCGCCATGGAGATGACGGTGATCGTCCAGCGGGAGGACCTGATCGCCTGGTACGAGCGGCGGGGCTACCGGCGTACCGGGGAACGGCTGCCCTTCCCCTACGGCGACGAGCGGTTCGGCGTGCCGCGCCGTGCCGATCTGTGCTTCGAGCGGTTGGTCAAGACGCTGGTGTGACGGCTGGGGGTGGCGCGGATCACGCCCCCCGGGTAGTGCGGTGAGGTAAGCCTCATATAACTTAGGTCTGCCTTGCTTGACCCTCCGCCCGACGCCTGGAGACCGTATGCCCGCCCGTCGCCTCACCGCAGCCTCCCTGCTCTCCCTCGCTGCGCTGTGCACCGCCGTCACCGGCTGCGCCCAGAAGTCGGGTTCCGGCTCCTCCGACGACGCGATCAAGGTCGAGGCGGGCGACACCTCCTGCCAGGTGTCCAGGACGGAGTTCCCGGCGGGCCCGGTCGACCTCGCGATCCACAACACCGGCTCCCGGGTCACCGAGGTCTATGTCTACGCTCCCGGTGACCGCATCGTCACCGAGCGGGAGAACATCGGCCCCGGCACCAAGGCCACCGTCACCGCCCAGATCAAGGCCGGCAGCTACGAGGTCGCCTGCAAGCCCGGGATGAAGGGCGACGGCATCCGCCAGAAGATCACCGTCACCGGCAAGGGCGCCCCGGCCAAGGCCGACCCCGCGCTGGACGGCGCGGTCGCCCGGTACCGCACGTACGTCCAGGAGCAGGCCGACCAGACCATCCCGGTGGTGCAGCGGTTCGCGGACGCCGTCAAGGCCGGCGACATCGAGAAGGCCAAGTCGCTCTTCGCCCCCTCCCGGGTCGGCTGGGAGCGCACCGAGCCGGTCGCGGAGTCCTTCGGCGACATCGACCCGAAGACCGACACCCGCGAGGACGGTCTGGAGCCCGGTCAGAAGTGGACCGGCTGGCACCGCCTGGAGAAGGCGCTCTGGCAGGACAAGAAGATCGGCGCCGAGGAGAAGACCCTCGCCGACCAGCTGGTCACCGACCTCAGGGACTGGCAGCAGCGGGTCGGCAAGGCCGACATCACCGCCACCAGCATGGCCAACGGCGCCAAGGAGCTGCTGGACGAGGTCGCCACCGGCAAGGTCACCGGCGAGGAGGACCGCTACAGCCACACCGACCTGTCGGACTTCAAGGGCAACGTGGACGGCGCCGAGCAGGCCTACACCCTGCTGAAGCCGGTCGCCTCCACGAAGGACGCCCAGCTCACCGCCACCCTGGACCGGGAGTTCGCCGCGCTGCAGACGCTGCTCGCCAAGTACCGCAAGGGTGACGGCTACCTCTCGTACGACAAGGTGACCCAGGCGGAGCGCAAGTCCTTCTCGGACGCCGTCAACGCGCTCGCCGAGCCGCTCTCCAAGCTCGCCGCCGCCGTCACCCGCTGACCCGAGAGGCCGAACCGCTGATGGACACCCCCCAGGCACCCGCCCCCACCGCCACCGCCGACGTCCGCCAGGTCAGCCGGCGGGCCGTGATCGGCTGGGCCGGCGCCGGAGTGGCGCTGGGCGCGGCGGCCGCAGGCACGGTCGCCGCCGTCACCCGGCACGACGGCGGCGGCAGCAGCGGGGTCGACGTGCCCGACTCCGCGGCCGTCCCCTTCTACGGGGACCACCAGGCGGGCATCGCCACCCCGGTGCAGGACCGGCTGCACTTCGCGGCGTTCGATGTGACCACCGACGACCGGGCCGCCCTGGTGGACATGCTCAAGCAGTGGACGAGCGCCGCGGCGGCGATGACCGGCGGCCGGGAGGTCGGCGGCGGAGCCGTCGACGGGGCCGACGACGCACCGCCGGACGACACCGGTGAGGCCCTGGGCCTGCCCGCCTCCAGGCTCACCCTCACCATCGGCTTCGGCCCCACCCTCTTCGAGCAGGACGGCAAGGACCGCTTCGGTGTCCGCGCCAGGCGCCCCGAGGCCCTGATCGACCTGCCGCACTTCCCCGGCGACAACCTCGACCCGGCCCGCAGCGGCGGCGACATCTGCATCCAGGCCTGCGCCGACGACCCCCAGGTCGCGGTGCACGCGATCCGCAACCTGGCCCGCATCGGCATGGGGACCGTCTCGGTCCGCTGGTCCCAGCTGGGCTTCGGCAAGACCTCCTCCACCACCCCGGACGCCCAGACCCCGCGCAACCTCATGGGGTTCAAGGACGGCACCCACAATGTCGCCGGTACCGACACCGGGGCGCTGGCCGACCATGTCTGGGCGGCCCCGGGCGACGGCCAGGACTGGATGACCGGCGGCTCGTACCTGGTCGCCCGGCGCATCCGGATGCACATCGAGACCTGGGACCGCGCCTCGCTCTCCGAGCAGGAGAACGTCTTCGGCCGCACCAAGGGCGAGGGCGCCCCCTTCGGCAAGCAGAAGGAGCGGGACACCCCCGACCTCGACGCGCTGCCCGCCGACTCCCATGTGCGGCTCGCCCACCCGGACAGCAACGCGGGGCTGCGCATCCTGCGCCGCGGCTTCTCCTTCACCGACGGCACGGACGGCCTCGGCCGCCTGGACGCCGGACTGTTCTTCCTCGCGTACCAGCGGGACACCCGCAAGGCGTTCGTCCCGCTGCAGCGGAAGCTGGCGGGCAAGGACGCCCTCAACGAGTACATCCAGCACGTCGGTTCGGCACACTTCGCCTGCCCGCCGGGCGTCCGCAAGCCCGGCGAATGGTGGGGCCAGGCCCTCTTCGGCTGACCCCGTACCACCCACCC
>NZ_LIQR01000178.1 GCF_001418575.1 Peterkaempfera griseoplana
CGGCCGTAGGGGGCCTCCGGCATGTCCTGCCGGTGCACGGCCCCGGACGGGAGCCGGCTGTCCGCCGCGGTGCGCCGTCCGGTCAGGCGGCGCGGCCGCCGCCGAGCTGGATGCCGGCCATCCGGGACCACTCGTAGGGGGAGGTCCGCACCTTCAGCGCCAGCTCGCCGTCGAAGGAGTCATGGAGGGTGAGGCCGGCCAGTTCGGCGGCGCGGACGGCGATCTCGTGGCGCGGGGCCACCTGGTCCCCCCAGGCACCGTCGGCGCCCACCAGCACGATGCGGGTGACGTTGCGGCCCACGTACTCCACGACGCCCTCGGCGCTGCCGCCGTGCCGGGCGGCGAAGGACTGGATGCTCCTGGCGATGCGCTTGGCCCGCCGCTGGTCGCGGGCGGCGGCGCGGGCGTCGGTGGTCTCTGCTTCGCTGCTCATGGCCGGATCCTACCGATGAGTAATGAAACTGGCGACGGCAGCGGCGTGTGCGGCGGCCCACAGACGCCGACGGCCCCGCCGTCCGTCAAGGTGAACGGACGGCGGGGCCGGTGCGTTTCAGGGCCCGCGGGGTCAGCGCAGGAAGGGGTCCACCGCGACCGCCACGAAGAGCAGCGTCAGATAGGTGATGGACCAGTGGAAGAGGCGCATCTCCTTCAGCGCGGCCCCCACCACGCCCGCCTTGGCCCGGCGGTACAGACCGTGCGCCTCCTTCAGCCAGAAGGCGCCCAGCAGCAGGGCGGCGGCCGGGTAGAACCAGCCGGTGTGCCCCAGCGGCCACAGGGCCATCGACACCGCCACCATCACCCAGGAGTAGATGACGATCTGCCGGGCGACCACGGTGTTGGAGGCGACCACGGGCAGCATCGGCACCCCGACGTTGGCGTAGTCCTCCTTGACCTTCATGGAGAGCGGCCAGTAGTGCGGCGGCGTCCAGAAGAAGAGGACCAGGAAGAGCACCACCGCGGCCCAGGAGAGCGACCCGGTCACGGACGCCCAGCCGATGAAGACCGGCATGCAGCCGGCGATGCCGCCCCAGACGATGTTCTGCGAGGTGCGGCGCTTCAGGCCCAGGGTGTAGCCGAAGACGTAGAAGAGCAGCGCGGCCAGCGCCAGGCCGGAGGAGAGCCAGTTGACGAAGAAGCCCAGCCACAGGGTGGAGACCACGGCCAGCACCGTGCCGAACACCAGCGCCTCGCGCGGCGACACCATGCCGGTGACCAGTGGGCGGCGCTCGGTGCGGCGCATCCGGGCGTCGATGTCCCGGTCGATGTACATGTTGAACGTGTTGGCGCCGCCCGCGGAGAGGTAGCCGCCGATGACGACGTTCAGTACCTTGAGCAGGTCCGGGACGCCGCGTTCGGCGAGGAACATCACCGGGACCGTGGAGATCAGCAGCAGCTCGATGATGCGCGGTTTGGTCAGCGCGACAAAGGCCCCGACACGGGCCCCGAGCGGCCGGTGCCCGGGGGTCGCCCCGACGACCCCGGCCGGGCGGGATTCGACGGCGGTCACGGACACCCCTGGTCTATGAAACTTCGCCGGCGCCGGGTCGCCCCGGCCGCCGTGCGCGTACCACGCCACTTTAGACGCTGCGGGGTCACGCCCCGCGCCGGGGGTACCCGTGTCACCCGTGCGCGGGGACCACCGGCCCCCGGAGCGCTTCCTTCCGGCCGCCTCCCCCTCACCGACCGTTCAGCGGGCGGACCCGCGGTGTCCGGGTGAGGCTGGAAGAAAGCATTCACCGGAATACGACGGACGCCGTCTCGGTTCGTGGAGCGCGGGAGGCGGGCAGGAGCCCGAACGATAGGCTCGCACGTGGAAGCGGGATGAGCCCTCCGTGAACAGGCCGCCCGACGTCAGACCCGCAGCGCAGCGACTGGACGGCGAGGTCCCCATCACGGGGTTGAGTGAAACATACGGAAGGAGCCCTGAACCAGGGTGAGCACCAAGCCGACTAACGCATTCGAGTGGACCGATCTGGACAGGCGGGCGGTGGACACGGTGCGTGTCCTCGCGATGGACGCGGTGCAGAAGGTCGGCAACGGGCACCCGGGCACAGCGATGAGCCTGGCCCCCGCCGCCTACCTGATCTTCCAGCGGTTCCTGCGCCACGACCCGACCGACCCGGCGTGGGCCGGTCGCGACCGCTTCGTCCTCTCCCCCGGCCACACCAGCCTGACGCTGTACGCGCAGCTCTTCCTCTCCGGCTACGGCCTGACGCTCGACGACCTGAAGTCCTTCCGCAAGTGGGGAAGCAAGACGCCCGGTCACCCCGAGCACGGTCACACCGCGGGTGTGGAGACCACCACCGGCCCGCTGGGCCAGGGCATCGCCAACGCGGTGGGCATGGCGATGGCCGCCCGTTACGAGCGCGGCCTCTTCGACCCGGAGGCCCCGGCCGGCACGTCGCCGTTCGACCACACCATCTGGGCCATCGTCTCCGACGGCGACCTGGAGGAGGGCATCTCCGCGGAGGCCTCCTCGCTGGCCGGCCACCAGAAGCTGGGCAACCTGGTCGCGCTCTACGACGACAACCACATCTCCATCGAGGGCGACACCGAGACCGCCTTCTCCGAGGACGTGCTGGCGCGCTACGAGGCGTACGGCTGGCACATCCAGCGGATCCAGCCCGCCGAGAACGGCGACATCGACGTCGCCGCGCTGTACGACGCGCTGAAGGCGGCCAAGGAGGAGACCGGCCGTCCGTCCATCATCGCGATGCGGACCATCATCGCCTGGCCCGCGCCGAACGCGCAGAACACCGGCAAGGCCCACGGCTCGGCGCTGGGCGCCGAGGAGGTCGCCGCCACCAAGCGGGTGCTGGGCTTCAACCCGGACAAGGACTTCGAGGTCACCGACGAGGTGCTGGCCCACGCCCGTGAGGTGGTGGAGCGCGGCCGCAAGCTGCACGCGGAGTGGGAGGAGACCTTCACCGCCTGGCGCGAGGCCAACCCCGAGCGCGGCGCGGAGTTCGACCGCATCGCGGCCGGCCGGCTGCCGGAGGGCTGGGAGAAGGCCGTCCCGTCCTTCCCCGCCAGCGAGAAGGGCGTCGCCACCCGCAAGGCCTCCGGTGACGTGCTGCACGCCCTCGGCCCGGTGGTCCCGGAGCTGTGGGGCGGCTCGGCCGACCTGGCGGAGTCCAACCTCACCACCATCGAGGAGGGCTCCTCCTTCCTCCCCGAGGGCAACCCGCTGCCGGGCGCCTCGCCCTACGGCCGCACCGTGCACTGGGGCATCCGCGAGCACGCCATGGGCTCCACCATGAACGGCATCGCGCTGCACGGCAACACCCGCATCTTCGGCGGCACCTTCCTGGTGTTCTCCGACTACATGCGCCCCGCCGTGCGCCTCGCCGCGCTGATGAAGCTGCCGGTCACCTATGTGTGGACGCACGACTCCATCGGCCTCGGCGAGGACGGCCCCACCCACCAGCCGATCGAGCACCTGGCCGCGCTGCGCGCCATCCCGGGGCTGTCCGTGGTCCGTCCCGGCGACGCCAACGAGACCGCCGTGGTGTGGCGGACCGTGTTGGAGCGCCACAGCAGCAAGCCCGGCCCGACCGGCCTTGCGCTGACCCGCCAGAACGTGCCGACCTACGACCGGGAGAGCGGCGAGTTCGCCTCCGCCGAGGGCGCCGCCCGCGGTGGCTACGTCCTCCAGGAGGCCTCCTCCGGCCGTCCCCAGGTCATCCTGATCGGCACCGGCTCCGAGCTGCAGCTGGCCGTCAAGGCCCGTACGGCGCTGGAGGCCGACGGCATCCCGACCCGCGTGGTCTCGATGCCGTCCGTGGAATGGTTCAACGAGCAGGACGAGTCCTACCGCGACGCCGTGCTCCCGCCCGACATCAAGGCCCGGGTCTCGGTCGAGGCCGGTATCGCCCAGGGCTGGCGCGAGATCGTCGGCGACAGCGGCCGGTCCGTGTCGCTGGAGCACTACGGCGCCTCCGCCGACTACCAGATCCTGTTCGAGCAGTTCGGCATCACCCCCGAGGCCGTGGTCGCCGCCGCCCACGACTCGATCACCGCAGCAACGCGCTGAACCCCGAGGTCACGGGCCGCGTACCTGCCCGCACGCACGGTACGCGGCCCGGCCCCCGGCATCGGCGAGACGACGAAGAGGAAGTAGCGATCATGACCGACGCACTCAAGCGCCTCAGCGACGAAGGCGTGGCCATCTGGCTGGACGACCTCAGCCGCAAGCGGCTGAACACCGGCAACCTGGCCGAGCTGGTGCGCGACAAGCACGTGGTCGGTGTCACCACCAACCCGACCATCTTCCAGAAGGCCATCGGCGGCAAGGACGACTCCTACGACGAGCAGCTCCGCGACCTCGCGGTGCGCGGTGTGACCACGGACGAGGCCGTCCGTATGATCACCACCGCGGACGTCCGTGAGGCGGCCGACGTGCTGCGCCCCGTGTACGACGCCAGCAACGGCCGCGACGGCCGAGTCTCCATCGAGGTGGACCCGCGGCTGGCGCACAAGACCGAGCCCACCTTCGCCGAGGCGCGGCAGCTGTGGTGGCTGGTGGACCGTCCCAACGTCTTCATCAAGATCCCCGCGACCAAGGCCGGCCTGCCCGCCATCGCCGACACCCTGGGTGAGGGCATCAGCGTCAACGTCACGCTGATCTTCTCCCTGGAGCGGTACCGGGCCGTGATGGACGCCTTCCTCACCGGTCTGGAGAAGGCCAAGGCCAACGGCCACGACCTGTCCACCATCGAGTCGGTGGCGTCCTTCTTCGTCTCCCGCGTCGACACCGAGATCGACAAGCGGCTGGACAAGATCGGCGGCGAGGCCAAGGCGCTGCGCTCCAAGGCCGGCATCGCCAACGCCCGGCTGGCCTACCAGGCCTACGAGGAGGTCTTCGCCTCCGACCGCTGGAAGGCACTGGAGGCCGCCGGCGCCAAGCCGCAGCGCCCGCTGTGGGCGTCCACCGGCGTCAAGGACCCGGCGCTGCCGGACACCCTGTACGTGACCGAGCTGGTCGCGCCCGGCACGGTCAACACCATGCCCGAGGCGACCCTCCTGGCCACCGCGGACCACGGCGAGATCACCGGTGACACCATCACCGGCTCCTACGCCCAGGCCAAGGCCGACATGGACGCCATCGCCGCGGCCGGCGTCGACTACGACGACGTCGTCCAGGTGCTGGAGGACGAGGGCGTCGAGAAGTTCGAGACCTCCTGGGTGGAGCTGCTGGACACGATCACCGCCTCGCTTGCGGACTTCGCCAAGAAGCCCGCCAAGTGACCCAGCTCCCCACAGCCGTCTGACGAATTGGGGCCACTACCCGTGAGCAAGTCAGATTCAGCAGGGCTCCCGCAGCGCAACCCGCTGCGGGACCCCGCCGACCGGCGTCTTCCCCGCATCGCGGGGCCGTCCGGTCTGGTCATCTTCGGCGTCACCGGCGACCTGTCGCGCAAGAAGCTGATGCCCGCCGTCTACGACCTGGCGAACCGTGGGCTGCTGCCCCCGGGCTTCTCCCTGGTCGGCTTCGCCCGCCGCGACTGGGCGGACGAGGACTTCGCGGAGGTCGTCCACAACGCGGTCAAGGAGCATGCCCGGACCCCCTTCCGCGAGGAGGTCTGGCAGCAGCTGGCCAAGGGCATGCGCTTCGTCCCCGGCGAGTTCGACGACGACGAGGCGTTCGACACGCTGCGCACCACCATCCAGGACCTGGACAAGGCCCAGGGCACCGGAGGCAACTTCGCCTTCTACCTCTCGGTGCCGCCGAAGTTCTTCCCCAAGGTCGTCGAGCAGCTGAAGAAGCACGGCCTCGCCGACCCGCCGGAGGGCTCCTGGCGCCGCGCGGTGATCGAGAAGCCCTTCGGCCACGACCTGGCCTCGGCACGCGAGCTCAACAAGGTCGTGCACCAGGTCTTCCCGCCCAACGAGGTCTTCCGGATCGACCACTACCTGGGCAAGGAGACGGTCCAGAACATCCTGGCGCTGCGCTTCGCCAACACCATGTTCGAGCCGATCTGGAACCGGTCGTACGTCGACCACGTCCAGATCACCATGGCCGAGGACATCGGCATCGGCGGCCGCGCGGGGTACTACGACGGCATCGGCTCCGCCCGCGACGTCATCCAGAACCACCTGCTGCAGCTCCTCGCCCTGACCGCCATCGAGGAGCCCGCCTCCTTCGAGGCGGACGCCCTGGTCGCGGAGAAGATCAAGGTGCTGGGTGCCGTGCGGCTGCCCGAGGACCTGGGCAAGCACACCGTGCGCGCCCAGTACACCCACGGCTGGCAGGGCGGCGAGGAGGTGATCGGCTACCTGGACGAGGACGGCATCGACCCCAACTCCAAGACCGACACCTACGCCGCCGTCAAGCTGGAGGTCAACACCCGCCGCTGGGCCGGGGTGCCGTTCTACCTGCGCACCGGCAAGCGGCTGGGCCGCCGGGTCACCGAGATCGCGGTGGTCTTCCAGCGCGCCCCGTACCTGCCGTTCGACTCCTACGCCACCGAGGAGCTGGGGCAGAACGCCCTGGTCATCCGGGTGCAGCCGGACGAGGGCGTCACCGTGCGGTTCGGCTCCAAGGTGCCGGGCACGGCCATGGAGGTCCGTGACGTCACCATGGACTTCGCCTACGGCGAGTCCTTCACCGAGTCCAGCCCCGAGGCGTACGAGCGGCTCATCCTGGACGTGCTGCTCGGCGACGCCAACCTCTTCCCCCGCCACCAGGAGGTCGAGCTCTCCTGGAACATCCTCGACCCCATCGAGGAGTACTGGGAGAAGCACGGCAGGCCGGCCGAGTACCAGGCGGGCACCTGGGGCCCCAAGGAGGCCGACGAGATGCTCGCACGAGACGGACGGAGCTGGCGGCGGCCATGAAGACCGACCTGACGGACACCACGTCCAGCAAGATCAACGTTGCCCTGACGGAGGCCCGCCGCTCCATCGGCACCGCCGCCATCGGCATGGTCCTCACCCTGGTCGTCGTCACCGACGAGGGCAGCGCCTACGACGCGCTCAAGGCGGCCGCCGAGGCCTCCCGGGAGCACCCCTCCCGGATCCTCGCGGTCATCAAGCGCCCCGGGCGCTCCCCCAGGGCCCGCGCGGAGACCCGGCTCGACGCCGAGATCCGGGTGGGGTCCGACTCCGGCACCGGCGAGACGGTCCTGCTGCGCCTGCACGGCGAGCTGGCCAACCACGCCCAGTCGGTGGTGCTCCCCCTGCTGCTGCCGGACGCCCCGGTGGTGGTCTGGTGGCCGGAGAACGCCCCGGAGAACCCGGCGGCCGACCCGCTGGGCGCCCTCGCCCAGCGCCGGATCACCGACGCCCTCACCGCCGAGTCCCCGGTGCAGGCCCTGGGCGTACGGGCGCAGAACTACACCCCCGGCGACACCGACCTGGCCTGGACCCGGATCACCCCCTGGCGCTCCATGCTGGCCGCCGCGATGGACCAGCGGCGCGCCTGGGTCACCTCCGCCGTGGTGGAGGGTGAGTCGTACAACCCCAGTGTGGAGCTGCTGGGGATGTGGCTCGCCAACCGGCTGAAGATCCCGGTGGAGCGGGTGGTCAGCAACGGCCCCGGCCTGACCGCGGTGCGGCTGCGCACCGAGGGCGGCGACGTGGTGCTGGACCGCGGCGACGGGCTGATGGCGACGCTCAGCATGCCCGCGCAGCCGGACCGCCAGGTGGCGCTCAAGCGGCGGGAGACCGCCGACCTGATCGCCGAGGAGCTGCGGCGGCTCGACCCGGACGACATCTACGCCTCCGCGGTGCGCACCGGGGTGGACAAGCTGCTGGAGCCCGGCCAGACCGGGCCTGCGGCGGAGCCGTCCTCCGCCCCGGCCAAGGCGGCCACCAGCGCCGCCAGTACCGCCTCCGGCACCAGGGTGACGGCCAAGGTCGCCGGGACCCCGGCGAAGAAGACCGCGTCCGCCAGGCGCACCAAGCGGAGCGGGTCGTGACGCTGCCTCCGCAGATCGTGGTCCACCGGGACAAGGAGCTGATGGCCGAGGCCGCAGCCGCCCGGCTGATCACGCACATCGTGGATGTGCAGGCCGCCCGCGGCACCGCTTCGGTGGTGCTGACGGGCGGCCGCAACGGCAATGCGCTGCTCTCCGCCATCGCTGCGTCGCCCGCCCGCGACGCGGTGGACTGGGCCCGGCTGGACCTGTGGTGGGGAGACGAGCGGTACCTGCCGGAGGGCGATCCGGAGCGCAATGTCACCCAGGCCCGCGAGGCGCTGCTGGACCTGGTCCCGCTGGATCCGTCGCGGGTGCACGCCATGCCCGCCGCCGACGGTCCCGACGGGGAGAACGTCGAGGCCGCGGCGGAGCGTTACGCCGCGGAGCTGGCCGGGGCGGCCGGCCCGGAGGACCACGCTGCGGTGCCGTCGTTCGACGTGCTGCTGCTGGGCCTCGGGCCGGACACCCATGTGGCGTCGCTCTTCCCCGAGCACCCCGCGGTGCGGGAGACCGAGCGCACCGTGGTGGGTGTGCACGGCGCTCCCAAGCCTCCGCCGACCCGTGTCTCCCTCACCCTGCCCGCGATCCGGGCGGCGCGTGAGGTGTGGATGCTGGCCGCCGGAGCGGACAAGGCCGAGGCGGTGGCCCTGGCCCTGTCCGGCCCCGGGGAGCTCCAGGCCCCGGCCTCCGGCGCCCACGGACGCAGCCGCACCCTGTGGCTGCTGGACCGGGCGGCGGCGGCCGACATCCCGCCGGAGCTCTATCCGCCGTCCTGACCGGACACCGCGCAGGGGCGCGGGGAGCCGCGCGACCGTCCTCCCCCCGGGGGAACGGTCGCCCGCGCGCCTCCCCGCGCCCCTTTCGCTGTACACAGCCGCCCGCAGCCGCCCGCAACCGCCCCGGGGCCGGGCCGCCGCTCAGGGCCGGGGGTCTGGGCGGTCCAGGATGCCGGCGTCATGGGCGATCAGGCCCGCCTGGGTGCGGTTGACACACCCCAGCTTGTCCAGCGTGCGTGACACATACCCCTTGATCGTGGCCTCCGACAGATACAGCCGGGCCGCGATCTGCGCATTGGAGAGCCCCTCGCCGAGACAGCCGAGCACCTCCGCCTCGCGTGCGGTCAGCGACCCCACCAGCTGCCGGGCACGGTCCCGGACGGAGAGGCTGTCCGCCGACGCGGCGACGAGCCTGCGGGCCGCGGCCGGGGAGAGCACCACATGCCCGTCGGCGGCGACCCGCACCAGGCCGATCAGGTCCTCCGGCGGTGTGGACTTGACCAGGAAGCCCACGGCGCCGGCCCGCAGGGCGCGCAGCACGTACTGGTCGGCGTCGAAGGTGGTCAGCACCACGACGGCCGGCGGGTCGGCGAGCCGGACGATGTGCTCGATCGCGGTGATCCCGTCCATGCCGGGCATCCGCAGATCCATCAGGACCACGTCGGGGCGGCTGCGCCGTACCGCCTCGACACCGGACGCGCCGTCATGTGCCTCGTCCACCACCTCGATGTCGCCCGCGGAGCCGAGGATCGTCCGCAGGAAGCCGCAGACCATCGGCTCGTCGTCCACGACCACCACCCGGACCCCGGCCATGGGTCACACCGCCGTCCCGGCCGTGGGCACATAGGAGGGCAGCACGGCCTCCACGCAGAAGCCGCCGTCGGGGGCGCGTCCGGCGCGCAGGGTGCCGTGGACCAGCTCGATCCGCTGGCGCAGGCCCGCGATGCCCAGCCCGGAGCCGGTCGCGGCGAGACTGCCGGGGTCCTCAGTGGGGGGTGTGTTGCGGATGCTGAGCCGCACCTGTGTCTCCTCGTACTCGATCCGCACGGTCACCCGCGCGCCGGGGGCGTGCTTGCGCACATTGGTCAGCGCCTCCCGGACGATGCGGTAGGCGGTGCGTCCGACGAGCGGCGAGGCCAGCGTCCGGTCGCCCTGCTCGACCAGCTCGGCGGGGGTCCCCACCGCGGCGGACTCCGCGACCAGGTTGGCGAAGCCCCAGGTCGAGGGCGTCTGCTCGCTGTCCGGTGCGGTGCGCAGGATGCCCACCAGGTCCCGCAGTTCCTCCAGTGCCTGGCAGCCGGCCGCCCGCAGCTCCTCCGCCGCCTGCCGGGTCGCCTCGTCGCCCGCGGTCACCCGCAGCGCTCCGGCCTGCAGCACCATCAGGCTGACCCGGTGGGTGACCACGTCGTGCATCTCGCCGGCCAGCCGGTTGCGCTCCTCGGTGCGTGCCTGCTCGGCGAGCAGGTGCCGCTCCCGCTCGGCGCGCTCGGCGCGCTCGGTGAGGGCCTGCACCAGCCGTCTGCGGGCGTCGAAGTAGAAGGCCAGCAGCGGTCCCAGGGCGGTGCGGAGCAGCCCGATGCTGATGACGGCGACCGACGGCTCCCAGGCCCGGGTGACGACGACCGTGAAGACCGCGAACACGGCGATCGGGGTCCGCCGGCTGCGCCGGTGCCGGGGGTGGAAGAACGGTCCGTAGGCCGCCAGCGCCGTCGCGTAGGGCGCCCACACATTGCCCGGGTGTGCGGGTGTCAGCAGCCCGGCGGGCGAGACCAGCAGCGTCACCGCCAGGGTGAAGGCGCCCAGGACGGCGACCACCGTGACGGGTGCCCGGCGGCGTGCGGTGAGCGAGAGACAGGCCGCCGCCTGCACGCCCAGCAGGACCCGGGCGAGGGTCCCCGGGTGGGCCGGCCACCAGGTCGCGCCCAGCAGGGTCATCCCGGTGTCCAGCAGGGCGAAGAGGACCGCGATCGCCGCATCCACGGCAACCGGGTGCCGGCAGTGCCACGGACCGTCAGTCATGCCGCCACGGTAGGGCATCCGTGCGCGGGCGGGGTCCGCCTCGGACACTCCGGCGGGGGCCGGACCCTACGAAAGTCGTACGCCGATCCGCAGGACCGGCCCTTCGTCGTACCGGGACCCTTCCTCCCGCCCTGCCGCACGGCCCTCGGCCGGCCGTGCAATGGAGGCATGGACACACGACAGGACCAGGCACTGGCGGTACCCCGGCTGGGCCGCTACGAGATCGACCCCGAAGGCTCCACCGTCCGCTTCACCACCCGCCATCTGTTCGGGCTGCTGCCGGTGCACGGCACCTTCGCCCTGCGCGGCGGGACGCTCGACGTCGCCGAGCCGCTCGCCCGCTCCGGCGTCCGGGTGGAGGTCGATGCGGCGAGCATCGACAGCGGCAGTGCCCAGCGGGACGGCGCCGTACGGTCGGCGCGGTTCCTCGACACGAGCCGCCACCCCGTCATGGTCTTCGTCTCCGAGGGGCCGGCGGGCAGCACCCTGCGGGGCACCCTCACCGTGTGCGGGGTCACCCGGCCGGTCAGCCTGGCGATCGAGCGGTCCACGCTGTCGCAGGACGGGTTCACCGTCCTGGCCACGACCCGGATCGACCGCACCGCCTTCGGGGTGACCGCGGCCCGCGGGATGGCCGGGCGCCGTCTGGCGCTCTCCCTCGAGGTCTCCTGGGTGCGGCGCTGACACCCCGGCCCCGCACCCCGGGTGCCGGGGCGCGGGGCCGGACGGCCGGATCAGCGCTCGCGCAGGGTGCGGTAGCGGTTCACCAGCGCGGCCGTGGAGGCATCCAGACCGGGCACCTCGGCGCCCTCGGTGAGGGCGGGCTCGATGCGCTTGGCGAGCACCTTGCCCAGCTCCACGCCCCACTGGTCGAAGGAGTTGATGCCCCAGATCGCGCCCTGGACGAACACCTTGTGCTCGTAGAGGGCGACCAGCTGGCCGAGCACGGACGGGCTGAGCTCGGCGGCGAGGACGGTGGTGGAGGGGTGGTTGCCGCGGAAGGTGCGGTGCGGCACCTGCTCTGCGGGGACGCCCTCGGCCGCGACCTCCTCGGAGGTCTTGCCGAAGGCCAGGGCCTGGCCCTGGGCGAAGAGGTTGGCCATCAGCAGGTCGTGCTGTCCGGCCAGTTCGCCGAGTTCGGCCACGGGGCGGGCGAAGCCGATGAAGTCCACCGGGATGGTCTTGGTGCCCTGGTGCAGCAGCTGGTAATAAGCGTGCTGGCCGTTGGTACCGGGGGTTCCCCACACCACCGGGCCGGTCTGCCAGTCCACCGGGCGTCCCTCGCGGTCCACCGACTTGCCGTTGGACTCCATGTCCAGCTGCTGGAGGTAGGCGGTGAAGCGGGAGAGGTAGTGGCTGTACGGGAGCACCGCATGCGCCTGGGAGTCGAAGAACTGCCCGTACCAGACCCCCAGCAGACCCATCAGCAGCGGGGCGTTGGCCTCCGGGGCGGCGGTGCGGAAGTGCTCGTCGACCAGGTGGAAGCCGGCCAGCATCTCACGGAAGCGCTCCGGGCCGATGGCGATCATCAGCGAGAGGCCGATGGCGGAGTCGTAGGAGTAGCGGCCGCCCACCCAGTCCCAGAACCCGAACATGTTGGTGGTGTCGATACCGAACTTCGCCACCTCCTCGGCGTTGGTGGAGACCGCCACAAAGTGCATGGCGACCGCGCTTCCGTCCCCGCCCAGACCGTCCAGCAGCCACTTGCGGGCAGCGGTGGCGTTGGTGATGGTCTCGATGGTGGTGAAGGTCTTGGAGGAGACGATGAAGAGGGTCTCCTCCGGGTTGAGGTCGCGGACCGCCTCGTGCAGGTCCGCGCCGTCCACGTTGGAGACGAAACGGAAGGTCAGCGAGCGGTCGGTGAAGGGCCGCAGCGCGTCGTAGGCCATGGCGGGACCGAGGTCGGAACCGCCGATGCCGATGTTGACCACGTTCCTGATGCGCCGTCCGGTGTGGCCGACCCACATGCCGCCGCGGACCGCGTCGGCGAAGGAGGACATCCGGTCCAGCACCTCGTGCACGGCCGGGACGACGTTCTCCCCGTCCACCTCCACCACGGCGTCCCTGGGGGCGCGCAGCGCGGTGTGCAGCACGGCGCGGTTCTCGGTGGTGTTGATCCTCTCGCCGCGGAACATGGCGTCGCGCAGCTCGGCCACCCCGCGGGCGCGGGCGAGTTCACGCAGCAGCTGCAGCGTCTCGTCCGTCACCAGGTGCTTGGCGTAATCCAGCTGAAGGTCGCCCACCTGGACGGTGTACCGCTCGGCGCGTCCCGGGTCGTCCGCGAAGAGGGTCCGCAGATGCGTGTCCCCCAGCTCCTCGCGGTGCTTGGCCAGTGCGGCCCACTCCGGGGTCCGGTCCAGCCGGGTACCGCCGTGCATGTTCTTGTCGGACATCCGTCCACTTCTCCTCGTCATCGGCTCTACCGCGCAGGGGCGGGCCGGAGCGGAGCGCGGGCCCTCGGGACGCTCCCGCCAGCGACGCCGTCGTCCCTGGTCAGCCCGGTCGGCCTGCTGACTGCAGGATCCAAACTAATCGATCCCGGACCGTCAGGAGCCGCCTGCCCGGCCGCCGTGCGGCCGAACCAGGGACGCGCGGCCACCAGTCGTACACCGCCGGGCCGCGCCCCCGGATTGCGGGAGGCTCAACGGCGGCCGAATTCCCGGGGCCGACTGGGCGACGCCGCAGCCGCTGCGGGCCCGCGGCGGCGCGGCACCGGGTCAGGCGTCCTGAACCCGCGGCGGCCGGGACGCGTAGGGAACGCCGGGCTCCGGAGCCGCTCCCGTCCCGGAGAACCCGCACTGTCCGCCGACGGGGGCGGGGGGCAGGCTGCCCGCCCCCGGGAGGAGAACCCCGGACATGGCCCACGCTCCCGACACCCCGCTGCTCCACCAGGCCGCCCACAGCCCGTCCTGGTTCGCGCTGCAGCGGGCGCTGCGCGGCCGGCGTACCGACCTGGTCGACTTCTGCGTCCCCTGCAACCCCTACTTCCCCACCGCACCGATGCTGGAGCAGCTGCGGCAGGGCATGGTCGACATCCTCACGTACCACCCGAGCGACAGCGCCGCGATCACCGCCGAGGCATGCGCGGCGCTCGGCCTCAACCCGCGGACCGTGGCCATGGGCAACGGCTCCACCGAGCTGACCACCTGGATCGACCGGCTGCTGCTGGGGGAGAGCGTCGCCGTCCCGGTGCCCACCTTCGGCCGCTGGACCGACCGGCCGATGAAGACCGGCAGGCGGGTCGACATGTTCCCGCTGCGTGAGGAGGACGGCTTCCGGCTGGACGTCGACGCCTTCGTGGGCTTCGTCCGTCAGCGCGGCTCCCGCGCCGCCGTGGTCTGCAACCCCAACACTCCCGACGGCAACCACCTGCCCCGCAGCGAGGTGCTGCGGCTGCTCGACGCCCTGGGCGGCCTGGACCTGGTGGTGGTGGACGAGTCCTTCGTCGACTTCACCGACGCGGAACCGGCCCCCTCCGTCGCCGACCAGGCGGTGCTGCGGCCCAATGCCGTGGTGCTGAGGAGCCTGGACGAGAACTTCGGCCTGCACGGGGTGCGCCTGGGCTGTCTGGTGGCCAACCCCGCACTCGCCGGGACGGTCCGCGGCGCCCTGCCCCGAGGGAACCTCAACTCCTTTGCGCAGGCGCTGGTGTTCCTGCTCCGGGACCACCTGGCGGAGTACCGGGAGAGCCTGCGTCTGGTGGCCCGCGACCGCCGGGCGATGTTCCAGAACCTGCAGGCGGTGCCCGGACTGGGTGTGCTGCCCTCACAGGCCAACTTCCTGCTCACCCGGCTGCCGGAGGGCGTGGACGGGGGCAGGCTGCGCGACGCGCTCCTCGCCGAGCACGGCGTCCTCATCCGCGAGTGCGGCGACCGGCTGGGGATGAGCAGCCGCTTCCTGCAGCTGGTGGTACGGCCCGTCGACGACCAGCGGCGGCTGGTGTCCGGCATGCTCGCCGTGCTCTACGGCGCCGGGGCCGCTCCCGGCTGGCCCACCGCTCCGCTGCCTGCGGCCCTGCCGGCGCCCGCCCAGCTCCCACCGGGGGTGCTGCCGCAGGTCGCCGTCCCGCAGATCGCGGTGCAGCAGATGCCCATGACGGCGTTGCCGCCGTACCCGGTCGGCTGAGCCCTCCGGACGGCGGCACGGGGAGGCACGGTCGTACCGGCCGGCCGGTCACGCATCCCCGGGGTCACCGGACCCCGGACCCGGCGCTGCGGGTGCCTGGCCGACCGCGCCACCCCGTGCCCCGGACGTACGGGACCGCCCGTGCCGGACGGGCCGGGGACGTACGGGTCCCGGACACATGGTGAGGGGATGTGCCCGCGGGACTCCGCTCAGATCTCGCCGCGGAGCTTGGCCAGCGCCTCGGCGAGGATCGCCTCGCCGTCGGCGTCACTGCGCCGCTCGCGCACATAGGCGAGGTGCGTCTTGTACGGCTCGGTGCGCGGCGGGGCCGGGGGGTTGTCCTGGTCCTGGCCGGCCGGGAAACCGCAGCGGGGGCAGTCCCAGGTCTCGGGGACGGCTGCGTCGGAGGCGAAGCTGGGGCGCGTCTCGTGCTGGTTGGCGCACCAGAAGGAGATGCGGATCCGCGGTGCGGACTCGCCGCGCTCCGCTTCACCCATCGGCCCGGCCCCGACCCTGCTGCCACGGATGGCGTTGCCACTTGCCACGGTCTGACTCCCTGCGCTCTGGTGCGATGCAATCTCGGCCGACTCCCCGCAAGACCGGGCCCGTGCGGCAGGCGGGCGACCGCTGGGTGGCGGCGAGGTCGTCCCAGTGTACGGACGAGCGGACGGTACGTCCGCACCGCCTCCAGGGGACGGCGAAGCCACCGGCGGGAGCAGGCCTCCGACCAGGATAAGCGAGCAGCAGAGCACCCGTCAGTCTTCGGCCGCGGAAGGCCGGTGTGCTACTTGTACTTCAGCAGCAGCGACAGCACCACGATGCAGGCGAACCAGCAGATCCCCAGCACGATGGTGATGCGGTCCAGGTTGCGCTCGGCCACCGAGGAGCCGCCGATGGAGGAGGACATGCCGCCGCCGAACATGTCGGACAGGCCGCCGCCCTTCCCCTTGTGCAGCAGCACCAGGAGGATCATCAGCATGCTGAAGACGATCAGCGCGATCGAGAACCCGAGGATCACGACGGGACCAACTCTCTCGTTCCGGTAGGAAGGGGCCGGACCGCGCTGGGTCCGGCCCCGTCACAATGTCACAGGCACCCTATGGCAGCCGACAGCGGTCAGCCTACCGCCTGGTCGCGAAAGCGCACGATCTTGACGAAGTCCTCGGCGTCCAGGGCCGCCCCGCCGATCAGGGCGCCGTCCACATCGGGCTTGGCCATGATCCCCGGGGCGTTGGAGGACTTGCACGAACCGCCGTACAGGATACGGACCTTGCCCGCGAGGTCCGCGTCGTAGAGCTCGGCCAGGCGGGCGCGGATGGCACCGCAGACCTCCTGGGCGTCCTCGGGGGTGGCCACCTCACCGGTGCCGATGGCCCACACCGGCTCGTAGGCGATCACGATCTGCTCGGCGTCGGAGGCCGGGATCCCGGCCAGCGCACCGTCGACCTGGGCCAGGGTGAAGGTCACCTGCTCGCCGGCCTTGCGGACGTCCAGGCCCTCGCCGACGCAGAGGATCGGCACGATGCCGTTGCGGAAGGCGGCCTTGACCTTGGTGTTGACGACCTGGTCGTCCTCACAGTGGTACTGGCGGCGCTCCGAGTGGCCGATGGCCACATAGGTGCACTTCAGCTTGGCCAGCATCGGCCCGGAGATCTCGCCGGTGTAGGCACCGGAGTCATGGGCGGAGATGTCCTGGGCGCCGTAGCGGATCTTCAGCTTGTCGCCGTCGACCAGGGTCTGCACCGAGCGCAGGTCGGTGAACGGCGGCAGCACCGCGACCTCGACCGCCTCGTAGTCCTTGTCGGTGAGCGCGAAGGCGAGCTTCTGGACGTGGGCGATGGCCTCGAGGTGGTTGAGGTTCATCT
This sequence comes from Peterkaempfera griseoplana, assembly GCF_001418575.1. Taxonomy (GTDB): domain Bacteria; phylum Actinomycetota; class Actinomycetes; order Streptomycetales; family Streptomycetaceae; genus Peterkaempfera; species Peterkaempfera griseoplana. Next base: position 16,705 of record NZ_LIQR01000178.1, read on the forward strand.
TCCAGTTGCCCGCCATCAGCGGGGTGCGAGTGGTCTCGCTCATATCGGTTCAGTCCTCCAGTGCGGCGAGGCCGGGAAGCGTCTTGCCCTCGAGGTACTCGAGGCTGGCACCGCCGCCCGTCGAGATGTGCCCGAACTTCGTCTCGTCGAAGCCCAGGGTGCGGACGGCCGCGGCGGAGTCGCCGCCGCCGACCACGGTGAAGGCCGGGCTGTCGAGCAGGCCCTGTGCGACGGCCTTGGTGCCCTCGGCGAAGGCCGGGTGCTCGAAGACGCCCATCGGGCCGTTCCAGAACACGGTGGCGGCGTCGGCCAGCTTGGCGGCGAAGAGGCGGCCGCTCTCCGGGCCGATGTCCAGGCCGAGCTTGCCCTCGGGCATGGCGTCGGCGGGGACCACCTCGAAGTCCGCCACCGGGGCGCCGGTCTTGACGTCCGGGAAGGAGCCGGAGACGGCGACGTCGACCGGGAGGACGAACTCCACACCGGCCTTCTCGGCGCGCTCCAGGTACTCCTGGACGACCGGGATCTGGTCCTCCTGCAGCAGGCTGGAGCCGACCTCGTAGCCCTTGGCCTTGAGGAAGGTGAAGACCATGCCGCCGCCGATCAGGATGCGGTCGGCCTTGTCCAGCAGGTTCTCGATGACGCCGATCTTGTCGGAGACCTTGGAGCCGCCGAGGACCACCGCGTACGGGCGGGAGACCTCCTCGGTGAGCCGCTTGAGCACCCCCACCTCGGTGGCGATCAGCTGGCCGGCGGCGTGCGGCAGCCGGGCCGGGAGGTCGTAGACCGAGGCGTGCTTGCGGTGCACCGCGCCGAAGCCGTCGCCGACGTAGAGGTCGGCCAGCGCGGCCAGCGCGTCGGCGAAGGCGCCGCGCTCGGCGTCGTCCTTGCTGGTCTCGCCGGCGTTGAAGCGCAGGTTCTCCAGCAGCGCGACCTGGCCGTCGGCCAGGTCGGCCGTGGTGGCCCGGGCGCTCTCGCCCACGGTGTCGGTGGCGAAGGCCACGTCGCGGCCCAGCAGCTCCGCCAGGCGGCGGGCGACCGGGGCCAGCGAGTACTGCGGGTCCGGGGCGCCCTTGGGACGGCCCAGGTGGGAGGCGACGATCACCTTGGCACCGGACTGGGCCAGCTTGGCGATGGTCGGGGCGACGGCGCGGATCCGGCCGTCGTCGGTGATCGTCTCACCGGAGAGCGGGACGTTGAGGTCGGCACGGACGAACACCCGCCGGCCGGCGACGTCCAGGTCGTCGATGGTCTTCACGGTGGAGTCTCCTGGGTGGGGACGGTGGAGCAGGTCGGCGGCGCGGCGGCGGGCCACCGGTGGCAACTACGCGCAGAGGGTGCGCCCGCGGTGCGGGCGGGACAGGGGACAGGGCCCGGACGGGCGCGGTGCGCGCCGTCCGGGCCCTGTCCCTGACATCTCGTCAGCCCGCGGTGGTCAGAGCCGCTCGCCGATGTAGCCGGCCAGGTCGACCAGACGGTTGGAGTAGCCCCACTCGTTGTCGTACCAGCCGACGACCTTGACCTGGTTGCCCTGGGCCATGGTGAGCGGCGAGTCGAAGGTGCAGGAGACGGGCTCGTTCACGATGTCCGAGGACACGATCGGGTCCGTGCTGTACGCCAGGATGCCCTTGAGCGCGCCCTCGGCGGCCTTCTGGAAGGCCGCGTTGACCTCGTCCTTGGTGACCTCGCGCTCCAGGGTGACCACCAGGTCGGTGACCGAGCCGGTGGGGACCGGGACGCGCATGGCGATGCCGTCCAGCTTGCCCTTGAGCTCGGGGATGACCAGCGAGGTCGCCTTGGCGGCACCCGTCGAGGTCGGGATGATGTTCTGCGCGGCGGCGCGGGCGCGGCGCAGGTCCTTGTGCGGGAAGTCCAGGATGACCTGGTCGTTGGTGTACGCGTGGACCGTGGTCATCAGGCCCTTGACGATGCCGAAGTTCTCCAGCAGCACCTTGGCCATCGGCGCCACACAGTTGGTGGTGCACGAGGCGTTGGAGATGATGGTGTGCTTGGCGGCGTCGTACTTGTCCTCGTTGACGCCCATCACGATGGTGATGTCCTCGTCGGAGGCGGGCGCCGAGATGATGACCTTCTTGGCACCGGCGGCGACGTGCTTCTTTGCAGCCTCCGCCTTGGTGAAGATGCCGGTCGACTCGATCACGATGTCCGCGCCGAGCTCGCCCCAGGGAAGGGCGGCCGGGTCACGCTCGGCGATGGCCTTGAAGGTCTTGCCGCCGACGGTGATGGAGTCGCCGGAGTGGGTGACCTCGGCGTTGAGGCGGCCCAGAATGGTGTCGTACTTGAGCAGGTGCGCCAGGGTCGCGTTGTCGGTCAGGTCGTTGACACCGACGATCTCGATGTCCGCGCCCTGGGCCAGTGCCGCACGGAAGAAGTTGCGGCCGATGCGGCCGAACCCGTTGATGCCTACCCGGATCGTCACGAACCGATCTCCTCTGAGGTACGCCGGACGCTAAGCCGACGGGGTGGATTGGGATGTCCCCGACCGAGTACGACCCTACCTCGCCCGGGTGTCCGCGAGCACACGCGGGCAGGGCGACGGCCCCGTCTGGCGGGCATCCGGGGGCCTGTGGGCCACCCGAACGACCGCTCGTTCGGCCACCTGTGGAGTGGGCCGGGACGCAAGCCGGTCAGAAGCCGCCGCCGGAGTCGCCCCCGCCGAAGCCTCCCCCGAAGCCACCGTCACCACCCGGGCCGCCGCCGAAGCCGCCCGAGAAGTCGTCGCCCCCGCCGCCGTCCCCGAAGCCGCCGCCGAAGTCACCACTGCCCCAGCCGCCGTCCCAGCCGCCGTCGCCCCAGGGCCCGCCCAGACTGCCGCCCAGCACGGTGCCCACCAGCAGGCCGGGCAGCAGCATGGAGCCGTAGCCGCCGAAGTAGCCCACCGTCCACGGGGCGTAGGCCGGCCCCGCGTCCCAGTAGGGCACCCGCCCTCCGGCCGTGGGGACGGTGCGCACCGCGGGATCCAGCCCGTCCGCCAGCCGCGCCGCGTCCGCCGCGCACACCGGCACGGCACGGACCGCCCCTCCGGACGGGGCCCACTCGGCGTCCCGCACCGAGGGCCCGTGGCGGGGGTCGAAGAAGCAGGGCGGACGGCGCTCCGGCAGGGCCCGGCCCGCGCGGCGGGCCTCCAGCCGGGCCAGGGCGAACCTGCCCTCCTCCAGTGCCGCGGTCACCGCGCGCACGTCCTGCGGGTGGGCTGCCGCCGCCTGAGCCTGTTTGGCCCGTTCGTAGGCGTCCAGGGCGTCACCGTAGTCGTCCAGCATCTCCGGGGTGGCCGCACGGTCGCCCGGGTCGAAGTCCAGCCGGTCGAGGCTCTCACCGTAGGCGGTGATGTCCTCGTCCACCGCGGCCCGCACCTCCTGCAGCTCGGCCTGCTCCCGGCGGCTGCGGCGGCTGCGGGCACGGCGACGGAGCAGCAGCAGTCCGCCTCCGACGACGGCCAGCACCACCACCACGCCGACCAGCAGCCCCGCACCGCCTCCGCCCCCGCCGGCGGGCGCCGGGTGGGCCGCCTTGGCGGCGGCCACATCGGCCACGAAGCCGTCCAGGATCGCCGCGGGGTCGCCGGGGTGGTCCCGGATGTTGCGCTGCGCCAGCTGCTGCGCCGTACCGCCCGGCAGCACCGAGGAGTCGGAGGCGGCTCCGAACCGCGTCCCCAGGGCGACCGCGTAGACGCCCGGGCGCCCCACCTCGGCCCGCAGCCGGTCGAAGACGGCGTTGCCGCCGTAGGCCGGGTCGGCGGGCAGTATCGCGACGAAGACCGGCACCCCGGTGGCTCTGATCCGGCCGGCGAGCGCGGCGGCGTCCGCCGCGGAGATCCCGGCCGGGGCCGCCGGGTCGACATAGACGGGGTTCCGCCGCAGGGCCGAGGCGACCTCGCCGATCCCGGTCGCGGAGCGGGCCGTGCCCACCGGACCGAGCAGCGCGGCCGCGACGGCGAGCAACAGCGCCCACAGCAGCATCGGCCGTTTGGTGCTCATAGCGATCCGCTACCCAGCGGGCGGTTGCCGAGTCCTCGTTGCGGTAGTGCTTGGGCGCCCGATGCATTGACACCCCTCCGGGGTGGCGTCATCATCGAGCACGCTGTGTTTGGGAGCGCTCCCATGCTCCGGTCAGTGGCATCCGCTGCCCGCCCGTGCCCATTCCCCCACTCCCGGCGCCGTGCGCCGGGTCCGCGCACCGTACGGGAAGGACGCCCATGCCACGCGTCGACCGGCACCTGTCGCTTATAAACATCT
>NZ_LIQR01000179.1 GCF_001418575.1 Peterkaempfera griseoplana
CCGACCCCGAAGCCCGCGAGGATCGCGAACGGATCCTGCTCGAGGGCGATGTGCCCTCACCGGCCAACCCGCCGTCCGGCTGCCGCTTCCGCACCCGCTGCTGGAAGGCCCAGGAGAAGTGCGCCCTGGTGGAACCCCCGCTGGCGCCCCCCTCCTGGCTCGACGGCGAGGCCGCCCATGACTCCGCCTGCCACTTCGCCGAGGAGAAGGACATCATCGCGACGTGAGTCCGGGGATTCCGTTTTCGTGAAACTTTTGTGCTCAAGTTTCACTCAAATGGATTACTTTCGCCTTCGCCTCACGACTAGGTTCCTGACGACGGCCCGGCAGCCAAGGCATTGCCGGGCATTTCACGGGGCGCAGGACCATCGTCGGCGTCACACTGGCCGCACTCGTCTCGGGAACACCCGTGGTGTTCGCCCAGGCCGCGTCCGCGGCCACCCCGGTCGCCTGCGACCCGGGCACGTACTACAGCATCAGCAACAAGCACACCGTCTGGGAGCCGACCAACCTGTACAGCGACTGGGGCGCCCCGGGGGTGACCCTGACGTACAACAAGACGGCCTCCGGCACCTGGAGCGCCACCGGCACCGCCACGGTGGGTGCCGATGCCGGTGTGATCTTCGCCAAGGCCAGCACCTCCTTCAGCGTGGCGATCGGCAAGCAGTGGACCAGGTCCAGCTCATGGACCTACTCCGCCACGGTGAAGAAGGTCGCGGGCAAGACCCGCGGCCGGCTGAGGATGTACCACGAGGCCAGGGGCTTCACGGTGAAGAAGGTCCAGCGGGACCGGCTCTGCAGGACCACCAAGGTGTACTACACCGTGAACATCGTGGCTCCGATCAAGGCCAACAGCAACCTCTGGAAGATCGAGTACAAGTGACCCGGTCCTGAACAGCGAAACGGCGGGGGCCCGGACGATGTCCGGGCCCCCGCCGCAGCGTTCACCTCGTGGTGGTCAGTCCTGCTGGTCGCGGGGCTCCGGGATGACGGCGCCGGCCTCGTCCTCCATGGCGGCGAGGGCCGGGTCGAGGACGACGTCCCTGCCGCCGGCGACGCCGGGCTCCTCGGGGAAGTGGCAGGCCGTCAGGTGCCCGGCGACGTTGCCGGAGAGCTGCACCAGCGGCGGCTCCTCGGTGGCGCACTTCTCCTGCGCCTTCCAGCAGCGGGTGCGGAAGCGGCAGCCCGACGGCGGGTTGATCGGCGAGGGGACGTCGCCGGCCAGCCGGATGCGCTCGCGGTTGTCGTCCGGGTCGGCCTCGGGCACCGCGGAGAGCAGCGCATGGGTGTACGGGTGCCGCGGGCGCTCGTACAGCGAGGCGCGGTCCGCGATCTCCACGATCTTGCCCAGGTACATCACCGCGACGCGCTGCGAGAAGTGGCGCACGATGGCCAGGTCGTGGGCGATGAACAGGAAGGCGATGCCGAGGTCCTTCTGCAGCTGCTGCAGCAGATTGACCACCTGGGCCTGGATGGAGACGTCCAGCGCGGAGACCGGCTCGTCGGCGACGATGAGCTTGGGCTCCAGGGAGAGTGCGCGGGCGACGCCGATGCGCTGCCGCTGACCACCGGAGAACTCGTGCGGGAAGCGGTTGTAGTGCTCCGGGTTGAGACCCACGGTCTCCAGCAGCTCCTGCACCCGCTTCTGGATCCCGCCGGCCGGCTTGATGCCGTTGATCTCCATGGGGGCGCCGATGATGGCACCCACGGTCTGCCGGGGGTTGAGCGAGGAGTACGGGTCCTGGAAGATCATCTGGATCTCGGACCGGATCGGCATCAGCTCCTTGCGGGAGGCGTGCGCGATGTCCCTGCCCTGGTAGGAGATCTGTCCGCCGGTGGGCTCCAGCAGCCGGGTGACCAGGCGGCCGGTGGTGGACTTGCCGCAGCCGGACTCGCCCACCAGGCCCACGGCCTCACCGGTGCCCACGGTGAGGTCGATGCCGTCCACCGCGTGCACGGCGCCGACCTGGCGCTTGAAGAGGAAGCCGTCCATCACCGGGAAGTGCTTCTGCACACCGGTGAGCTGGAGCAGCGGCTCCCCCGAGGGGGTGGCCGGGGACGGGCCGTCGGCCTTGCTGAGGGTCAGCTGATCGTTCACTTTGTTCGCCCCAAGGTGACGGTTGAAGGGTCCTCAGCCGAGCCGCGGCTGGATCTGGTCGATGAAGATGTCCTGCTTCTGCCCCACGGACAGGTGGCAGGCGGAGCCGTGGCCGGTCGCGGGGGAGATCTCGGGCCGCTCGGTGGTGCAGCGGTCGCCGAGCACACCCTCCTTGAAGTCGCAGCGGGGGTTGAACGGGCAGCCCGCCGGCACATTGATCAGGCTCGGCGGAGTGCCCCGGACCGGACGCAGCGGGACGTCCACCGATCCGGCGAGGCTGGGCATCGACGACAGCAGGCCCCAGGCGTAGGGGTGCTGGGGGGCCTTGAGCACCTCGCGGACGGTGCCGCGCTCCACCGCCCGGCCCGCGTACATCACCATCACGTTGTGGGCGGTCTTGGCGACCACGCCCAGGTCGTGGGTGATCAGGATGATCGCGGTGCCCAGCTCCTGCTGGAGGTCCTTGAGCAGGTCGAGGATCTGCGCCTGGACGGTGACGTCCAGGGCGGTCGTGGGCTCGTCGGCGATCAGCAGGTCGGGGTCGCACACCAGGGACATGGCGATCATGGCGCGCTGGCGCATACCGCCGGAGAACTGGTGCGGGTAGTCGTCCACCCGGGTCTGCGGCTGCGGGATGCCCACCTTGGTGAGCATCTCGATGGAGCGGTCGCGGGCTTCCTTCTTGCTGGCACCGGTGTGCTTGCGGAAGGTCTCGCCGATCTGCCGGCCGATGGTGTGGTACGGCGAGAGCGCGGTCAGCGGGTCCTGGAAGATCATCGACATGGTGTTGCCGCGGAGCTTCTCCAGGGTGCGCCGGGGCGCTCCCACCAGCTCCTGACCGGCAAGGTTGATCGACCCTGTGATCTCCGTGGACTCCGGGTTGTGCAGACCGAGGATCGCCAGGTTGGTGACCGACTTGCCGGAGCCGGACTCGCCGACGATGCCGAGGGTGGTGCCCCGCTCCACATCGAAGGAGAGGCCGTCCACGGCCCGTACCACGCCGTCCTCGGTGCTGAAGCGCACCTGCAGGTCGCGGACGGAGAGGAAGGACGCACCCCCGGACGGCGCGGGGGCCTCCTCGGGCTTGGCCAGGGTGGTCATGGACAGGGCTCCTCGGTGCGGTGCTGAAGGTCTGGGTTCGGCGGCGGGTGTTCGGCGGCGGGTGTTCGGCGGCGGGGCGGGTCAGCCCAGCCGGATCCGCGGGTCGATGAAGGCGTAGGCCGCGTCGACGATGATGTTGAAGACGACGATCAGTGCGGCGGCCACCAGGGTGACACCGACCAGCATGGAGAGGTCGGAGTCGACGACCGAGCCGATGGCCAGCTGGCCCAGGCCGTGCAGGTCGAAGGTCGACTCGGTGATGATGGCGCCGCCGAGGAGGGTGGCGAGGTCCACACCGAAGATGGTGATGATGGTGCCGATGGTGCCGCGCCAGGCGAAGCGCAGGAAGACGGTCAGGCCCGACATGCCCTTGGCCCGTGCGGTCCGCACATAGTCCTCGGAGAGCTGCTCGACCATCGAGGAGCGCGTCATCCGGGTGTAGTTGGCGGTCCAGATCAGGGAGAGCACCAGCCAGGGGACCAGCAGTCCGGTGAACCAGCCGATCGGGTCCTGGGTGAACGGCACATAGGTGGGCTGCTGCAGCCAGTGGGTCTGGTAGACGAGGAAGTACAGCGCGACCGGGCCGACGAAGTAGATCTGCATCGCGGAGGCGACCAGCGAGGAGGAGCTGGCGATCTTGTCGAGGGCCTTGCCCTGCTTCCAGGCGGCCAGCATGCCCATACCGACGCCGAAGATCAGGAAGACCACGGAGGAACCGATGGTCAGCGAGAGCGTGGTGGGGAAGCGGTCCATGATCGTCTGGGTGATCATCTCCTGCTTGACGTAGGAGTAGCCCAGGCAGGGAGCGCTGCAGTGGCCGGTGGGGAAGTCACGGCCGACGAAGATCGAGGAGAGCCAGTTCCAGTACTGCTCCGGCACGGACTTGTCGAGGCCCATGTTGTGCCTGATCAGCGCCAGGTTCTGGGGGGTGCACACCTTGCCGCAGGAGAGCCGCGCGGGGTCCGCGGGGATGGCGAAGAACAGGAGGTAGGTGATGATGCTGATGATCAGCAGAATCACGATCGCGCCGAGTGTTCGGCGAACGAGGAAACGGAGCATGGGTCGGGCTCTCCTGGTCGGGGCGCCGTCTGCGGTTGCCGGGCGGGGGAGGGGGGCGGCCCGATGGGCCGTCACAGGGACCGCGGTGGGGTGCGTGGCAGGCACCCCACCGCAGTCCGTGCGGACTTACTTGATGAAGACGTCCAGCGGGGACAGCTCA
>NZ_LIQR01000018.1 GCF_001418575.1 Peterkaempfera griseoplana
CCCGTTGGACGCGGCCGCGTCGGCGCCCCCGGGCCCGTCCACCCCGTCCAGCCCGGTGAAACGCCCGCCCGCCTCCTGCACCACGATGCACGGCGCGGCCATGTCCCACAGGGACAGCTCCGGCTCCGCCGCGATGTCCGCCGCGCCCTCGGCCACCATCATGTACGACCAGAAGTCGCCGTACGCCCTGGTGCGCCAGCAGGCCCGGGTCAGGTCCAGGAAGGGGTCCAGGCGGCCGCGGTCCTCCCAGCCCGAGAGCGAGGAGTAGCAGAACGAGGCGTCCTCCATCCGGGACACCGAGGAGACCCGGATCCTGCTCGCCCGGGTCAGGTCACGCCCGGTGTACGCGCCCGCGCCGCGCGCCGCCCACCAGCGGCGGCCCAGGGCGGGGGCGGAGACGATGCCCACCACCGGCTGCTCGCCGTCCGGGCCCAGCTCCATCAGGGCGATCAGGGTCGCCCACACCGGCACCCCGCGCACATAGTTCTTGGTGCCGTCGATGGGGTCGATGACCCAGCGGCGCGGCCCGCTGCCCCGCCGGCCGAACTCCTCGCCCATCACGGCGTCCCTCGGCCGGGCGCGCTGCAGGACACCGCTGACCAGTTCCTCCGTGGCCTTGTCGGCGTCGCTCACCGGGGTCAGGTCGGGCTTGGTCTCGACCTTCAGGTCGAGCGCCTTGAAGCGCTCCAGGGTGACCGAGTCCGCCGAGTCGGCGAGGACATGGGCGAGACGGAGATCGTCGTGGTAGTCCGGCATGGGCCACACCGTAGCCGCTTTCGCCCCGGCCCGAGCCGCCCCACGCTCTCCCGGGGGCCGATCGCACCCCCGCAGCACCCGGGAGGACCGGCGGGACGGGAGCGGAGGGCCGTCTCCCGGAGCGGGCTGCCCCGCCCACCGGACGCCCGGGCGACCGCCGGACCGGACGGGGCGCCGGAGATCGCGGTGTCCGGCCCGCGCCGCAGGGTGACTAATGTGGGTCCATGGGACAGCGGACAGCGCGACCGGCCGACGGCGGCACGGGCGCCGCAGACATCTCCGACGCCGACCTGGTCGGTCTCTACGGGCTGCTGCAGGACGGCTGGACCCGGACCGAGCGTGAGGTACGGGTCGACGCGGTGGCCGGGGTCGACCTGCCCGGCCCCTGGCTGGAGGTCCTGCTGAGACTGCTGCGCACCCCCGAGCGGAAGCTGCCGATGACCCGGCTGGCCCATGACGTCTCCCTCACCAGCGGAGGCTTCACCAAGCTGGCCGACCGGATGGCCGCAGCCGGACTGATAGACCGTCAGCCCTGCGCCACCGACCGTCGGATCACCTACAGCGTGCTCACCCCACGCGGCGCCCGTCTCGCGGAGGAGGGCCACCGCAGGCACGCCGCCCTGCTGCGCAGCCACTTCCTCGCCCCGCTGGGCGTGGAGCGGGCGGAGCAGCTGGGTGAGCTGATGCGGGTGCTCCGGGAGGCCAACCGAGGCCCCGAACGGGAGTGACCGCCCGCCACCCGGTCAGTGCGCCGAGCCGCTGAGCTGCAGCCCGATCACCCCGGACACCACCAGGCCGATCGACACCAGTTTGAGGACGCTGCTGGCCTCGCCCAGCCAGATCATGCCGTAGGTGGCGGTCCCGGCCGCCCCGATGCCGGTCCAGACCGCGTACGCCGGACCGACCGGCAGATGCTTGAGCGACAGCGTCAGCAGACCGAAGCTGGCCAGCGCGAAGCAGCAGAAGGCGACGGTGGGCCACAGGCGGGCGAACCCGTTGCTCAGCTTGAGGCAGACGGCGAAGCCCGTCTCGAACAGGCCTGCGCAGACCACCAGCAGCCATGCCATGGACGCATCCCCCCAGCTCGGTTCCGGGCTCCTCCACCCCGCGGTTCCCTTCCCCGCCCGGCACGGTGGTCACACGCCCCCCGGCGTCCAAGTGATCACGATCGGGTCTCAGTGCCCGGAGCCGCTCAGCTGGAGGCCCACCACCCCGGCCACCACCAGGGAGATGGAGACCAGCTTCAGCGCCGAGGCCGACTCGCCGAGCCAGGTGATCCCGTACACCGCCGTGCCGGCCGCCCCGATGCCCGTCCACACCGCGTAGGCGCTGCCCACCGGCAGATGCCGCAACGCCAGGGTCAGCAGGCCGAAGCTGCCCAGCGCGAAGCAGGCGAAGGCGATGGTGGGCCACAGCCGGCTCAGGCCGTCGCTCAGTTTCAGGCAGACCGCGAACCCCGTCTCCAGCAGCCCGGCGCAGATCACCAGAGCCCATGCCATGGCTGCACTCCCTGCGGGCCGTCGGTCCTGTCCGCCCCATTCGATCAAGAAGAGGGGCTGCTCCGCATCCGGGAGGCGCCCGGTCGTGCCGCCGCGGTCACCAGGCGACGGCCGTGCTGCGCATCGAGGTGTTGGACGAGGTGCCGCCTAGGAAGCCGGTCTTGCCGGTGCCCACGGTGAGATAGATGTTGCCCTGGACGGTGGAGGTGCCGCCGTGGGAGAGCAGATCCGGGCGGCCGTCGCCGGTGAGGTCGCCCACAGCGGTGAGCAGCCGGCGGTCGGCGGACGCCCAGGAGCCGCTCACCGCCTTGCGGGCGCCGATGACCGCCTTGCCCTTGACCGGGTAGAGCCACAGATGGCCCGAGGTGTCACGGGCCAGCAGGTCGGCGTGCCCGTCGCGGTCCAGATCGCCGGCCCCGGCCAGCGCCGTGAAGTTCTGCCAGGCGCCCCAGAGGGCCTGGCGTGCGTAGAAGGTGCCGTTGCCCTTGCCGCGGTAGAGCCACAGATGGCCCGAGGTGTCACGGGCCAGCAGGTCGTTGCGGCCGTCGCCGTCGAGGTCGCCGGGCGCGACGAAGGCGGTGACGCCCTTCCAGGTGCTGGGCAGCTGGGTACGGGAGCCGAAGGTGCCGTTGCCCTTGCCCGGGTAGAGCCAGAGCCGCCAGGAGGTGTCGCGGACGATCAGGTCCTCCCGGCCGTCGCCGGTGAGGTCGCCGTGGCGGACCAGCGCCGTGGGGTTCCAGCCGGTGGCGAGCCGTCGGGCGGCCGCGCCGGGCCTGCCGGGCAGGAACCAGAGCTCCCGGGCCTCGTTGCGGACCAGCAGGTCGGCGTAGCCGTCGTTGTCCAGGTCGCCGAAGCGGTCGGCGGCGGGCAGCGCCCCCTCCCGGGGGAAGGGGACACCCGTCCAGTCGGGGTGGGACTTGGGCTGGCCGCAGTCGGCGGCGTCGGGGACGAACTCGATCGAGCTGACAGCGTTGTCCAGCCCGTCCATGAAGGGCACGCCGGCGCCGGCACCGGCGATCTCGAAACTCTGGAGCCCCGTTCCCATGCGGTAGCCGGTGTTCGGGTAGAGACAGGCGTCCTTACCGGTGTCGTTGATGTACGAGCTCATGACGTTGTCCCAGGACCCCAGGGAGGCGCGCTCCCCGGTGATCACCAGCTTGGCGCCGGAGAACTTGGTGCCCTGGAACGCGCAGAGCTGCCCCTTGGCGCAGGTGCCGGTCGCCGCCTCGGCGGGCAGCGCCGGGACGACGGCCGCCAGCAGGGCTGCGGCGGTGGTGAGAAGGGCGCTGCGGAACCGCTTGCGGGGCACGGGGCTGCTCCTGGAGGAAGAGGCGGGAGCGCGGCGGCATGATGATCACACCGGCTCGGTCGGGATCCTAGGCCATCGCCCCGCCACCTACGGACCCGCGGACCTCAGTCCCCTTCGCGGGCCTCCCTGGTGGCCAGCAGCCGGCGCAGCGAGTAGAGCCGCGCAGGGTCGGCCTTGCCGCTCTCCACCCAGGCGTCCAGCGCGCAGTCCTGCTCGTCGTGGCTGCAGGCGCGCGGGCAGCCCTCGGTGCCCGGCTCCAGGTCGGGGAAGGCATGGATCACCCGGGACGGGTCCACATGGGACAGCCCGAAGGAGCGGAAGCCGGGGGTGTCGATCACCCAGCCGGGTGCCGGGGCCCGACGTGAGCCCGGCTTCTCCCCGGGCGGCGCGGGCAGGCGCAGCGCCAGCGCCGAGGTGGTGGTGTGCCGGCCGCGGCCGGTGACCGCGTTGACCACCCCGGTGGCCCGCTGCCGGTCCGGGACCAGTGCGTTGACCAGCGTGGTCTTGCCCACCCCCGAGTGCCCGACGAAGACCGTCGACCGGCCGCGCAGATGGTCCCGCACCGCCTCCGACTCCTCGGGCCCCAGGTCGTCGCGCCGGGTCACCACATGCCGTACGCCGAGGGGGGCGTAGATCTCCAGCAGCGGATCGGCCGGCGCCAGATCGGACTTGGTGAGGATCAGCAGCGGTTCCATGCCCGCGTCGTACGCCGCCACCAGGCAGCGGTCGATCAGCCGGGGACGCGGCTCGGGGTCGGCCAGGGCCGTGACGATGGCCAGCTGGTCGGCGTTGGCGACCACCACCCGCTCATAGGGGTCGTCGTCGTCCGCGGTGCGGCGCAGCACCGAGGAGCGGTCCTCGACCCGGACGATCCGGGCCAGGCTGTCCGGTTCGCCCGACAGGTCGCCGACCAGGGCCACCAGATCCCCCACCACCACGCCCTTGCGGCCCAGCTCACGGGCCTTCATGGCGGTGATGACGCGTTCCTGCCGGGTGCCGGCGTCGACCAGGCAGGTCAGCCGGCCCCGGTCGACGGTGAGGACCATCGCCTCGGCGGCGTCCTCGTGCTTGGGGCGGATCCGGGTCCTGGGACGGGAACCCCGTCGGCCGGGCCGGGCCCGGATGTCGTCCTCGTCGGCGTCCTTGCCGTAACGGCGCATACGTGGTGTCAGGCCTTCGGGTGGGTCGAGCGGTTCGTCATGGCGGATCTCCTGGATCAGGGGGTGGCGGGGGCGGCCGAGCCGGCCAGCATGCCGGCCCACAGCCCCGGGAAGTCGGGCAGGGTCTTGGCGGTGGTGGCGACGTTCTCCACCAGCACGCCGGGGACGGTCAGGCCCACCACGGCGGCCGCGGTGGCCAGCCGGTGGTCCTCGTAGGTGTGGAAGGCGCCGCCGTGCAGGGGACGCGGCCGGATCCGCAGGCCGTCCTCGGTCTCGTCGACCTCGCAGCCCAGCCCGCCCAGCTCCTTGGCCAGTGCGGCCAGCCGGTCGGTCTCGTGCAGCCGCAGATGGGCGATGCCCGACAGATGCGAGTCGGAGTCGGCCAGGGCCGCCACCGCAGCGATCACCGGGGTCAGCTCGCCGACGTCGTGCAGATCGGCCTCGATGCCGTGCACCCGTCCGGACCCGGTCAGCGTCAGACCCCCGTCGGTGAGCTCGCAGGAGCCGCCCATCAGGGTGAAGATCTCCCGCAGCCGGTCGCCCGGCTGGGTGGTGTGCGCCGGCCAGTCGCGCACCGTGACGCGCCCACCGGTGACCAGCGCGGCCGCCAGGAACGGCGCGGCGTTGGACAGGTCGGGCTCCACCACCAGGTCCCGGCCCAGCAGGGCGCCCGGGGTCACCCGCCAGACGTCGGCCTCGCCGCCGTCCTCCGGTGCGCTCACCTGCACACCCGCAGCGCGCAGCATCTCCACCGTCATCCGGATGTGCGGCAGGGACGGCAGCGGACCGCCCTGGTGGCGCACCTCCACGCCCTGGTTGAAGCGGGCACCGGAGAGCAGCAGCGCACTGACGAACTGGGAGGAGGACGAGGCGTCGACGGTGACCCTGCCCCCGTCCAGCGCCCCGGTGCCGGCCACGGTGAGCGGCAGCGCACCCCGTCCGCCGTCCTCGATCCGGGCGCCCAGCACCCGCAGCGCGTCGATCACGCCGTGCAGCGGACGCTCATGGGAGCGGGGGTCGCCGTCGAAGTCCACCGGGCCGTCGGCGAGCGCGGCCACCGGCGGCAGGAAACGCATCACGGTGCCCGCGTTGCCCACGTCCACCCTCGCCGGGCCGTGCAGCCCCGCCGGGATCACCCGCCAGGCGTCGCCGCCGCCGGTGCCGCCCGTGGAGCTGTTGACCGTGTCCTCGATGCCGACGCCCATCTCCCGCAGCGCCGCCGCCATCAGCAGGGTGTCGCGGCTGCGCAGCGGCCGCCGGATCCAGCCGGGCTGGGCGGCCAGTGCGGCGAGCACCAGCGCGCGGTTGGTGACCGACTTGGAGCCGGGCACGGTGACGGTCGCGTCCACGGCTGCGGACGCGGTCGGGGCGGGCCAGAGGTCAGCGGTCATGGCGCCAGCCTAGAGGGTTCCGGTGCGGCAGCCCCTGTCCTGGCCGCCGGGCGGGCGGCCGTACGACCCACTCAGCGGCCGATCAGCCAGCTGCCTCCGGCCAGCAGGCTGGCCAGCGCCGTCACCATGAACAGCGCCACCCAGAGGACCGCTGCCACCCCGGTCAGCCGGGCCAGCTGGTCCGCGTCGGAGTCCGGAGCGCCGCCGTGGCGCCGCTTGCGCTGCAGCTCCAGCACCGGCCGTACCCCGGCCAGCAGCAGGAACCACACCCCGAGATAGGCGAACCCCGCCTGGGTCCGGTCGCCCGCGTACCAGGACACCAGCAGGAAGGCCGCGCCGGTGACCAGCACCGACAGCACCCCGAAGGCGTTGCGGATCATCACCAGCAGCCCGGCCAGCAGCACGATCGCCGTCCACAGCAGCGCGGTGATGTGCCCGGCGGCCAGCAGGGCCGCGCCGCCCAGGCCCAGCAGCGGCGGCGCCAGATAGCCGGCCGCCGCGGTGAGGATCATCCCGGCGCCGGAGGGCTTCCCGGAGGAGACGGTCAGACCGGAGGTGTCCGAGTGGAGCCGGATTCCGGACAGCCGCCGGCCGGTCAGCAGGGCGACCAGGCCGTGACCGCCCTCGTGGGCGATGGTGACGATGTTGCGGCTCAGCCGCCA
This sequence comes from Peterkaempfera griseoplana, assembly GCF_001418575.1. Lineage (GTDB taxonomy): Bacteria > Actinomycetota > Actinomycetes > Streptomycetales > Streptomycetaceae > Peterkaempfera > Peterkaempfera griseoplana. Next base: position 6,778 of record NZ_LIQR01000018.1, read on the forward strand.
CACCGGCGCTGCGACCACCGCGACCAGCGCCACCGCGGCCGCCGCCAGGACCAGCCAGACCGGCGGGGCGGGCTGCGTGCCCAGCACGCGGTCCCAGGCGTCACCCACCCCGAGTGCGTCGATCTCCACCGCGGTACCCCCGTCTCCTGTGCCGTCGTCCGCCGCCGGTGAACGGGCAGCTTCGCACGGGAGGACGGCGGGCGACCAGCCGCCGGTTCGTCCCCGGCCGCCGCGTCCCGGGATCCGGCGGTTCCGGGGACGGGGTGTGCAGGCCGGGCCGACGCAGCGTGGCCGCCGGCGGCGGCAGCGGGGTTCTCCGGCTCCGGCGGTGGCCGTGCGGACAGAATGGGAGGGCGGAGTCCGCTGTGGTGCCTGGGGAGAGGTGGTTGCTGCGATGTGCGGCCGATATGCGTCGAGCCGGAAGCCGGAGGATCTGGTCGAGCTGTTCGAGGTGGAGAAGTGGGATCCCACCGAAACCGTCGAGCCCGACTGGAACGTGGCGCCCACCAAGTCCGTGTGGGCCGTCCTCGACCGGCCGGTGAAGGAGGCCGGCCCGCAACCGGTGCGGCAGTTGCACGTGCTGCGGTGGGGACTGGTGCCGTCCTGGTCGAAGTCGGCCGACACCGGGGTGAAGATGATCAATGCCCGGTCCGAGACCGTCCATGAGAAGCCGGCCTACCGCCGCGCCTTCGCCTCCCGCCGCTGCCTGCTGCCCGCCGACGGCTACTACGAGTGGTTCACCCCCGCGACCGCCCCGGACGGGCCCAAGGGCAGCTCCCGCAAGCAGCCGTTCTTCATCACCCCGGCGGACGGCTCGGTGATGGCCATGGCGGGGCTGTACGAGTGGTGGCGCGACCGCTCCCGGCCCGGCGACGACCCCGCCGCCTGGCTCTGCACCTGCACCGTGCTCACCACGGACGCCGAGGACGCGCTGGGCCGCATCCACCCCCGGATGCCGCTGCTGGTGGAACCCGGCGGGTACGACGCCTGGCTCGACCCGGCCCGCAGCGACGCCGACGAGCTGCGCTCGCTGCTGGTGCCGCCGCTGGCCGGCCGACTGACCGCGCACCCGGTGTCGGCCGCGGTGAACAATGTGCGCAACAACGGCCCGCAGCTGACCGAGCCCATTCCGGCGGATCAGGCGCTGGGCGACGCCACGCTGTTCTGAGCCCGGCCCGGTACGAGCCGGGCCGAGCCGGGTACGAGCCCGGTCCGGGCCCACGACGAGCCCAGGAGGACGCCCGATGGAGCAGAGGACCGTCGCCACCGAGGCAGGCGACGCCCGGATCGGCTTCGCCAGGGCCGAGCGGCCGCTGGCGGTGCTGGCGCTGGGCCACGGCGCAGGAGGCGGCGTGGAGGCCCGCGACCTGCAGGCGCTCGCCGCGGCGCTGCCGCCGCTGGGGGTGACCGTCGCCCTGGTCGAGCAGCCCTGGCGGGTGGCCGGACGCCGGGTGGCCCCCGCACCGAAGACCCTGGACCTGGGCTGGCTGCCGGTCGCCGCGCACCTGGCGGGCGAGGGGGTGCCGCTGCTGGTGGGGGGCCGAAGCGCCGGGGCGCGGGTGGCCTGCCGTACGGGGCGGCGGAGCGGCGCCGCCGGAATTCTGGCGCTGGCGTTTCCGCTGCACCCTCCGGGGAAGCCGGAGAGGAGCAGGGCGGAGGAGCTGACCGGGGCCGGGCTGCCGGTCCTGGTCGTGCAGGGCCTGCGGGACCCCTTCGGACGGCCGGAGGAGTTCCCGGGGCTGCCCGCGGGCACCGAACTGGTCGCGGTGCCCGGCGCCGACCATGGTTTCGCGGTGCCCAGGCGGGGCAGCGTGACTCAGGAGGAGGCGCTGGCCGTGGTCACCGCCGCGGTGGGTGACTGGGCGCTGCGGACAGCCGCTGCGGCCCGGGAATGAAACGCGCCCCACCGGGGTTGTGCGCGTACGTCGGTACACACACGTCGGTGGAAAGGCAGTGCCCATGGGCTCGATCGCTTGCCCCGAACGCCCCGAGGAGAAGGCGGGTGATCCCGCGGTCCTCTGGTCGGAGTGGGTCGTCGCGGGCGAGAAGACGCCGGGGCCGATATCCTCCGTTTCGGGCCGGACCATCGTGGGACGGCCGCGCAACGCCGAGGAGGTGGGTCCGGTCGCCGGGACCGAGGATGACACCGGGGCCGTGGAGCACGAGCACACGGACCGGGAGCTCACCGGAGAGGAGCTCGCCGACGCCATCGGCGAGGAGACCTTCCGTGCCTCCGTCGAGGAGTCGGAGGACACCCGCCGGGAGCGGTTCGAGCGCGACGCCCTGGGCTACCTGGACCAGATGTACTCGGCCGCGCTGCGGATGACCCGCAACCCCGCGGACGCCGAGGACCTGCTCCAGGAGACCTTCGCCAAGGCGTACGCCTCCTTCCACCAGTTCCGTGAGGGCACCAACCTCAAGGCGTGGCTGTACCGGATCCTCACCAACACCTTCATCAACTCCTACCGCAAGAAGCAGCGCGAGCCGCAGCGGACCGGCGCCGAGGAGATCGAGGACTGGCAGCTGGCGCGCGCCGAGTCGCACATGTCGACCGGTCTGCGCTCCGCGGAGGCCCAGGCGCTGGACCATCTCCCGGACAGCGATGTGAAGGAGGCCCTCCAGGCGATTCCGGAGGAGTTCCGCATCGCGGTCTATCTCGCCGACGTCGAGGGCTTTGCCTACAAGGAGATCGCCGACATCATGGGTACCCCCATCGGTACGGTGATGTCGCGTCTGCACCGGGGTCGCCGCCAGCTGCGGGGGCTGCTCGAGGACTACGCGCGGGACCGCGGACTGGTCCCGGCCGGCAGTGGGGCGGGTGCGGGGGACGAGGGGAAAGGCTCCAGCACATGAGCTGCGGTAACCCGCACGAGACGGACTGCGGAGAGGTGCTCGACCACCTCTACGAGTATCTCGACAACGAGATGGACGAGGGCGACTGCGCCAAGCTGCGCGAGCACTTCGAGGAGTGCTCGCCCTGCCTGGAGAAGTACGGCCTGGAGGCGGCGATCAAGGCGCTGATCAAGCGCTCCTGCGGCTGTGACGCGGCGCCGACCGACCTGCGCAGCAAGGTGCTGGCCCGGATCGACACCATCCGCTCGGCCCGCGTCGACACCGCCTACGCGTCGGCCGACACCGTCCAGGAGTAGCACCGCCCAGGAGTGGGCAGCGGCGGCGCCCCCGCCCCGGGCGGGGGTGCCGTACACGGCGGCGCCACCGGCACGCCTGTACGGCAGACCGGCGGGCCCATGAGCCGGCTCCGCCGGGCCCTTTCACCCGTTGGTGGGAATCCGTCTGCGCCGACCGCGCGAATCCCACGAGGTGCCCTTGCGCCCGGCGCCCGCCCCCTATCCTCCGTGGCGGGCGGTCCACCACGCACCGGGACCGCCGTACCCGACCGGTACGGAGGGCGTCATCACAGCCGAACTGGCACAGTCCGGGCCGGGCCCCGTGCTGCCCCGGGCCGCCTGGGTCTGCCTGGCGGCCGTGGTGCCCGCAGCCGTGCCCTGCCTGCTGCCGCTGCTGCCCCCGCTCCAGCGGCTCTCACCGGCGGCGCAGTGGGCCGGCGCCGCCGTGCCCTGGTCCCGGGTCGGCGTCCTCGCCCTGCTCCACCTGGGCTGCGACCTGCTGGCCCAGGGACCGTGGCCGCGCACCCGCCGCGCCCGGACCGGCGACCGGCCCGAGGGGGCCGGGACGGTGCTCGCCGCCGCGGGCGCGTTCCTCCCCGTACTGCTGGCCGGTGCCCTGCTGCTGCCGCCGGCCGGTGCCGCGCTGGCCGCCGTCCCGGGAGCGCTGCTGGGCCCGGTGGCACCGCCGTACCGCGCCCGCCGGCTGTGGAACTCCGCCCAGCTGGCCCTGGCGGCCTTCGCCGCCGCGACGGTGTTCCGGCTGCTGGACGGGCCCCTGCTGCTGCTCGGCGCCCGCTTCCCCTGGGCGCTGCTCCCCGCACTGGCGGCCGCCGCCGCCTTCTGCCTGGTCAACGGAGTCCTGCTGGGCCTGATCACGGTGCTCGCCGACCGTGGGACGCGTCCGTCCGGAGTCGTGCGCGCGGTGCTGCTGCCCAGCGCGGTGCCGTGCCTGGTGCACGGCCTGGTGGCGCTGATGATGGCGGCGCTGTGGCAGGGCCCCTACGGCGCCTTCGCGGCCGTGCTGGCGCTGCTGCCGCTCTCCGTCTCCTGCTGGGTCCACGCCGAGTACCGCCGCGAGCAGGCCGCGCATCGCGCCACCGTGCAGGCGCTGGTGCAGGCGGTGGAGATCAAGGACGAGTACACCCGCGGCCACAGCGAACGGGTCGGCCGCGCCTCGGTGCTGATCGCCCGGGAAATCGGGATGGCCGAGGAGCGCCTCCACTCCCTGCGCTTCGCCGGCATCCTGCACGACGTGGGCAAGCTGGGCGTGCCCACCCCGCTGCTGCGCAAGAACGGGCCGCTCACCCCGGAGGAGCGGCGNNCGCGGTCGCCGACGCCTTCGACTCCATGACCTCCACCCGCTCCTACCGCCGCGGGCGGCCCGTGCCCGAGGCCGTCGCCGAGCTGAACCGCTGCGCCGGGACCCAGTTCGACCCCCGGATGGTGCAGGCCCTGGTCAGCGCGGTGGACCGGTACGGCTGGCAGCCGGCCGAACCGCCGCCCGGCGGCTATGCCGGAGAGGTGCCGGACATCCCGCTCGGCGTCCCCGACCCGGTACGGCCCCCCACC
>NZ_LIQR01000180.1 GCF_001418575.1 Peterkaempfera griseoplana
GGCGCTGCGCAGCGCCTGCTCGGTGCGGTCGGCGGCGGCGGTGACCGTCCTGCGCTGGCGTTCGCCCGCGCCCGCGGCGGCACGCCGGGTGGCCGCGGGGGACCGCCGGGCACGGCGCGCGTCCTCCTCCGCGCTGCGCCAGGCCTGCCAGCTGCTGGGGGTGTCCAGTTCCAGCAGTGCGGTGACCGGGACATTGGCCGTCGCGGCGGCCGACCCGGTCCGGAACACCGCCTGGGCGGGGAACGGCAGGGGGCGGTCCAGCAGTCCCGGCAGACCGAGCAGGGCCAGCACGGCACTTGCGGCCACCGCCCGGCGGACGGCTGCCGGCCCGGCGGGGCGGCGGGCCTCGGTGAGGGGATGACGGCGGGGCGTGCGCACGGATCGGCCTCCCCCGGGAGGGGTTGGCTGACCCGCGGCCTGCCGAGGGGGTACCCGTAAGGGACTCCCGGGGCGGGCCGCGGCCACTCGCACCCCGCGAGCGGTGATCACCCTTCCGGAGGGATCAAATTACGATCATCACGTCTGCCTGCGAGGAAGGGCGAGCCCGGCATCGGCCGGGGTGCACTCGGACGGGCGATTCCGGCTCACCCGCGCGGCGGACCCCGGTCGAGGAGGGCGGTCGAGGACGGCGGTCGAGGACGGCGGCTCAGTGGCCGGTGGCGCCGCCGTTGTCCCGGCGGTCCAGGGCGCGCTGGAGCGCGGCGGCGGCGTTGCGGCGCGCGGTGTCCTCGTGCTTGGCGGTGGTGTCGGTGGTGGGCATACCGGGACTCCGTTCCATGACATGCGGTACTGCATGAGGGTTGGGTGTCTGGCCTCGGTATCGCTGGAGGCGGCGGTACGCCGGCAGGGGTGGCCTGCGAAAGTGCGTACATCACACACGGGCGGCATCCGGCAGGGTTGACCGGCCACAGATACCGCGGACCGTATGGCGGTTCCACGCTACGCCCGGGCCACCGGCGCTGTCGCGAGATTACTCGGACTTCCTACTATCTGAGACGGAGCAGGTCTCCGGGCGCAGCCGAGGGAGCGTCAAGGCGGCTGCAGTACGCTCCGTCGGCCCCCGTGCGCCCGCGGCGGGACGGCGCCTGCCGGGCCCGCGGACCCGCAGACGCACCGGAGCCCCGCCGCTGGTCAGCGGCGGGGCTCCGGCACGGGAGAGGGCGGAGGTCAGTCGCCCAGGTCCACGGAGCGCGCGAAGCGGGCGCCGATCTCGGCGGCGATCTCGCCCAGCACCGGCTGCGGGATCTCGCTGTCCACGGTGAGCGAGACCAGCGCCTGGCCGGACTCGTCGTCGCGGGCCACCTGCATCCCGGCGATGTTGATGGAGGCGTCACCGAGGATGCGGCCGAGGGTGCCGACCACGCCCGGCCGGTCCTCGTACTCGAAGAACGCCATGTGGTCGGTGAGGACCACGTCCACGTCGAAGGAGTCCACCCCGACGATCTTCTGGATGCGCTTGGGGCCGGAGAGGGTGCCGGAGACCGACACCTCGCCGCCGTCCGCCAGGGTGCCGCGCACCGTGATCACATTGCGGTGCTCCGGCGACTCGCTGCTGGTGGTCAGCCGCACCTCCACACCGCGCTCCTGGGCGAAGAGCGGGGCGTTGACATAGGAGACCGTCTCCGCGACGACGTCCTCGAAGACACCCTTGAGGGCGGACAGCTCCAGCACCTTGACGTCGTGCTGGGTGATCTCGCCGCGCACCTCGACGTCCAGCCGCACCGCGACCTCACCGGCCAGCGCGGTGAAGATCCGGCCGAGCTTCTCGGCCAGGGGCAGGCCGGGGCGTACGTCCTCGGCGATCACGCCGCCCTGGACGTTGACCGCGTCCGGCACCAGCTCGCCGGCCAGGGCCAGGCGGACCGAGCGGGCGACGGCGATGCCGGCCTTCTCCTGGGCCTCGTCGGTGGAGGCGCCCAGGTGGGGGGTGGCGACGACGTTGTCGAACTCGAAGAGCGGGGAGTCGGTGCACGGCTCCTTGGAGAACACATCCAGGCCGGCTCCGGCGACCCGGCCCTCCTTGAGCGCGCTGACCAGCGCCTCCTCGTCGACGATGCCGCCGCGGGCGGCGTTGACGATGCGCACGGTCGGCTTGACCTTGTGCAGCGCCTCGTCGCCGATCAGGCCGATGGTCTCCGGGGTCTTGGGCAGGTGCACCGTGATGAAGTCGGCGACCTCCAGCAGCTCGTCCAGGGAGAGCAGCTTGACGCCCATCTGGGCGGCGCGGGCGGCCTGGATGTAGGGGTCGTAGGCGACCACCTTCATGCCGAAGGCCGACATCCGCTGGGCCACCAGCACACCGATACGGCCGAGGCCGACCACGCCGAGGGTCTTCTCGGCCAGCTCGACACCGGTGTACTTGGACCGCTTCCACTCGCCGTTCTTCAGCGCGCTGTTGGCGGGCGCGATGTTGCGGGCGACGGAGATCAGCAGGCCGCAGGCCAGCTCGGCGGCGGTGACGATGTTGGAGGTCGGGGCGTTGACGACCATCACGCCGGCCTTGGTGGCGGCGGAGACGTCCACGTTGTCCAGGCCGACGCCGGCCCGGGCGACCACTTTGAGCTTCCCGGCCGCGGCGATGGCCTCGGCGTCCACCTTGGTGGCGCTGCGGATCAGGATGGCGTCGACGTCGGCGATGGCGGGCAGCAGCTCCGCCCGGTCCGCGCCGTTGCAGTGGCGGATCTCGAAGTCCGGGCCCAGTGCGTCCACCGTGGCGGGGGAGAGCTCCTCGGCGATGAGGACGACAGGCTTCTGGTGTGTTGCAGCGCTCACGACAGTTTGTCCTTACTGTCCGGTTCTCCCCGACCGCAGGGCCGTGGGTGGCGTACCTCGCGGGGCTGTCTCCCTGTCCGGGAACAGCGGCATGGGGAACGGTGGCATGCCGCGTTGAAGACGCACGACGCTGTGAGCCTGACGCGCACTCGGAAGTGTATCGACGTACGGGCTGCCGACCCCTTCCCGCACGGCGGAATCACCCGCTTGGGATCTACAGGCCGGACAAAAACTCGGGCTTGAACGGGACCGGGTGCGGCGGTGGCCGCCCCGGTCGGGACGGCCACCGCGGGCGGGGAGGCTCAGGCCTCCTCGTCGACCCAGCTCATCAGCTTGCGCAGCTTCTTGCCGGTGGTCTCCAGCAGGTGCTCGCTGTCGGCCTTCTTGTACTCGTTGTACTTCGGCAGGCCCGCCTTGTACTCGGCCATCCAGGTGTTGGCGAAGGAGCCGTCCTGGATCTCGGCGAGGACCTGCTTCATCTCGGCCTTGGTGGCGTCGGTGACGATCCGCGGGCCGGTGACGTAGTCGCCCCACTCGGCGGTCTCGGAGATCGACCAGCGCATCTTCTCCAGGCCGCCCTCGTACATGAGGTCGACGATGAGCTTCAGCTCGTGGAGGCACTCGAAGTAGGCGATCTCCGGCTGGTAGCCGGCCTCGACCAGGGTCTCGAAGCCCGCCTTGACCAGCGCGGAGGCACCACCGCAGAGGACGGCCTGCTCACCGAACAGGTCGGTCTCGGTCTCCTCCTTGAAGGTGGTCTTGATGACGCCGGCGCGGGTGCCGCCGATGCCCTTGGCGTAGGAGAGCGCCAGCTCGAAGGCCTTGCCGGTGGCGTCCTGCTCCACGGCCACGATGCAGGGGACGCCGCGGCCCTCCTCGTACTGGCGGCGGACGAGGTGGCCCGGGCCCTTGGGGGCGACCATGCAGACGTCGACGCCCGCCGGGGGCTTGATGAAGCCGAAGCGGATGTTGAGGCCGTGGCCGAAGAACAGCGCGTCGCCGTCCTTGAGGTGCGGCTCGACGGACTCCTTGTAGACGTCGGCCTGGATCGGGTCCGGCACCAGGATCATGATCACGTCGGCCTCTTCGGCGGCCTGCGCCGGAGTCACCACACGGAGGCCCTGCTCCTCGGCCTTGGCCTTGGACTTGGAGCCCTCGTGCAGGCCCACCCGCACGTCCACGCCGGAGTCGCGGAGCGACAGGGCGTGGGCGTGGCCCTGGCTGCCGTAGCCGAGGACCGCGACCTTGCGGCCCTGGATGATGGACAGGTCGGCGTCGTCGTCGTAGAACAGCTCGGCCACGGGGGCACATCTCCTTGCGTGATGGTGGTGACACCGGTTGCGTACTCACCGTACGCGTACCTGGTTGTCGGGTGCGGTAGGTAGTCGGAGGTTGAGACGCCGGGGCGTCCCGGGGGCTGGCGTCCCCGCTCTGGGCTCAGGCGGAGCGGTCGAGGGCGCGCAGCGAACGGTCGGTGATGGAGCGTGCGCCCCGGCCGATGGCGACCATGCCGGACTGCACCAGCTCCTTGATGCCGTACGGCTCCAGCATCCGCAGCATCGCCTCCAGCTTGTCGGAGCTGCCGGTGGCCTCCACCGTGACGGCGTCCGGCGAGACGTCCACCGTCTTGGCGCGGAAGAGCTGGACGATCTCGACGATCTGGGACCGGGTCTCGGCGTCGGCGCGCACCTTCACCAGGACCAGCTCGCGCCGGACCGCCGCGACGGGGTCCAGCTCGACGATCTTTATCACGTTGACCAGCTTGTTGAGCTGCTTGGTGACCTGCTCCAGGGGGAGGTCCTCCACCTGGACCACGATGGTCATCCGGGAGACGTCGGGGTGCTCGGTCGGCCCGACGGCGAGCGAGTCGATGTTGAAGCCCCGGCGGGAGAAGAGCGCGGCGATGCGGGCGAGCACGCCGGGCTTGTTCTCGACCAGGACGGAGAGCGTGTGCTTGGACATGTGACTGGCTTCCTCGGTTCCTGGTGGGGGTGTCAGTCCAGCTCGTCGCCGAAGTCGGGGCGGACGTCGCGGGCGGCCATGATCTCGTCGTTGCTGGTGCCGGCGGCGACCATCGGCCACACCATGGCGTCCTGGTGGACGATGAAGTCGATGACGACCGGTGCGTCGTTGATCGACATCGCCTCCTTGATCACGGCGTCCAGCTGGTCCGGGCTCTCGCAGCGCAGTCCGACACAGCCCATCGCCTCGGCCAGTTTGACGAAGTCGGGCACCCGGGTGCCCGCGGGCGGCGGGGCGATGCCGTCGTGGCCGGGGCCGCTGTGCAGCACCGTGTTGGAGTAGCGCTGGTTGTAGAAGAGGGTCTGCCACTGGCGGACCATGCCCAGCGAACCGTTGTTGATCACCGCGACCTTGATCGGGATGTTGTTGAGCGCACAGGTGACCAGCTCCTGGTTGGTCATCTGGAAGCAGCCGTCGCCGTCGATCGCCCACACCGGGGTGTCGGGGCAGCCGGCCTTGGCGCCCATCGCGGCGGGGACCGCATAGCCCATGGTCCCGGCGCCGCCGGAGTTCAGCCAGGTCGCGGGCTTCTCGAAGCCGATGAACTGGGAGGCCCACATCTGGTGCTGGCCGACACCCGCCGCGTAGATGGCGTCCGGGCCGACCAGCCGGCCGATGCGCTCGATCACCTGCTGCGGGGAGAGCTCGCCCTCGGGGGCGGGGGCGTAGCCCAGCGGGTAGGTGGTCTTCCAGGCGTTCAGCCGCTCCCACCAGGCGCTGTAGTCGCCCTTGTGGCCGGCCTCGTGCTCGGCCTGGACCGCGACGATCAGGTCGGCCAGCACCTCGCGGGCGTCGCCCACGATCGGCACGTCGGCGGCGCGGTTCTTTCCGATCTCGGCCGGGTCGATGTCGGCGTGCACGATCTTGGCGTTGGGGGCGAAGCTGTCCAGCTTGCCGGTGACCCGGTCGTCGAAGCGGGCGCCCAGGGCGAAGATCACATCCGCCTTCTGCAGCGCGGTGACGGCGGGCACCGTGCCGTGCATCCCGGGCATGCCCAGGTGCTGCGGGTGGCTGTCGGGGAACGAGCCCAGCGCCATCAGGGTGGTGGTGACGGGCGCCCCGGTCAGCTCCGCCAGGATGCGCAGCTCGGCGGTGGCACGGGCCTTGAGCACGCCGCCGCCGACGTAGAGCACGGGACGCTTGGCGTTCACCATCAGCCGGGCGGCCTCACGGATCTGCTTGGCGTGCGGCTTGGTGACGGGCCGGTAGCCGGGCAGCGCGGTCTCCGGCGGCCAGCGGAAGACCGTCTTGGCCTGCAGGGCGTCCTTGGCGATGTCCACCAGGACCGGGCCGGGCCGGCCGGTCGAGGCGATGTGGAACGCCTCGGCGATCACCCGGGGGATCTCCTCGGGGTCGGTGACCAGGTAGTTGTGCTTGGTGATCGGCATGGTGATGCCGCAGATGTCCGCCTCCTGGAAGGCGTCGGTGCCGATCGAGGCACTGGCGACCTGCCCGGTGATGGCGACCATGGGGACGGAGTCCATGTAGGCGTCGGCGATGGGGGTGACCAGGTTGGTGGCACCCGGGCCGGAGGTCGCCATGCAGACCCCGACCCTGCCGGTGGCCTGGGCGTAGCCCTCCGCGGCGTGCCCCGCGCCCTGCTCGTGGCGGACCAGCACATGGCGGACCTTGGTGGAGTCCATCAGCGGGTCGTACGCGGGAAGGATGGCGCCGCCCGGGATGCCGAAGACGGTGTCGGCGCCTACGGCCTCGAGCGAGCGGATGAGCGACTGGGCGCCGGTCATCGTCTCTGCGGCATGGGCGCCGGTAGCGGAGTGGGCTGCCGGGTTGTCCCCGCGATGCGGGGCGGCCTGCTCAGTCATCTGCCTGTCTCTTCTCCGGGTTGTCGCTGCGGGAGGGCCCCCGAGGGGGAACGCCCTGCCGCTGCGGTCGCTGGGCGTCGCGCGACTGCTTCTTCCATGGTGCGCGGCGGCTGCGGCGGTGGGGCGGGTTCCAGCGGGTTTGCGGCACATTTCGTGCAACAAAAAACCCCTCGTGCCCAGGGCATGCGAGGGGTAGCGCGTCGGCTTCTGGATCCGGACTGCGGTCCGGGTCAGCCGACGCGCTCGCCAAGTACGAGGATTCGGGTGCGCATGGCCTTGACCTTCCTCCTCGGCCAAGGGCGGTGTCAAGCGGGTGGGATGGCGGTCTCACCATGCGGACCTCCCGTGGATAGGCGTTCTGGCAGGTCGGAGGCCTGATGGTGATGTGGGACACGCGCCCTGCGCAGGTCCCCGCGGCCATCCGAAAGAGTGGCCGCAGGGACTCGAGGCGGCCTGGATCCGGCCGGCTCCGGCACCGGCAGACTGCGCCGCAGCAGCACCCGGCGCAGCCGCTGGTCGTCCAGCGGTCCGGCGAAGAGCAGCCCCTGACCGTGCCGGCAGCCCAGCTCGCGCAGCACCTCCGCCTGCCCCGGCGAGTCCACCCCCTCGGCCGCCGTCAGCAGACCCAGGTCCCGACCCAGCCGCAGCATGTGGCCCACCACCGCCCGGGTCACCGGGGACTCCGCAACCCCCTGCACCAGGGCCCGGTCGAGCGCCAGGATGTCGGCGGGCAGCCGCCTGAGCCAGGTCAGCGAACCGGTGCCGGTACCGAGGCCGTGCAGCGCCAGCCGGACACCGAGCCGGCGCAGAGCGGCCATCCGGCGGGCGAGTTCCTCCAGGTTCCCGCAGGCCTCACCCCCGGCCGCGCCCGAGGGGTCGGCCCCCACCGCGAGGATCAGCCCCGCCGCCGGCAGACCGCTCTCCTCCAGCGCCCGTTCGACGGCCTCCACCATGCCGGGCGCCGCCACTGCGTGCGCGGACAGCCGCAGCGTCACCGGCACCCCGGGGCCGCCCCGCTCCGTCTCGTGCCGCCGGCGAGCGGCGGCTGCGGCGACGCCCTGCTGGACCAGCCACCGGGTGAGGCGCAGAAACCGGTCCCCCGTCTCCCCCGCCGGCAGGAACTCCGCCGGAGTCAGCAGCAGGCCCTGCGCGGAGAGCCAGCGGGGCTGCGCCTCCACGGCGGCGACCTCTCCGCTGGACAGGTCGACGACCGGCTGGTGGAGCAGGGTGAGCCGGCCGTCGCGGACGGCGCCGCGCAGTCGCTGGTCAAGTTCGGTGCGGCGCCTGCGGTCGGCGCGCAGCTTAGGGGAGTAGACCGCCACCCGGTCCTTGCCCAGCGACTTGGCGCGGTACATCGCCAGATCCGCGTTGCGCATCAGCGAGGCCGGGTCGGAACCCGGCTCGGCGAAGGCGATCCCGATGCTGGCCGCCACCGTGAGTTCGCGGTCGGCGAGCCGGTAGGGCCTGGACAGCACACGGCGCAGCCGCTCGGCGATGTCGCGCACCCGGGCCTCGTCCAGCCGCCCGGCGATCAGGGCGGCGAACTCGTCGCCACCCAGCCTGGCGACCACGTCACCGGCCCGGACGGCCTCCTGCAGCCGGCGGGCCACCCGCACCAGCAGTTCGTCGCCCGCCTGGTGGCCTGCGGTGTCGTTGACCGCCTTGAAGCCGTCGAGGTCGAGGAAGAGCACGGCGACCGTACGGCCCTCGCCCCGAACGCCGGAGAGGGCGCCGCGGATCCGGTCGGTGAACAGCGCCCGGTTGGGCAGGTCGGTGAGCGCGTCGTGGAAGGCGTTGTGCTGGAGCTGGGCCTGCAGCCGCACCCGCTCGGTGACGTCCCGGCTGTTGAGGATCAGCCCGTCGCGGTGCCGGTTGACGGTGGACTCCACATGGAGCCACTCACCCGCCCCGGAGCGGATCCGGCACTCCACCCGGGTGGTGGGTTCCTTCTCCGGGACGCCGGCGAGGAAGCGGCGGACCGCCCAGAGCACATGGCCGAAGTCGTCGGGGTGGACCAGGTCCAGCAGCCGCCGGCCCACCAGCCCCGCCGGATCGCGCCCGTAGACGCCGATCGCCGCCGGGCTGACGTACGCGAGCACTCCGTCGGCGCGGATGATCATGATGACATCGCTGGAGCCCTGCACCAGGGAGCGGAAGTGCGCCTCCTGGGCGGCGAGTTCCTGTGCCAGCGAGATGTTTTCCAGCAGCATGATGCCCTGGCGGACGATCAGCGCCAGACCCACGGTGCAGCCGGTGACCAGCACCACGCGGTCCATGGAACGGACGCCCAGCGCGTTGTAGAGCAGTGCGGCGGTGCAGACCGCCGCGGCGAGATAGGGCGTCAGGGCGCTGAACCAGGAGGCCGCCGGGCGTCCGCGGCCCGGCGACGGGCCGGGTGGCGGCTCCTGGTCGGCCGGCTGCGGAAGGCGGCGCCCGGAGGCCCAGGGGGCCCGGGCGAACAGCAGGCTGCCGGCGAACCAGCCGGCGTCCAGGATCTCCCCCGAGTGATAGCTGCCATGGACCGTCGGAAACGTCCACAGGGCGTCGCTGACCACGGTGACGGCCAGTCCCGCCAGCGCCGTGTTCAGCGCGGAGCGGTCGACCCCGCGGCGGAAGCGGAGCCCCAGCACCACGCTGACCAGCACGATGTCCAGCAGCGGATAGGCGAGGGAGAGGGACAGCTGCAGCGGGTCCCCGTCGTCCCCGTGGGCGATCCGGGCCAGCGCCAGGCTCCAGCTGAGGATGAACAGCGAACCGGCGATCAGCCAGCCGTCCAGCAGCAGGCAGAGCCAGCCGGCCACGGTGCGGGGACGCTGCGCCAGCACCAGCAGACCCACGATCGCGGGCGGGGCGAAGAACAGAAAGGCGCAGTCGGCGGGGGACGGGGAGGGCAGCGGCCGGTGCAGCACCACCTCGTACCAGCCCCAGGTGCCGTTGCCGAGCGCGGTCATCAGGGAGGACGCCCCGAAGAGCAGCCAGGCCGGCCGTCCCCGGCCGTGCATCCGCAGTCCGCGCACCGCGCAGGACAGCGCCGCCGCCAGCGCGGCCGCGGCCAGGCCGAAGTCGCCCATGACGGACGCCAGGGCCGGCGAGCCCCATCCGGTGACGGCGCCCAGCGCATAGCCGCCGCAGACCACCGCCAGCAGCACGGGGACCAGTCGCCGCCGGGCCGCTCCGCTCTCCTCCGCGCCGGGGGCCGCCGGGGGGCCGCTGCTCGGCGCTCCGGGCAGCACGGTATCGGTGGCACTCAACCGGCATCTCCCCCTCCGGGCCCGGGAGGCCGGCTGTCACCGCACCCCGCCCGTATTCCGGGACGGGACGATACACCAGATCGGTCACTCAGTGACACACTCACACAACTCACAGTAACGGCAAGCCTGCCGGGGCGTGAACGGGTTCCGGACAGAACACCGATTCGGGGGAGAGTGCGCGGTTGTCGCCGCCCGGCGCGGGCCGCCGGGTCAGACCATCCGGTGCTCCAGCGGCTCACCGGCGGCGTACCGGCGCAGCTGGGCGGCCAGCAGCCGCAGCGCCCTCGGCAGGAAGGCCGAACTGCTGCCCCCCACATGCGGGCTGATCAGCACTCCGGGGGCGTGCCACAGCGGGTGGCCCGGCGGCAGCGGCTCGGGGTCGGTGACATCCAGTGCCGCGGTCAGCCGTCCCGACCCGACCTCCTCCAGCAGTGCCGTGGTGTCCACCACCGGCCCCCTGGCCACGTTGACCAGCAGGGCGCCGTCCTTCATCCGGGAGAGGAACTCCTTGCCCGCCAGGCCGTGGGTCTCCTCGGTCAGCGGGACCACCAGCACCACCACATCGGCCTCCGGCAGCAGTTGCGGCAGCTGCGACAGCGGATGCACCGGGCCGCGCGAGGCCTGGCGGGCGCTGCGGGCCACCCGCTCCACCCGGCACTCGAACGGGGCCAGCCGGTCCTCGATGGCCGCGCCGATGGAGCCGTAGCCGACCAGCAGCACGCGGCGGTCGGCCAGCGCCGGGTAGAAGCCGGACCGCCACTGCTCGGCGTCCTGGCCGCGGACGAAACCGGGGATGTCGCGCAGTGAGGCGAGGATCAGCGTCAGTGCCAACTCGGCGGTGGAGGCGTCGTGCACGCCCCGCGCATTGCAGAGCTGCACTCCCGCGGGGAGATGCGGGCGGACGTCGTCCACGCCCGCGGTGAGGGTCTGCACCACCCGCAGCCCGGGCATCCGCGGCAGCAGCGGGACCGCGGCGGCGGTGCGCAGGTAGGGGAGCGCGAAGAAGCCGACGGTGTCCAGCACCTCCTGCGGGGGCGGCGCGCCGGTGCCGTCCCAGAGATGGACGGGCAGTCCGGGCGGCAGTCCGTCCAGTTCGGCGGGAGCGTACGGAAGCAGGGCGGCAGGGGTTCCAGACATGGTCCGAATCTATGCCGCCCGGCCGGCCGTGCACACACCAGGCGGCCGCTTCGCGGAGCAGCAGCGGCGAGGACCCCGGGCCCGGCCGGTGAGCGGGAGCGGCCGAAGCCGCTCACCCCGTCGCGACCACATCGGGGAAGAGCCGCATCCGGTGCGCCATCGCCGCCGCCTCACCCCGGCCGGTGACGGCCAGCTTGGCGAGGATGTTGGAGACATGCACGCTGGCCGTCTTGGGTGAGATGTAGAGCTCGCCCGCGATCTGACGGTTCGTCCGCCCCAGGGCCAGCAGCCGCAGGACGTCCCGCTCGCGGGCGGTGAGCCCCAGCGCCGCGGCCGGATCCTGGGCCTCGGGGAGCACCGTCACCTCCGCCATCGCGGGCCGGTCGGCCAGGGTGAGCCGGGCCCGCTCCGCCAGCACCGCGACCTCACGCTGCAGATGGACGTCGCCGTGGCTGCGGGCGGTCCGCTCGGCCTCGCGCAGCAGTGCGCCGGCCTCCTCCCTCGCCCCGGCCGCCGCCTGCCCCTCGGCGGCCCTCAGCAGGGCCAGGGCCAGCGGATAGGGACGGCCGGTGGGACGGAGCGCCTCCACGGCGGCCAGCCAGGCCTCGGGGGTGTGCCGTCCCTCGGCGCGGGCGAGTTCGGCGTCCAGCATCAGCGCCCAGCCCTCGTACAGCGGTACGGCGCGGGAGAGCGCCGCCGCCGCGGACCGGACCCGGGCGAGGGTCTCCGCCCGTGCGGCGTCCGCGGACGGCAGCCCCCGGGAGTCGGCCTCGGCGGTCACCCCGTGGAACAGCAGGGGCCAGCAGAAGTGGTCGAAGCCGGCCGGGAGTCCCTCCGCGAGCACCTGGAGCAGCTCCCGGCGGGCCTCGGCGAAGCCGCCGGTGCGCAGGGCGATGCGCACCGCCAGACCGGCGGCGGGCAGCAGCTTCTGCGGCTGGGCGATGTCACTTCCGGCGCGGGCGGCGACCAGGAAGCGGGCGGCCGCGGCGGGGTCGTCGGCCAGCAGGGCGAGTTCGCCCCGCAGCCGGTCCAGGAAGTCGTCGTGGATGACGGCGGACGGGCGCTCCTCCCACTCGGCGAGCAGCCCGGCGGCCTCCTGGTGCCGGCCGAGCGCGATCAGCGACTCGGCGATGTTGCCGGCCAGCAGGGAGCCGTTGTACCGCATCATGCCGGACTGCAGGGAGACCTCCAGTCCCTCCCTGGCGATCTCCAGCGCCTCGGCCGAGCGGCCGACCTGCTCCAGCAGCGAGGCGAGGTTGATGAAGGCCCGGCAGTGCAGGTCGGGGTCGCCCAGCTCGGCCGCGGCGGCGCACACCTCGCGCAGGCCCGCCACGCCGCCCTCGATCTCGCCGAAGTCGCAACGCAGGGTGCCCAGGGTGAGCAGGGCGTGCAGCTCCACGGTGCGGGCGCCGACCTGCCGGGCGATGGCGGCGGCACGCTCGGCGACCTCGATGTCCTCCACCGAGGGGCCGGTGAGCATGCCGTTGGCGGCGATCCGGCTGAGTACGTCGGCCTGGATGGCGGACGGGCGGCGCCCCTCCACCAGCAGTCGGGCACGCTCCAGCTCCGGCACCCCGAAGGTACCGTTGTAATAGCGCACGGCCCGGCTGCGCTGCAGCCAGAACCAGGCGGCCCGGTGCGGATCGGTGACCTCGTCGATCTGCCGCAGTGCCGTCTTGACGAAGCGCAGGCCCCGGTCGCGGTCCCCCGCGCGGCGGGCCGCGACGGTGGCCTCGGCCAGCACGTCGGCGAACTGCAGCCGCTCGCAGTCCTGGTGGGAGCCGCCGAAGTCGCAGCTGCAGGGCGGATAGGACTCGTCGGCGTAGTCGTAGGGCCGCAGGCCCAGCAGCACCTGCTCCGGTACGTCGTCCCAGATCTCCAGGGCCCGCTCCAGCATCCGCAGCTGCTCGGCGAAGGCGTTGCGACGGCGGGCCTCCCGGCCGGCGTGCAGCGCCGCGGGCAGCGCCCGGGCGGCGTCATGGGCGTGGTACCAGTAGCTGGCCAGGCGGGCCGCCCGGGCGTCGCAGCGGACCAGTGACTGGTCAGCCTCCAGGGCGGTGGCGAAGCGGCGGTTGATCCGGCTGCGCTCGCCGGGGAGCAGGTCGTCCACCACGGCCTCGCGCACCAGGGCGTGCCGGAAGCGATAGCCCTCGCCCTCCGGGTCGGGGACCAGGATGTTGGCTCCGACGGCGGCGCGCAGCGCCTCGATGAGGTCGTCCTCGGGCATCGCCAGCACCGCCGCGAGCAGGCCGTACTCCACGCTGGAACCGCCCTCGGCGGCCAGCCGGACCACGGTCTGCGCCCGCTCGGGCAGCGCCTCCACCCGGACCAGCAGGATGTCCCGCAGGGAGTCGGTGAGGCCCACCTCGCAGCCCTCGGTGGCGGCGCAGGCCAGCTCCTCGACGAAGAAGGGGTTGCCCTCGGAGCGGCGGTAGATGCGGGAGACCAGCTCGCGGTCCGGGACCTCGGTCGCCAGGATGCCCGCCAGCTGCTGCTCGACCTCGCTGCGGGCGAAGGGTGGCAGTTCCAGCCGCTGCACGGTGCGCAGCCGCTCCAGCTCGGCGAGGAACGGCCGCAGCGGGTGACGGCGGTGCAGATCGTCGGTGCGGTAGGTGGCGACCACCACCACCCGTGCGCGGTGCAGGGTGCGGATCAGATAGGCCAGCAGTTCGCGGGTGGAGCGGTCGGACCAGTGCAGGTCCTCCACGGCCAGCACCAGGGTGCGGTCGGTGGCGAGCCGTTCGAAGAGCCGGGCGGTGTGCTCGAAGAGCCGGGCCCGGCCGTACTCGTCGTTGGACTCGGGGGCGGCCTCGCCGAAGTCCGGCAGCAGCCGGGCGAGCCTGCTCTCATGGCCGTCCGCGGCCTGCTCCAGCTCATTGCCGAGCGCCCGGTGCAGTCGGCGCAGCGCGGTGACCAGTGGTGCGTACGGCAACCCCTCGGCGCCGACCTCAAGACAGCCGCCCAGGGCGGTGACCGCTCCGGCGGCGCGGGCGTCCGCCAGGAACTCCTCCAGCAGCCGGGTCTTGCCGACCCCCGCCTCCCCGCCGATGAGCAGCGCCTGCGGCTGCCCGGCGCCGGCACGGCCCAGGGCCTCGGTGAGAGCGGTCAACTCTCTGCCTCGGCCGACGAACACAGGGCTGACGGATATCTGCTCCACCCTGCTGAGGATGCCATAAGGCTCCGACAGGGGCCCCGGGATTTCGCCGGGGCCGCCATGGGCGGAGGGGAGGGCGCCGTCGGCGTCCCTCCCCTCCGCGACCTCAGCCGCCACCCCCGTGGACGGCTGCGGGCTCAGCACTCGCGCAGCCTTGCCGACGAAGCGCTGCCGGACGGCCGCACCACCGCGCCGAGGCGGCGCAGCAGGCCCGGGCGGTGGCCCGGCTGTTCGCGCCGGGCGGCCACCGCCTCGCGCACCAGGCGCTCGTGGGCGGCCTGACGCTCCAGGTCCCTGGCCCGGTACTGCGCGAACTCGTAGTCCATCATCGCTGTCTGCCCCCTTGTGGGTTCCGCCTGACCCCCGGCCGGGTGGGCCGGGCGGTCTTCCTGGTGAAGAGACTCCTCGCCCAGGGGGGTGCGCCACATCGGCAGGCTTCCCGATCTTCCGGGGCCGGGGGGCCTTAGGGATGCGCGCCGGCGACTCAGACGGGGGACGTACGACGGCGCCGCCACCCCCTCAAGGGGGGCGACGGCGCCGTTGCGGGCCGGTCTGCCCGGGGCGGGCCGGCCGGAGTACCTAGGGATGCTCAGCCCTGCACGCCGAGGCGCTCCAGGATCAGCTCCTTGACCCGGGCCGCGTCCGCCTGGCCGCGGGTGGCCTTCATCACCGCGCCGACCAGGGCGCCGGCTGCGGCGACCTTGCCGTCACGGATCTTGTCGGCGACACCCGGGTTGGCGGCGATGGCCTCGTCGACGGCGGTGCCCAGCGCGGAGTCGTCGGAGACGACGGCCAGACCCCGCTTGGCGACGACCTCGTCGGGCTCGCCCTCGCCGTTCAGCACGCCCTCGATCACCTGGCGGGCCAGCTTGTCGTTGAGGGAGCCCTCGGCGACCAGCGCGCAGACCCGGGCGACCTGGGCCGGGGTGATGGGCTGGGCGCTGAGGTCGGTGCCGCTCTCGTTGGCGCGGCGGGCCAGCTCGCCCATCCACCACTTGCGGGCCTGGTCGGCGGGGGCACCGGCGGCGACGGTCTCCAGGATGGGGTCGATGGCGCCCGCGTTCAGCACCGCCTGCATGTCCTTGTCGGAAAGCTCCCACTCCTGCTGCAGCCTCCTGCGGCGCAGCCGGGGCAGCTCGGGCAGGCCTGCCCGCAGCTCCTCCACCCACTCCCGGGACGGAGCGATCGGCACCAGGTCGGGCTCGGGGAAGTAGCGGTAGTCCTCCGCCTCCTCCTTGATCCGGCCGGAGGTGGTGGAGCCGTCCTCCTCGTGGAAGTGCCGGGTCTCCTGGACGATGGTGCCGCCCTCGGAGAGCACCGCGGCGTGCCGCTGGATCTCGAAGCGGGCGGCACGCTCCACGGAGCGCAGCGAGTTGACGTTCTTGGTCTCGGAGCGGGTGCCGAACTTCTCCTGGCCCAGGGGCCGCAGCGACAGGTTGACGTCGCAGCGCATCTGGCCCATCTCCATCCGGGCCTCGGAGACGCCCAGCGCCTTGATCAGCTCGCGGAGTTCGGCGACGTACGCCTTGGCGACCTCGGGAGCCTTGGCTCCGGCGCCGGTGATCGGCTTGGTGACGATCTCGATCAGCGGGATGCCGGCCCGGTTGTAGTCGACCAGGGAGTACTCGGCGCCGTGGATGCGCCCGGTGGCACCGCCGATGTGGGAGGACTTGCCGGTGTCCTCCTCCATGTGGGCGCGCTCGATCTCCACCCGGAAGGTCTCGCCGTCGACCTCGACGTCCAGGTAGCCGTTGAAGGCGATCGGCTCGTCGTACTGCGAGGTCTGGAAGTTCTTCGGCATGTCCGGGTAGAAGTAGTTCTTCCGGGCGAACCGGCACCACTCGGCGATCTCGCAGTTCAGCGCGAGGCCGATCTTGATGGCGGACTCCACACCCACCGCGTTGACCACCGGCAGCGACCCCGGCAGGCCCAGACAGGTCGGGCAGACCTGGGAGTTGGGCTCGCCGCCGAAGGCGGTGGAGCACCCGCAGAACATCTTGGTGGCGGTGCCCAGCTCGACATGGACCTCCAGGCCCATCACCGGGTCGTACGACGCCAGCGCGTCCTCGAACGACACCAGGTTCTCGACGCTCACAGCGTCCCCTTCTTCACATTCACGGAAAGGTTCTGGGGGAGCCGGCCGGTGCGCGGGGCACCGGCCGGCTCCGGCGCGGACTCAGCCCAGCAGGACGTCGTCGTCGCCCAGCTGGCGCAGCTCGCGGATCAGCAGCGCCGTGCTGGTGACCAGCGCCACTGCGGCCACCACAGCGTTGACCAGCTTCAGGGTGTCGTGCTCGCCCCGGGCCTTCTTCATGTCGCGGACGATGCCGAAGGCACCGAACGCGCTGCTGCCGATGCCCACGTACAGACCGGGCTTGCTGTGCTTCCACCCCTTCAGCTGCTGGGTGGTGCTGAGCTTCGCCGCCTTGCTGTCCTTCACGGAACTGCTCACAGTGCCGGTGCCTCCTCCAGCAGGGGGTGTCCCCACTTCTCGGTGAATGCGGCCTCGACCGCACCGCCTACCCGGTAGAGGCGGTCGTCCGCCATCGCGGGAGCGATGATCTGCAGGCCGACCGGGAGATTGTCCTCCGGGGCCAGGCCGCAGGGCACCGACATCGCCGCGTTGCCCGCCAGGTTCGACGGGATGGTGCACAGGTCCGCCAGGTACATCGCCATGGGGTCGTCGGCGCGCTCGCCGATGGGGAAGGCGGTGGTCGGCGTGGTCGGCGAGACCAGCACGTCCACCCCGGCGAAGGCCGCGTCGAAGTCGCGCGAGATCAGGGTGCGGACCTTCTGCGCCGAGCCGTAGTAGGCGTCGTAGTAGCCGGACGACAGGGCGTAGGTGCCCAGCATGATCCGCCGCTTGACCTCGGGGCCGAAGCCGGCCTCGCGGGTCAGCGCGGTGACCTCCTCGGCCGAGCGGCCGCCGTCGTCGCCGACCCGCAGGCCGTAGCGCATGGCGTCGAAGCGCGCCAGGTTGGACGACGCCTCGCTGGGCGCGATCAGGTAGTAGGCGGGCAGCGCCAGGGTGAAGGACGGGCAGGACACCTCGACCACCTCGGCGCCCAGCTCGCGCAGCAGCTCCACGGCCTCCTGGAAGCGCTGCACCACGCCGTCCTGGTAGCCCTCGCCGCCGAACTCCTTGACCACGCCGATCCGCATACCGCGGATCTCGCGCCGCCTGGCGGCCTCGACCAGCGGCGGCACCGGGGCGTCGACGGAGGTGGAGTCCAGCGGGTCGTGGCCGGCGATGGCCTCGTGCAGCAGTGCCGCGTCCAGCACGGTACGGGCGCAGGGGCCGCCCTGGTCCAGCGAGGAGGAGAACGCCACCAGGCCGAAGCGGGACACCGAGCCGTAGGTCGGCTTCACACCGACGGTGCCGGTGACCGCGCCGGGCTGCCGGATGGAACCACCGGTGTCGGTACCGATCGCCAGCGGCGCCTCGAAGGCGGCCAGCGCGGCCGCGGAGCCGCCGCCGGAGCCGCCGGGGATCCGGGCCAGGTCCCACGGGTTGCCGGTGGGGCCGTAGGCGCTGTTCTCGGTGGAGGACCCCATGGCGAACTCGTCCATGTTGGTCTTGCCGAGGATCACCACGCCGGCGTCCTTGAGGCGGCGGGTCACCGTCGCGTCGTACGGCGGCACCCAGCCCTCCAGGATCCTGGAGCCGCAGGTGGTGGGGACGCCCTTGGTGGTGAAGACGTCCTTGAGCGCCAGCGGCACGCCGGCCAGCGGGCCGAGCTCCTCGCCGCGGGCCCGGCGGTCGTCCACGGCGCGGGCGGCGGCCAGCGCGCCCTCGGTGTCGACGTGCAGGAAGGCGTTCACCTTCTCGTCGACGGCGGAGATGCGGTCCAGGTGCGCCTGGGCGACCTCGACGGCGGAGACGTCGCCGGAGGCGACGGCGGCGGCGGTCTCCGCGGCGGTGAACCTGATCAGGTCGGCCATCGGTCAGTCCTCTCCCAGGATCTGGGGCACGCGGAAGCGCTGGTCCTCGGCCGCGGGGGCGCCGGACAGGGCCTCGGCCGGGGTCAGGGACGGCCGCACCTCGTCCGCCCGCATGACATTGGTCAGCGGCAGCGGGTGGGAGGTCGGCGGTACGTCCTGTCCGGCGACCTCGGATACGCGGGCGACCGCGCCGATGATCACGTCGAGCTGCTCGGCGAAGTGGTCGAGCTCTTCGTCCTTCAGCTCAAGACGCGACAGCCGGGCGAGGTGGGCGACCTCCTCGCGCGTGATGCCAGGCATGCAGCGATCCTCAAGGTGAGTTCTGGTGAGGCCGGTCGCGGGAGACCGGCCCGGACGGCGATCCGGCGCGGCCGGCCCGTCCTCTTTGTCTGTGCGCCCTATCCTATGGCCCCCGGCGGAGCCAGGTGCCCGGGCGCCGCCGGGCCGCACCGCGCGGACACCGCGCCGCGCGCCCGGGGCGGGCGGCGCCGTGCGGCCACGGGACGCGGTCCGGCGGAACGACGCGTGGCCAGGCAGGCAGGGAGGCGGGCCGGAAAGGGAGGGCCGGGCCGGTCAGCTCGGCGGGGCCGCCGTCGGCAGCTGCGGCTCGGGCGGCAGACCGGTCGCCGTGGCGGGCCGCGGCGGCAGCGCCGGGCGCGCCATCCGCTCGACCGGCGGCACCGCGGTACGCCGCACCCGCAGCCAGGCGGACGCCTGGTCCGCGGGCAGGGCCGCGGAGACCAGCCAGCCCTGGACCGCGTCCACCCCCATGCCGTGCAGCTGCTCCCAGGTCTCGTCGTCCTCCACGCCCTCGGCGACCACCGTGAGCCCCAGGGAGTGCGCCAGCTGCACGGAGCAGCGGACCACGGCCGCGTCGTGGTCGTCGGCGACCATCCGGGAGACGAACGAGCGGTCGATCTTCAGCTCCCCCACCGGCAGGCTGCGCAGCCGCACCAGGGAGGAGTGCCCGGTGCCGAAGTCGTCCAGGGACATCCCGACGCCGTGGCGGCGCAGCTCGTCCAGGGTGTCGGCGGCACGGCGGGAGTCGTCCAGCAGCAGCCGCTCGGTGATCTCCAGCTGCAGGGCCTGCGGCGGCACGGCGTAACGGGCCAGCCGGTCGGCGACCCCGGCGGCGAAGCCGGGGGTCAGCACATCGCGGGGCGAGACGTTCACCGCGACCTGCACATCCAGGCCCTGGGCGCGCCACTCGGCGAGCTGGTGCACGGCCGCGTCCAGGACGTAGTCGGTGAGCCGGGGCATCAGGCCGCTGGACTCGGCGAGCCCCACGAACTCCTCGGGGCTGATCCTGCCGCGTCCGGGCCGGTCCCAGCGCAGCAGCGCCTCCAGGCCGACGACCCGGCCGTCGAAGGCCACCTTGGGCTGGTAGTGCAGCTCCACCTCCCCGGCCTCCAGGGCGCGGCGCAGATCACCGAGGAGGCCCACCCGGATCGGGGTGTCGGCGTCGCGCTCCTGGTCGTACACCTCCACCCCGGTGCGGCCGCGCTGGGCATGGCCCATGGCGACGTCCGCGCGGCGCAGCAGGGTCTCGGCGTCCGCGGCGTGGTCGGGGAAGATGCAGACTCCGGCGCTGGCCTCCACGGCGAGCAGCAGTCCGTCCAGCCGGCTGGGGGCGGCGAGTTCGGCGATCAGCGCCCGGGCGAGCCGCTGCAGGGTCACCGGGCAGCCGACGCCGGGCAGCAGCACCGCGAACTCGTCGCCGCCCATCCGGGCGACCACGGCCCGCCGGCCGCCCTGGACGGGTGGCGGCAGCACCGAGAAGGGGTCGTCGGCGCCGCCCTGGGAGT
Organism: Peterkaempfera griseoplana; assembly: GCF_001418575.1. GTDB lineage: Bacteria > Actinomycetota > Actinomycetes > Streptomycetales > Streptomycetaceae > Peterkaempfera > Peterkaempfera griseoplana. Next base: position 19,907 of record NZ_LIQR01000180.1, read on the forward strand.
TCCTCGACGGGCCGCCGGGCAGCAGGCTGCCGTCCCGCAGGGCGGTGTGCAGCCGCTGGGAGATCTGCACCAGCAGCCGGTCGCCGGCGGCGTGGCCCAGGGTGTCGTTGAGCGACCGGAAGCGGTCCAGGTCCAGCAGGATCAGTCCGACCCGGCCGAGCGGTTCGGTGACCGGCACGCTGGTGCTCTGGGCGATGGCGGCCCGGGCGGCCAGCAGCAGCGCCTGGCGGTTGGGCAGTCCGGTGAGCGGGTCGGTGAGCTGGTCGCGGGCCCGGTCGCGGGCGATCCGCCAGGCGGCGATCAGTACCGCCAGCGGCACCGTGAAGAGCGGCAGCAGCTCGGCCTCGTGCCGCCCCACCAGCACGGCCAGCGGAATCAGCGGGGCCGCGCCCGCCAGCACGATGCCGAGCAGCAGCGCCGCTCCGGTCAGTCCCTGCGGTGGCGTCAACCCCTGTGGAGGGTGGGGGAATGCGCCCCTGGAGTGCCGTTCCATGCGCAGATCCTCCGTCGCCGCCCCCGCGGGGCCACCCTGCATGCCTGTGCCCGCCGCCCTGCGCCGCACCGCCGGCCGGAGGTCTGCATGCTCCGGTCCGCGGTGACACAGGGCGGCACCACCCGCACGGTTGGACGTCTCCCGCGGCGCGGGTGGTGGGTGCCTCGCCTGGTACCCCCGGCGCAACGACGGCAGCGTCGCTGCGCCCCCGCTCACACGGGCAGGCTGCGTTCAAGGGTAAATCCACGGACGACCTGAGGGCAGACTTTCGGACATTCGAACGTGCGCCGCCACCCAACGTCACCGAGCCTCAACCCTTGTGGCACAAGGGACGGCTGATACGGGGTCAGCTCTCCTCGGTGCTGTCGCCGTCCGCCGCCGCCGAGGGCAGCCCGAGGTGGGCGCGTGCGGCGTCCGGTCCCTGCTCCAGCAGCACCGCGAACCCCTCGTCGTCCAGCACCGGGAGGCCCAGCTGAACGGCCTTGTCGTGCTTGGAGCCCGGATTCTCCCCGACCACCACGAAGTCGGTCTTCTTGGACACCGAGCCGGTGACCTTGGCCCCCCGGGACACCAGCGCCTCCTTGGCGCCGTCCCGGGTGTGCGACGTCAGGGTGCCGGTGACCACCACGGTGAGGCCGGCGAGCAGGTCCGACCCTCCCGCGGTCTCCTCCTCGGTGAAGCGGACACCGGCCCGGCGCCACTTCTCGATGATCTCGCGGTGCCAGTCCTCGGCGAACCACTGGGTGATGGAGGCTGCGATGGTGGGCCCGACGCCCTCGGTGGCGGCGAGCTCCTCCTCGCTCGCCGCGGCGATCCGGTCGAGGTCACGGAACTCCCTGGCCAGCGCCTGGGCGGCCACCGGGCCGACATGGCGGATGGAGAGTCCGGCGATGATCCGGGCGAGCGGCCGCTCCTTGACCGCCTGGAGGTTCTCCAGCAGCGCGGTGGCGGTCTTCTTGGGCTCGCCCTTGAGGTTGGCGAAGAAGGCGACCACCTTCTCCTCGCCGGTCTTCTCGTCCCGCTTGGGCAGGCCGGTGTCGGCGTCGCGGACCACAACCTTGATCGGCAGCAGTTGTTCGATGGTGAGGTCGAAGAGGTCGCCCTCATCGGTGAGCGGTGGCTGTGCGGGCTCCAGCGGCTGGGTGAGCGCGGTGGCCGCGACATAGCCCAGCGCCTCGATGTCCAGGCAGCGGCGCCCGGCCAGATAGAAGATCCGCTCCCGCAGCTGGGCCGGGCAGGAGCGGGCGTTGGGGCACCGCAGGTCGATGTCGCCCTCGGACATCGGACGCAGCCCGGTGCCGCACTCCGGGCAGACGGCGGGCATCACGAACTCCCGCTCGGTGCCGTCCCGCAGGTCGACGACCGGGCCGAGGATCTCGGGGATGACATCGCCCGCCTTGCGCAGCACCACCGTGTCACCGATGAGCACACCCTTGGCCTTGACCACCTCCTGGTTGTGCAGGGTGGCGTACTCCACCACCGACCCGGCCACCCGCACCGGCTCCATCACCGCATAGGGGGTGCAGCGCCCGGTGCGGCCGACGTTGACCCGTACGTCCAGCAGCTTGGTGTTGACCTCCTCCGGGGGGTACTTCCAGGCGATGGCCCAACGCGGGGCACGGGAGGTGGCGCCGAGCCGGCCCTGCAGCGGGATCTCGTCGACCTTGACCACCACTCCGTCGATCTCATGCTCCACGGAGTGCCGGTGCTCGCCGAAGTGGGCGATGAACTCCTTGACCTCGTCGAGGGTCCGCACCACCTTGTTGTGCCGGGCGGTGGGCAGCCCCCAGGCACGCAGCAGCTCGTAGGCGTGCGACTGGCAGTCGATGTCGAACCCGCGCCGGGCCCCGATGCCGTGCACCACCATGTGCAGCGGCCGGGTGGCGGTGACCCTGGGGTCCTTCTGCCGCAGCGAGCCGGAGGCGGAGTTGCGCGGGTTGGCGTAGGGGTCCTCCCCCGCGGCGACCCGGGCGATGTTGAGCTGCTCGAACTCCTCGGTGGGGAAGTAGATCTCACCGCGGATCTCCACCAGCTCCGGCACGGCGTGGCCGCCGTCGGAGCGGAGCTGGCCGGGGATCTCGGCGATGGTGCGGACGTTGGCGGTGACGTCCTCGCCGGTGCGTCCGTCGCCGCGGGTCGCGGCGCGGACCAGCCGGCCGTTCTCGTACACCAGGTTGATGGCGGTGCCGTCCACCTTGAGCTCGCACAGGAAGTGGTACTCCTGGCTGCCCAGCTCGCGGGCGACGCGCTCGCCCCAGGCGTCCAGCTCCTCGCCGGTGAAGGCGTTGTCCAGGCTGAGCATCCGCTCCAGGTGGGCGACCTCGGCGAACTCGTTGGAGTAGGTGCCGCCGACCTTCTGGGTGGGGGAGTCCGGGGTGCGCAGCACGGTGTACTGCTCCTCCAGGCCTTCCAACTCCCGCATCAGCGCGTCGAACTCGGCATCGCTGACGACGGGGGCGTCCTTGACGTAGTACCGGAAGCGGTGATCCTCGATCTCCTGCGCCAGCACGGAGTGCCGCTCGCGGACCTCCGCGGGCACCTCCGCCAGGTCCACGACCTTGCCGTCACCGGCCACGCGAGCCTCCCAGATCTCGATGCGCCTACTCCGGTGTGTCCGCGAGGCTCCTGGCCGCCATGACGCTCTGTGACAGCACTCGCCGGGCGTGGGCGGGGGATGCCCCCGCCAGCCCGCAGCTCGGCGTCACCACGACTCGGCGGGCCAGCGACTCGGGGTCGAACCCCAGCCTGCGCCACAACCTCCTGACAACAGCGACACTACCGGCAGGGTCCGACAATGGGGCATCCACTGCGGGCAGGACTCCGGCGAGGATCGAGGTGCCTCCCTCGACCGCCTCCCCGACGGCGTCGTCGTCACGCTCGGTCAGCAGCGCCAGGTCCAGGGAGACCGCGGCGGCTCCGGCCCGCCGCAGCAGCCCGATCGGCACCCCGGGGGCGCAGCAGTGCACCGCCACCGGCACGTCCACCGCCCGGATCACCTCGCGCAGCGTCTGCTCGGCGATCTGCCGGTCCACCGCGCGCAGCCGCTGGAAACCGCTGGCGGTGCGCACCTGCCCGGTCAGCACCGCGGGCAGCGAGGGCTCGTCCAGCTGCAGCACCAGGCCGGCGCCGGGCACCCGCCGCCGCACCTCCGCCAGATGCGCGACCAGGCCGTCGGCCAGCGACCCGGCGAGGTCCCGGCAGGCGCCGGGGTCGGCGAGCGCCTTCTCCCCGTGCTTGAGCTCGATCGCGGCGGCCAGTGTCCACGGCCCCACCGCCTGCAGCTTCAGCGGCCCGTCCCAGCCCTGGGTGAACTCCTCCAGGGCGTCCAGGTCCTCGCCCAGCCACGAGTGCGCCCGTCTGGTGTCCCGCCCCGGCCGGTCGGCGAACCGCCAGCCCGACGGCTCCACCTGCGCGTACAGCTCGACCAGCAGTCCCGCACCACGTCCGATCATGTCGGCGCCGGGTCCCCTGGCGGGCAGCTCCGGCAGATGCGGCAGCGCCTCCAGCTCACCGACGACGGTCCGGGCGGCCTCCCGGGCGTCGGTGCCGGGCATCGACCCGAGCCCGGTCGCGGCGGCGGTCAGCTGGGGGAAGGGGTGCTCAGTGTTCACGCCCCGAAGAGTACGAGAAGCACCGGTGGCGCCGCGCCCGCCTCCCGGCGGCCGCGGCCGGCGGCGTCCCGGTCCGCTACCGGCCGGGGCGCACGGTGATGTCGGTGATCTCGGCGTCCCGGGGCAGGTCGATCGCCGTGACCACGGCGGTGGCCACCGACTCGGGGTCGATCCAGGCGCCGGGGTCGTAGTCCCGGCCCTCCTGGGCGTGCACCTTCTGCTGCATGGGCGTGGCGGTGCGGCCGGGGTAGACGGTGGTGACCCGTACACCGTTGCCGTGCTCCTCCTCGCGGAGCGAGTCGGCCAGGGCGCGCAGCCCGAACTTGCTCGCGGCGTAGGCGCTCCAGTCACCGTTGGCGCGCAGCCCGGCACCGGAGTTCACAAAGACCACATGGCCCCTGGCGGCACGCAGGGAGGGCAGCAGCAGCCGGGTGAGCTCGGCCGGGGCCACGGTGTTGACGGCGAGGGTGTGCTGCCAGATCTTGACCGGCAGCTCGCCCACCGGGCCCAGCTCCACCACTCCGGCGATGTGCAGCAGCGAGTCCAGCTCCACCGGGAGCTCCTGGTGCCCGAACGCCCAGGAGAGCCGCTCCGGTTCGGCCAGGTCGCCGACCAGCGTGCGGCTGCCGGGGAACCGCTGCTGCAGTTCTTTCGCCCGCCCCGCGTCCCTGGCCGTCAGCCACAGCTGCTCGCCGCGGGAGGCCAGCCGCTCGGCCACCGCCGCGCCGATTCCGGATCCGGCCCCTGTGATCAGATGTGCGCCCATGATCCGATTCCTATCACGGGTCAGGCGGCCGAGGCCTCGCCGGCCGCCTCCAGGTAGGCCAGGGCCGAGGCGGCGTCCTGGGCGAAGAAGACCAGCTCGTCCAGCGGGCGGGGCAGGAAGCCCTCCGCCTCCATCCGGGTCAGCTGGCTGCGCAGCCCGTCGTAGAACCCCTCGCTGTCCAGCACCACGATCGGTTTGGTGTGCAGGCCGTGCTTCTTGAGCTCCAGCACCTCGGTGAGTTCGTCCAGCGTGCCCAGCCCGCCGACCAGCACCACCACGGCGTCGGCCCGCTGCAGCAGGGCCGCCTTGCGCTCGGCCAGGTCGCGGGTCATCACCAGCTCGTCGGCGCCGCGGTAGGACTTGTGGGCCAGCAGCTCCACCGAGATGCCCACCAGTCTGCCGCCGGCGGCCTTGACGTTGTCGGCGAGCACGCCCATCAGACCGGCGTCGGAGCCGCCCCACACCAGGGTGTGGCCCCGCTCCCCCAGCAGGGCGGCGAACTTCTTCGCCGGGACGGTGTAGCGGTCGTCGAGGGAGTACGCGGAGCAGAAGACGCAGATATCCATGATGGGCAACAGGTATCACGCCGCCGCCCGTTCGGACCAGTCACTTCGTGTACGAAGCCCGCTGGCCGCGGCGATGGCGGCCGGAGAGCACCCCCGCCCGGCCGCCCGCCCTCAGGTCCCCACGGGGGCGGAGGCCGCGGTGGTGGTGGCGATGGTGGCGGAGCCCACCACCCGGGTGCCCTGGTAGAGCACCACGGCCTGGCCGGGTGCGATGCCCCTGGCGGGCTCGGCCAGCCGGACCCGCAGTTCGCCGCCGACGGCCTCGGCGGTCACCGGGACCTCGGCGCCGTGGGCGCGCAGCTGGGCGGTGTACTCCCCCGGGCCGGTCGGCGCGGGCCCGCACCAGCGGGGGCGGATCGCGGTGAGCGCGACCACGTCCAGCGCCTCGGCGGGGCCCACGGTGACCCGGTTGTCGACCGGGGAGATGTCCAGTACGTAGCGGGGCTTGCCGTCCGGCGCGGGGCGGCCGAGCCGCAGGCCCTTGCGCTGGCCGACGGTGAATCCGTACGCGCCGTCGTGCTCGCCGACCTTGGTGCCGTCCATGTCCACGATGTCACCGGCCGCGGTGCCCAGGCGCCGGGCCAGGAAGCCCTGGGTGTCGCCGTCGGCGATGAAGCAGATGTCGTGGCTGTCGGGCTTGCGGGCGACCGCCAGGTCGCGGCGCTCGGCCTCCTCGCGGATCAGCTCCTTGGAGGTGTCCCCGAGCGGGAAGAAGGCGTGGGCCAGCTGCTCGGCGTCGAGGACGCCCAGCACATAGGACTGGTCCTTGGCGGCGTCCACAGCGCGGTGCAGCTCGCGGCCGCCGGGTCCGTCGACGATCCGGGCGTAGTGGCCGGTGCAGACCGCGTCGAAGCCGAGGGCCAGCGCCCTGTCCAGCAGCGCCGCGAACTTGATCTTCTCATTGCAGCGCAGGCAGGGGTTGGGGGTGCGGCCGGCCGCGTACTCGGCGACGAAGTCGTCCACCACGTCCTCGCGGAACCGGTCGGCCAGGTCCCACACGTAGAACGGGATGCCGATGACGTCGGCGGCCCGGCGGGCGTCCCGGGAGTCCTCCAGGGTGCAGCAGCCTCGGGCGCCGGTACGGAAGGACTGCGGGTTGGCGGAGAGCGCCAGATGGACGCCGGTCACCTCGTGCCCCGCCTCGGCGGCACGGGCGGCGGCGACCGCCGAGTCCACACCTCCGGACATCGCAGCCAGGATGCGCAGCGGACGGCCGCTCGCCGCGGCAGGGAAGTCACTCATGATGTGCCCCAGAGTACGCGGCCCGGTCAGCGCCGTGCCGAGGCGATACGGGCGCCGCGGGCGCGCTCCACGACCGGCCCGATGGCCTCGGCCAGTGCGGCGACGTCGTCCGGGGTGCTGGTGTGGCCGAGTGAGAAGCGCAGCGAGGCCCGGGCGGTGTCCGCGTCGGCGCCGGTGGCCAGCAGCACATGGCTGGGCTGCGGCACCCCGGCGGAGCAGGCGGAACCGGTGGAGCACTCGATGCCGCGGGCGTCCAGCAGCATCAGCAGCGCGTCGCCCTCGCAGCCGGGGAAGGAGAAGTGGGCGTTGGCGGCGAGCCTGCCGCCCGCATCGGGGTCGCCGTTGAGCACCGCGTCGGGGACGGCCGCCCGTACCGCCGCGACCAGTCGGTCGCGGAGCACGGCCATGGCCTTGGCGTGCTCGGGCTGGCGCTCCACCGCGATCCGGGCGGCCTCGGCGAACCCGGCCGCGGCGGGGACGTCCAGGGTTCCGGAGCGGACGTCACGCTCCTGGCCGCCGCCGTGGAGCAGCGGTGCCGGGGTGAAGGTGCGCGCCAGTACCAGCGCTCCCACCCCGTAGGGCCCGCCGATCTTGTGCCCGGTGACGGTCATCGCGTCCAGGCCGGAGTCGGCGAAGGAGACCGGCACCTGTCCCAGCGCCTGCACCGCGTCGGAGTGGATCGGGATGCCGAACTCATGGGCCACCGCGGCGAGTTCCGCGACCGGCTGGAGGGTGCCGATCTCGTTGTTGGCCCACATCACGGTGACCAGCGCCACCGTCTGCGGCCCGCTGCCGCCCTCGATGGCCCGGCGCAGCGCCTCGGGATGCACCCGGCCGACCGCGTCCACGGGCAGGAACTCCACCTCGGCGCCCTCGTGGTCGCCCAGCCAGTGCACGGCGTCCAGGACGGCGTGGTGCTCGACGGGGCTGCACAGCACCCGGACCCTCGCCGGGTCCCCGTCCCGGCGCGCCCAGTAGAGGCCCTTGACCGCCAGGTTGTCGGACTCGGTGCCGCCGCCGGTGAGCACGATCTCGCCCGGTCTGGCGCCCAGTGCCCTCGCCAGCGTCTCCCGGGACTCCTCGACGACGCGTCGGGCGCGCCGTCCTGCCGCGTGCAGGGACGACGCGTTGCCGGTGCTGCCGAGGTGCGCCGTCATGGCGTGGATCGCCTCGGGGAGCATCGGGGTTGTCGCCGCGTGATCAAGATAGGGCATGGCGCATCAATACTACGGTCCACCCGGGGCTCGGGTGACCGTTGCGCCCTGCGCAACGCGCGGCTAGCGTGCTCACTCTCGCCGCCGTCCGCGGTGAGGGGGCGGAGGGGGCCTGATGTCGCAGTCCGTGGACCGTGCCTTGACCGTGCTGGCCTCGCTCGCCGACGGGCCGGCCTCGCTGGAGCAGGCGGCCGGCCGGCTGGGGGTGCACAAGTCGACCGCCATGCGGCTGCTGCACACCCTGGAGGAGCACGGCTTCGTCCACCGCCAGGACGACCACCGCTACCGGCTGGGCGGCCGGCTCTTCTCACTGGGGCAGCTCGCGCTGGAGGGGTTCGACGTACGCCGGGTGGCCTCTCCGTACCTGGTCGCCCTCAACGAGCGCTACGGGCACACCGTCCACCTCGCCGTGCTGGAGGACGAGGAGGTGATCCATGTCGACAAGGTGGAGAGCCGTTACCCCGTACCGCCGCACTGCTGGCTGGGCGGTGCCTCCCGGATCGGCCGCCCCGCCGCGCCGACCGCCTCGGCCGCGGCCAAGGTGCTGCTCGCCGAACTGCCCGAGGAGCAGCGCCGTGAGCGGGTCGCCGCGCTGGACTTCCCGGCGCACACCGCGCGCTCCATCCGCTCCGCCGAGGAGTACCTGGCCGAGCTGGACCGGGTGCGGGAGCGGGGCTGGGCGCAGGACCTCGGCGAGGTGGACGAGACGGTGAACGCCGTGGCGGCGCCGATCCGCGGCGTGGCCGGCCGGACCATCGCGGCCTGCTCCATCTCCGCCCCGGCGGGGCCCGTGCCCGGTCCCGGGGAGCTGCCGCCGGTGCTGGCGGAGCTGCTGCCGGAGCTGCTCTGCACGGTGGAGGCGATCTCCCTGGCGTACGGCGGGCAGCCTACTCTCCGCTGGTGCGAGAGCCGATGCGGTGCCAGGCCCGCGGCGCGCGCCAGCCGTATCTGAGGGCCAGCATCCGCAGCACGAAGGCGACCAGGGCGGCGGCGGTGCCGGTGGCCGGGCCGAGCGCATGGGCGGCGATCAGTACGGCCACCAGGACCGCGGCCGCCAGCGCGGGCACGGCGTAGATCTCCCGGTCCCAGCGCAGCAGGGAGGGGACCTCGTTGGCGAGGACGTCACGGATCACGCCGCCGCCGACCGCGGTGGCGACGCCCAGCGCCACCGAGGCGACCGCGCCCAGGCCGTAGTCGTGGGCCTTGGCGGTGCCGGTGACGGCGAAGAGGCCGAGGCCCAGGGCGTCCAGCGACTGCACGGTCCAGTTGATCCGCTCGACCTCGGGGTGGAGGAAGAAGACCACCACGGCGGCGGCCAGCGGGGTGGAGAAGTAGCCGGCGTCGGTGAAGGCGGCCGGCGGCACCGCGCCGATGACGAGGTCGCGCAGCACACCGCCGCCCAGGGCGGTGACCTCCGCGAGCATGGCGATGCCGAGGATGTCGAGGTTCTTGCGGACCGCCAGCAGTCCGCCGGAGAGGGCGAAGACGAAGATGCCGGCGATGTCCAGGGTGTGCTGGACATCGTGGGTGAAGAGCTGCGAGGTCACCCGCACAGTTGTACCCGGTGTCCCCGCCGTACCCGGTGTCCCTGCGGCGCCGGGCCGTGCGCCCGGCGCGGCCGGGGCGGAAGCACCCAGGGGCGCGGGGAACGGCGCGACCAGCCCATGACGGGGGTGCAGGGCTGGTCGCGCGGTTCCCCGCGCCCCTGTGGGGCCGCGGCCCCGCGGCGTCAGACGGCGGTCTTCTCCGCGCCCTTCGCTCCCGGGGCGTTCTCCGGGAAGTGGCAGGCCACCTGGTGGCCGGTGGCCAGGGCGACCAGCGGCGGCTCCTGGGTGGCGCACTTCTCCTGCGCCTTCCAGCAGCGGGTGCGGAAGCGGCAGCCGCTGGGCGGGTTGATCGGCGACGGGACGTCACCGGTGAGCAGGATCCGCTCCCGCTTGGTCTTGCGCTTGGGGTCGGGCACCGGCACGGCCGACATCAGGGCGTTGGTGTAGGGGTGCATCGGCCGGGCGTAGAGGTCGTCCCGGTCCGCCAGCTCCACGATCTTGCCCAGGTACATCACGGCGACCCGGTCGGAGACGTGCCGGACCACCGAGAGGTCATGGGCGATGATCATGTAGGTGAGGCCCAGCTCCTGCTGGAGGTCGTCCAGCAGATTGACCACCTGGGCCTGGATGGAGACGTCCAGCGCCGAGACCGGCTCGTCCGCCACGATCATCTTGGGCCGGAGCGCCAGCGCACGGGCGATGCCGATGCGCTGCCGCTGGCCGCCCGAGAATTCGTGCGGGTAGCGGTTGTAGTGCTCGGGGCTGAGCCCGCAGAGCTCCAGCAGCTCCTGCACGGCCTTCTTCACGCCGCCCTCGGTCTGCACCTTCTGCAGCCGGAAGGGAGCACCCACGATGGTGCCGATGGTGTGCCGGGGGTTGAGGGACGAGTAGGGGTCCTGGAAGATCATCTGGATGTCGCGGCGCAGCGGCCGCATCTTACCGGTGGACAGATGGGTGATGTCCACCCCCTCGAACTCGATCGTCCCCCTGGTCGGCTCCATCAGCCGGGTCACCAGCCGGCCGGTGGTCGACTTGCCGCAGCCGGACTCGCCGACCACGCCCAGGGTCTCCCCCGGGGCGACGGAGAAGTCGACTCCGTCCACCGCCTGCACGGCGCCGACCTGGCGGCGGAGCAGGCCCTTCTGGATGGGGAAGTGCTTGGTCAGCCCCGTCACCTTGAGCAGCGGCTCGCGGTCGGAGGCAGGCGCGGGCGCCGGGACCACTGCCGCAGCCCCCACCGCGGTGTCGCTCTCTTCAGCCATGGTTGTTCTCGTCTCCTAGGGAGTCGGGCCGGCCGTGCGGTCCGACATGGTGCCGCCTGTGGTGCTGGTCGCCCCCGCCGGGTTGCGGCCGGCGGGGCCGGGGCTCTCCGCTAGAGCAGGGGCGCGATCTCCTCGGCGAAGATGCGCTGCCGGGTCTCGGCGGGGAGGTGGCAGGCCGCCAGGTGTCCGGGGGTGACCTCGACCAACTCGGGGACCTCGGCGGTGGAGCGGCCCCCGGTCCGGTCGGCGTACGGGCAGCGCGGGTTGAAGGCGCAGCCGGACGGCAGGTTGATCAGGCTGGGCGGGCTGCCCTTGACCGGGATCAGCCGGTCCTGGAGGTCCCGGTCGATGCGCGGCATGGAACCGAGCAGACCCCAGGTGTAAGGGTGCTCGGGCCGGGTGAAGAGTTCGGCCGAGGAGCCCTTCTCGATGCACTTCCCGCCGTACATCACCAGGATGTCGTCGGCCAGTTCGGCCACCACGCCCAGGTCGTGGGTGATGATGATCACCGAGGAGCCGAACTCCTGCTGCAGGTCCCGGATCAGGTCGAGGATCTGCGCCTGGACGGTGACGTCCAGTGCGGTGGTGGGCTCGTCCGCGATCAGCAGCGAGGGGTCGTTGGCCAGCGCCATCGCGATCATCGCGCGCTGGCGCATCCCGCCGGAGAACTCGTGCGGGTAGTTGTCCACCCGCTTGTCCGGCTGCGGGATGCCGACCCGGTCGAGCAGCTGGATCGCATGGCTGCGCGCCTGCTGCTTCTTCGCCTCCGGGTGGTGCTGCCGGTAGCCCTCGATGATCTGCTGACCGACCGTGAAGAACGGGTGCATGGCGGTCAGCGGGTCCTGGAAGATCATGGCCATCTTCTGGCCGCGCAGCCTGCGCACCTCGTCCTTGGAGGCGCTGACCAGCTCCTGGCCGTCCAGCCAGATCTCGCCGCTGATCCTCGGGCCGAGCTTCTTACCGACGTTGCGGTGCAGGCCCATGATGGAGAGCGAGGTGACGGACTTGCCCGAGCCGGACTCGCCCACGATGCCCAGGGTCTTGCCGCGCTCCAGGGTGAAGCTCAGCCCGTCCACGGACTTGACCACGCCGTCGTCGGTGGGGAAGTGCACCTTGAGGTCGCGCACCGCGAGGAACTCGCGGGGCGCGCCCGCACCGACGTCGACGAGGGGCTCGGCGGAAGGATTCTGGGTCATGCGAGCCTCACTCGGGGGTCGACGACCGCGTAGAACAGGTCGACGATCAGGTTGGCCATCACGATGAAGAAGGCCGCAAACAGGGTGACGCCCATGATCATGGGCAGGTCGTTCTTGGTGATTCCGTTCAGCGCGTCATAGCCGAGGCCGTGCAGGTTGAACACGTTCTCGGTGAGGATCGCTCCGCCGAGCAGGCCACCGAGGTCCATGCCGAAGACGGTGAGGATCGGGGTCATCGTGGCGCGCATGGCGTGCTTGCCGATGACCGTCCCCTCGCCGAGCCCCTTGGCCCTGGCGGTGCGGATGTAGTCCTCACCCAGGACGTCGAGCATGGTGGCGCGGGTCAGCCGGGCGTAGGTGGCGGCGAAGAGGAAGGCCAGGGTGATCCACGGCAGCAGCATGTTCTGCAGCCAGGCCCCCGGATCGCTTCCCAGGGAGACGTTGGGATTGGACTCCGGCAGCCAGCCCAGGTTGTAGATGAAGAGCGCCGAGGCCACCAGACCGGTGAAGTAGACGGGGAGCGAGACTCCGGCGAGCGCCGTCACCATGGCCGCCCGGTCGATCACCGAGCGCTTGCGCAGGGCGGAGAGCACGCCGGTGCCGACACCGAAGACCAGCCAGATGGTGGCCGCGCCGGCGGCGAGCCAGGCCGTCACCGGGAAGTCGCCGGTCAGCTGGCCCCAGACCGGGGTCTGGGTCTGGGTGGAGATGCCCATGCACGGCGCGGGGCACCAGGTGGTGTCGGGCCCGTTGCTGTACGAACGGCCCGCCACCAGACCCTTGAGGTACAGCCAGAACTGCTCGTAGATCGGCTTGTCCAGGCCCAGCTTGACCTTGATGCCGGCGATGGCGACCGGGTTCGCGTTCTTGCCGACGTAGCGCAGAACCGGGTCGGTGTGCTGCAGCCACGGCACCAGGAAGAAGATGCCGAAGGTGATCGTGGCGACCACCAGCAGCATGACGACCACGTTCAGAAGTCGTCGGAAGATGTACAGGAGCACTGCGGTCGGCTTGGCCGACGGTTGGCCGGCCGCCCCCTGTCGGGGATGGCCGGCCAACCGCGACCCGCCTTCACCTGCCCTTCGGTCTAGCTGTGCTTACAGGTGAGGACGGACTACTTGCCGTCGGACAGGCCCAGGGCCGAGAAGTCGATCATCCCGAGCTCCTGGGAGAACATCACGTTGGTCAGGCGGGGGTTGAAGTAGTTGAGCGACTGCTCGACCACACCCGGGAAGTACAGCGCCTGGTCCATGACCTTGTGGTTGATCTTGGTGTAGGCCGCAGCGGCCTCGGCCGGGTCGGTCGACTTCGCGGCGTCGTCGATCCAGCCGTTGATCTCCGGGTCGTTGATCTCGGAGTAGTTGTTGTTGCCCGACTTGAGGATCAGACGGCCGTCGACCAGCACCCGCAGGAAGCCCGAACCGGTCGGGTAGTCCGAGCCCCAGCCGAAGACGTTCAGGCCGATGTTGTGGCTGTGCATGAAGTCCGGCGCGCCCACGGTGGAGGCGGACTGCGAACCGTCGTACTGGAAGACGCTGGCGTTGATGCCGACGGTCTTCAGCGCCGCCTGCGCGGCGACGGCCTGCTTGACGTCCTTGGGGCTGGTGCTACGGGCGGCGATGGTGGTGGAGAAGCCGTTGGGCTTGCCGCACGCGGCGAGCGCCGCCTTGGCCTTCGCCACGTCGGGCTTGCCCGCGGCCAGGCTGTACGGGTCGTACTTGTCCGAGCCCGGGATGGACGGCGGCAGCATGTTGGTGGCCAGCTGGCCGGCCCACTGGCCGCCACGCGCGGTCTGCTGGTCGGTGCCGTTGATCGCGTACACGACCGCCTTGCGGCAGTTGATGTTGTCGAACGGCGCGACCTTGGTCTGGATGGAGATGTACCGGATGGTCGCCGCCGGGGCGTCCACGGTGTTCGCCTTCAGGTCCGGGTGGGTCAGGATCTTGCCCTGGGCCGCGGTCTGCACACCGCGCTGGCCCGCGTCGATGTCGATGGAGCCGGCCAGCAGGCGGCTGTCCAGGTCGTCGGCGTTGGAGGTGACGGTGAAGGTGATCTTGTCCGGCAGAGCGCTGCGCAGCTTGTCCGTCGATGCGTCCCAGTTGGGGTTGCGCACCATGTCGAAGCCCTTGTTGGCGACGTAGTTCTCGACCTTGTAGGGACCGCTGGAGACCGGGTGCTTCGCGTAGCTGGCGCCGTCGTCCTTGGACTTCTCGACCGGAGCCCCGCCGCCCATGGCGAGGTGGTAGAGGAAGTCGGAGTTGGCCTGGGCCAGCTTGAAGACGATGGTGCTGTCGTCCGGCGTCTGGACGGACTTCAGACCGAGCTTGTCCTTGTCCTTGTCCTTGTACGGGCCGGGGTACTTCTGCCCCTGGTCCAGGTCGTCGATCAGGTAGATCGGGCCGTTGGGCAGCACGTCCTGCGCGAAGACGCGCTCGATGCCGTACTTGATGTCCTTGGACGTGATCGGGGTGCCGTCCTCGAACTTGATGCCCGACTTCAGCTTGAAGGTGTACGTCTTGCCGCCGTCCGTGATGGTCGGCATGGCCTCGGCCAGGTCGGGCTGCAGGTCAAGGCCCGCCTTGCCCGGCTTCGAGGGGTAGTTGACCAGGGTGCGGGTGTAGAGCCGCTGGAGGTCCCAGACGAAGGCGTAGTAGCCGATCGCGGGGTCCAGCGAGTCGACGTCCTGGGTGCTCCAGAACTTGAGCGTGCCGCCCTTCTTGGTGGACGGGTTCACGATGCTGGTGGCAGCTGCGTTGAAGGCGTGGGTACCGCCGCCGCCACCGCTGCCGCCGCTGCTGCCGCCGGAGCCCTTGGACCCGCTGCAGGCCGCGGTCAGGGCGAGGGCTCCGACCAGGCCGACTGCGGCGAGCGCCTTCTTACGAGTAGTCACTGGATGTCAACCTCCGAAAGTGCCCAGCGCCCGAGGGTGGGCCCTGGTCGTCAGATGGACGAGCACTGCTCTCCATCGGATCTGGTGCCGCGCTGCCGCCGCAGCGCGGGCTGTTCAGTTCCCCTTGGGATCGAGGGCGTCACGCAGCCCGTCGCCGAAGAGGTTGAAGGACAGCACGGTGATGAAGATCGCCAGGCCGGGGATCGCCATGTAGGCCGGGTCGACCGTGTAGTACTGCACCGAGTCCGACAGCATCTGCCCCCACGAAGGAGTGGGCGGCTGGACACCGACACCCAGGAAGCTGAGTGCCGCCTCGTTCAGGATGTTCGTCGGGATCATCAACGTGGTGTAGACCAGAATGGGCGCGACCAGGTTGGGGAGCAGTTCCTTGATCATGATGTGCAGCTGTCCGGCTCCCAGGCTCCGCGCCGCCTCCACGAACTCGCGCTCCCTCAGGGAGAGGGTCTGGCCGCGGACGATACGTCCGATGTACGGCCATCCGAAGAACCCGATCACGAAGATCAGCACGAGGATGCGCGGGCCGCTGCCGGAGAGTCCGAACAGCTTGGTCGGCACGACCGACACCAGCGCGATCGAGAAGAGCAGCTGCGGGAAGGCCAGCAGCACGTCCATCGTCCGGCTGAGGAAGGAGTCGACCCAGCCGCCGAAGAAGCCCGCCGCCATGCCCAGCAGCACGCCGATCACCACCGCGAGGGCGGCCGCGCCGAAGGCGACGATCAGCGAGATCTGCGCACCGTAGACGATCCGACTGAAGATGTCGCGACCGTAGGTGGGGTCGATGCCCAGCAGGTGAGTGCCGCTCATGCCGCCGAAGGATCCCTTCGGCGTCCCGATGCCGAGCGAGGCGTCGAGCAGGTCGGTGTGGAAGGTGGCCGGGTCCTGGCCCACCAGCGCACAGAGCACGGGGGCGAGCACGCCCACCAGCAGCAGGAGGATGACCACCACGCCGCCACCGAGTGCGACCTTGTCTCGTTTCAGCCTCTCCCAGGCGATGCGGCCCAGGGAGCGGCCTTCGATCTGCTTGCTGGACGCGCCCGCGAGTACGGCCTCGGGGGGCGCCTCAGCCACGGATCCGGTGGTCTCGATGGGTGCAGTCATTTTCCTGTCAGATCCCCTCGCCGGCGGTGGCCAGCACACGGTGCCCGCCCGGCCGATCCGTTCCCGTGGTCGGACTCGGATCGGAGCATCGGTCGTGATGGTGCTCGGTGTTCAGCTGCGGCAGTACAGATGGTGCGTCAGGTGGGGCGGTTCGCTGGGTGGTGCTGTGCGGCAGGGCAGAGTTCGTTCGGCCCTCGGTTCCACGCACTGAGCCCCGATCAGGCCCCTGTGCGGTACGCCGGCACGTGAGGCGCCCTCGACTCACGGTGTGCGGCGCAACTCTCCTTCGTCCGGATAGCGGTGCGCCAGACCCCTCGGAGGATGTTTGCGCAACTGTGATCTGCCTGCATGCAGACTCGACATCTGCGAATGGCCCTCTTCATACAGCTGTAACACCGGCCACACATCGCAGGCGGACGCGAGTAGACCTCAGGCGTCCCGATAAGTGGACATGGCTTCCCGGATTCTTTATCCCGCCATGTCATTGCAGGGTCTCAAGTTTTGCTCACAGTTCGGACACTTTCGCAGGTTCACGACAGGCCCACCTTGGGCATTCCCCGGCGACCGCGCCGCCATGCGGCCGATCGGGTCCGCGAAAGGCCTCCCGGCGGTACCTTCTGAGCCCATGGAGCAGCGCCTGCGCGCGGTGTGCGACCTGATGGTCCCGACCGTCCGCGAGACGGCCGGACGGCACGAGTACGACGGACGGGTGCAGGACCTCTCCCCCGACGGGGTGCGGGCCGGTCTGGCGGCCGTACGGCGGGCCCGCGCGGCCGGGGACGGCACCGCCCCCGGCTCACCCGACGACGCCCAGCTGACCGTCTTCGAGGACGCCCTGGAGACCCAGCTCGGCACCCTCCAGCTGCACCGCCGCGACCCCTATCTGCACCTCTCCAACCTCGAACTCGCCTGCTACGACAGGGACTACGCCCCCGCCGAGGAGCGCGCCATCGCCCGCCGCCGCCATCTGGCCGCCTGGCCGGACGCCGTGGACGCCGCCATCGCCTCGCTGGACCGGCTCTCCGCCCCCGTGGCGGCGGCCCTGCTGGGAGCGGTCCGCGGCCTGGCCGTGGGCCTGGACCCGGGGCAGGGGGCCGAGACCCAGGACGCCCTGGCCGCCCACGCCCGGCTGGTGGGCCATGTGGCCCGGGCGGCGGACCACGGGGAGCCGGAGTTCGCCCTGGGCGGCGATGCACTGGCCGCCCTGATGGGCAGCCAGGAGGGCCTGCCGGTCGACCTGGGCCGGCTCGCCGAGCGCGCCGACGCCGAGCGGGACCGGCTGCGTGACCTGCTCACCGAGGCCTGCGGGGCACTGGACCCCGGGCGCGCCCCCGCCGACCTGGTCCCCGACCTGCTCGCCGACCACCCCGGAGCGGAGGCCGTGGTTCCCGAGGCGGCCCGGCTGGCGGGGGAGCTGCTCGCCTTCACCCGTGAGCACGAGCTCGTCCCCTACACCGACGGCGACTGCCTGGTGGGCCCCGCACCCGAGTCGCGGCGCTGGTCGACGGCCATGCTCACCTGGGCGGGGCCGGGCGAACCCGACGCACCCTCCTGGTACCACGTCACCCCACCGGACCCGGACTGGCCGGCCGGCGCGGCGGAGGAGTGGCTCACCGTCTTCTCCCGTACCACCCTGCCCGCCATCACCGCCCACGAGGTCGCCCCCGGCCACTTCGCCCACGGGCGGGCGCTGCGCCGCGCCGCCACCCCGGTCCGCCGCACCCTGCACTCCCTGGCCTTCTGCGAGGGCTGGGCGCACTACGCGGAGGAGGTCTGCCTGGAGGAGGGCTTCCGCGCCGGTGACGCCCGCTTCGCGGCGGGAGTGGCCCTGGAGGCGCTGGTCCGGGTGACCCGGCTGTCCTGCGCCATCGGACTGCACACCGGCGCCATGGACGTGGCCGAGGCCACCCGCCGTTTCATGGCCGACGCCCATCTGCCCCGGGCGGGAGCGGCCGCCGAGGCGCGACGGGGGACCTTCGACGCCGGGTACGGCCGCTACACCTGGGGCAAGCTGGAGATCCTCGCGCTGCGGGAGCGCACCCGGGCCGCCGCCGGGAGCGGCTTCACCCCGGCGCGCTTCCATGCGGCGCTGCTGGAGCTGGGCAGCCCGCCGCTGGGGCTGCTGCCCGCGCGCGGGCTGCCCCTGCGCTGACGGAAGGTCAGCGGGGGGGGTATCCCGGCCACTGCGGCTGACCGGGCGGCGGGCCCTGCGGATAGCCGGGCGGCGGAGGATAGCCGTACTGGTGGCCCGGCTGCGGATAGCCGTAGCCCGGCGGCGGCCCCGGCGGCTGCGGGGCGGCCGTGCCCTGCGGGGACCCGGACATCAGCTCCCGGTCGAAGAACGGCCGGGCGTACGCGGCCATCCACATCGCCACCGGATCGTACTCGTCGGCCATCGCCACCGTGGAGACCGCCAGGCCCTCGGGGGCCACCGCGATCGAGCGCTGCATCATGGCGCGCACCGCCTCCACGGCCTGCGGCCCGGTGTCGTAGAGGTCCAGGCCGATCGCCAGATACGGCTCCCCCAGCGCGGGGCGGACCCACGCCCGGCGCAGCGCCCGCACCACCGGGGTGGCATAGGCCTGCTGGGTGAGCAGCGCATAGTAGTGCGGCGCCTGCACCTGCGGCTCGGAGACCGCCAGCGGACCTGCGGGCAGCCGGTCCAGTCCGGCGGCGATCCGCCGCAGATCGGCCCAGGGCACCCCCACGCCGCCGCCGGGGGCGTGCGGGTCCAGCCACAGACCCCAGCGGTCCCGGTAGAGGGTCGCGGCCACCTCCCGGCCCGCGATCTGCTCGTGGGCACGGCTCCAGCCGCTGGCCGCGAGCTGCTCCGGCGAGGTCGCACAGGGCACGTAGTTGTGCCCGCCGACCTCCATGTTCCCGTACTGCGCGTCGGGGCTGCCCGGGCTGCCCTGCCAGAGCAGCATCCACACCTGCCCCTCGGCGATGGCCCGCAACAGCACCTCGTACGCGTCATAGCGGCCCGGCGCCACCTCACGCAGCGCATGCTCCACCGAGCCGTGGGCCCACTGCCCGTGCGCGCCGCCTGCCGCTCCCGCGCTCAACTCCGCCTCACCTTCTGACTGCGTCCGGCAGCACCCTAAGGGTCACCGGCCCCGGACGTCATGCCGCCCGGCCGTGGTCAGGCCCGGGTGAAGAACGGAGCCACATGCTCCGCCAGCCAGTCCCCGACCGGGTCCTGGGCGATGTCCAGCAGCACGATGTTCACCGGCCACGGCAGGGGCACGGTGCCCAGGGCACGGCCCAGAGCCTCGGTGGCCGCCGCCTTGTCCTCCTGCTGCCAGCGGTCCAGCTCCACCCCGACGAAGAGGACCGGCTGCTCCCCCTCCACCGAGGCCAGCGCCCGGCGGGCGGTCAGCACCACCGGGACGAAGGCCAGCTCCGCGGCGGCCGCCGCCAGGAAGTCCACCGGGTCCTCGTGCAGCCCGGGCTCGCGCAGCGCCACCCTGGCACCCGGCGCGGGAGCCACCGCCCAGCGGTCGTCCTGCGGACCCCGGCAGAGCTCGTGCACGCCCTCGGGCGGCACCGGAACCCCCACCGGCGCTTCGGGGTTGACCGCGATGCCGACCCCCACCGGCAGCCCCCGGGCGAACTCCCACATCGGCGCCACCGTGAAGGCCATCTGCCCGGCGATCCGCTGGAAGGTCTCCGCCGAGCTGAAGACGGGCACATAGGGGGCGCCGGCCAGCTCGATCGACGGAAGGTCCAGCGAGCCGTCCGGGCTGCCGCCGCCCGGCAGCGGCACCCACACCTGGCTGCGGGCCAGCACCTCGAACACCCTCGGTGTCGCCCCCGGGTCCCCCAGGGCCGCCGACAGCACCTGCTCCAGCTCGTTGGCGGGCCAGCCCCCGCCCTCCATCCACTGCCCCGCCGCCGAGTGCTCGACCGGTACGCCGCCGCCTGCCGGAAAGCCCATCTGCCCTGAACCGCCGTTCTCGCCATGCCCTGCCGGGACCCCACCGCACCTTAGTGCGCGGCCGGTGCGGGCAGCCAGGCAACACCTCGGGCACGGCCCGGAAGCAGCCCCGAACGGTCGGCCGCCACCAGCCGGACCGGCGGTCAGCCGAACCGCAGCGGGGGCGAGGAGCGAGCCGCCGGCCGGTCCAGCAGCACCACCGACACCGCCCCGCCCGGCAGCCTCCCTCCGGTCTCGGCGGCCCCCTGGACCTGGGCCAGCAGCCGCCGCCACCCCGCCCGGTGCCGGGCGAAGGCGGCGGCCGGGACGCTCCGTCCCCGTGCCAGCTGACCGCAGACCGCGGACTGCGGGTCCACGTCCAGCAGCAGC
>NZ_LIQR01000181.1 GCF_001418575.1 Peterkaempfera griseoplana
GGCCACGCCGCCACGGCCCACCGTCCGGCCCCCGCCCGTCCGGCGGCCCCGGGGGCGACGGGCCAGTCCGGGGCGAAGGGCGCGGCCGGCGCCCCCGCCGGCGGGCAGGACGTCCAGCCGCGCCCCGCGCCGGCGGCGGCCGCGCAGGACGCCCCCACCGGCGACGGGGACCGGCAGGACTGACCCGGCGCCGACCGGAGGGGACGGATGAGCGGCACACCGCGTCGGCTGTTCGGCAGGCTGTCGCTCCGCGAGCGGACCGTGGTCCTCGACGCCCTGCGGACCGAGACGGTGGGCGGTGTGCTGCTGCTGGCCGCGGCGGCGCTCGCCCTGATCTGGGCCAATGTGCGCCCGCAGCAGTACGAGGACCTGGTGCACCGCACCGTGGGTCCGCCCGGACCGCTGCGGCTGGAGATGTCCCTGCACACCTGGGCGACCGAAGGTCTGCTGACGGTCTTCTTCTTCGTCGCCGGCATCGAGCTCAAACGCGAACTGGTGGCGGGGGACCTCCGGGACCGCAGGGCGGCCGCCCTTCCGGTGGCGGCCGCCGTCTGCGGCATGGCGGTACCGGCGCTGGTGTACACCGCCGTCAACCTGACCGGCGGCGGCCGTCCGATCGGCTGGGCGATCCCGATGGCGACCGACATCGCCTTCGCCCTGGGGGTGCTGGCCGTCGTGGGGTCGCACCTCCCGTCACCGCTGCGTGCCTTCCTGCTGACCCTGGCGGTGGTCGACGACCTGGGCGCGATCCTGGTCATCGCGGTCTTCTACACCTCCCGGATCGACTACCCGGCGCTGCTGGCCTCGCTGGCGGGCCTGGGTCTCTTCCTGCTGCTGCAGCGGCTGCGGGTGCACGGCTGGTACGTCCACGTACCGCTGGCCCTGGCGATCTGGGTGATGATGCACCTCAGCGGCGTCCACGCCACGGTGGCGGGCGTCGCCATGGGCCTGATGCTGCGCTGTACTTCCGACGAGGGGGAGACGGGGTCGCCGGCCGAGCGGGTCGAGCATCTGGTGCGTCCGTTCTCGGCCGGGGTCGCGGTTCCGCTCTTCGCCTTCTTCGCCTGCGGTGTCCCGCTGTCGGCGCACACCCTGACGCAGGTCTTCACGGAGGCGGCGCCGCTGGGTGTCGTCCTGGGGCTGGTGGCCGGCAAGCCGCTGGGCGTCTTCGGCGGTACCTGGGCGACCGCCCGCTTCACCAGGGCCGAGCTGGACCCCGGCCTGCAGTGGGCCGACGTCCATGCCGTCGCGACACTGGCCGGCATCGGCTTCACGGTCAGCCTGCTCCTCTGCGAGCTGGCGTTCCCCGGCGACCCGGAGCTGACCGCGCTGGCCAAGGAGGCGGTCCTGACCGGGTCGCTGATCTGCGCGCTGACCGCCGGCGGGCTGCTGCGGCTCCGCAGCCGGCACTACCGCCGCCTCTACGAGGCCGACCTCGCCCAGTCCGCCACCTGAACCCTGGCCCCCGTCCGGGGCCCGGGTCCGCGCCGCTCAGGCCTGCCAGGGGCTGAGGCCCCAGCGGAGGGTGTACTCGGCCCCCGGGGCGAGTTCGACCAGGCCGTCGCCGGAGCGGAAGGCGTCCGGCGGGCAGCTCATGGGCTCCACGGCGATCCCCCGGCGGCGGACCCCCTCGGGGAGGGTGTCGCCGGTGAAGAGCTGGACCGCGCGGACCCCCTCGCCCAGCCACAGATCGGTGCCGTGGGCGCCCGAGGGATGGGCGAGCCGCACCACCGTCCTGCCGTCGGCGCCGGGCTCCAGGTCGGTGAAGGCCGTGTCCAGCCGCAGGTCACCGACCGGCCGGGGGGCGCGGAAGTCGTACGGGGTCCCGTCCACCTTCTCGTCGCCGGCCGGTGTCCCCCGGTCGTCGGTCAGGATCCGGCGGCCGGCCGGGACGGTCAGCACCGCCTCGTCCACCAGGTCGGTGCCCACCGTGAGGTAGGGGTGCTGCCCCGCCCCGTAGGGCGCGGGCCGGTCGGAGAGGTTGCGGGCGGTGAGCGCCACCGAGAGCCCCGCCGGGCCGAGGCCGTAGTCGGCGGTGACCTCCAGGTGGAACGGGTAACCGGGCTGCGGCCACACCACGGCGCCGAGCACCACCCGGTCGTCCCGCTGCTCCACCAACTGCCAGGTGGACCAGCGCAGCAGGCCGTGGATGGCGTTGCCGCGGGCGGGTTCGGTCAGCGGGAGCTGGAGTTCCTCGCCGCCCCAGCGGTAGCGGCCGTCCCTGATCCGGTTGGGCCACGGCACCAGGATCTGGCCGCGTCCGCCGCTGATCCGGTCACCGGCCTCGAAGCCGTCGAGCACCGGCCGGCCGCCGGCCGTGTGGCTGCGCAGCGCGGCCCCCAGTTCGACGGCCACCGCCCGCTGGTCGCCATGGGCGATGGTGAACTGCCGCCCGGTGCGGTGGGGGTCCGTACGGGGGCCGTCATCCGTGCGGGGCTGGTCTGTGCGGGGCACCTGCTGCCTCCAGGTCGGGGTCGGGACCGGTGTCGAGGAACTCCCGTACGGCGAACGCCATCAGGACGGCGAAGGCGCACCAGAGCACGACCCCGGTGGTGGGGTAGCTCCAGGTGAGCAGGACCACGGCCCCCACCGCAAGGATCAGCACGCCCAGCGGCCGCTTGCGGCGGTGCACGAAGCGGCCGACCGCGCCCAGCCGCAGTCCGGCGGAGGCGGCGGTGCCGCGTACCGCGCCGATGCCGTTGCGGCAGACGGCACGGACGGTGACGGCGGGCCGGGACGGTCCGATCAGGAAACCGCCCAGGGCGGTGACGGCGGCCAGCGCGAAGAGGGCCCGCACGGCGGAGCGCAGAAAGCGGACCAGCGCGTCGAAGACCGCCGTCGCGGCCGCCGTCGAGACACCCGGTGGCAGCCTGTCCAGATAGATCGCCCGGAAGGCGGCCAGTGCGACGCCCAGGACCAGCATGGCCGCCGCGACGCCGAGGGCGGCGCCGACCAGGGCCCGGCGGCGGCCCGCGGCGAGCAGTACGCCCGCGGCGGCGATCAGCACCGTCACCACGGGGAGCCAGCCGCCGGCCAGTTGCAGCAGCCGGACCCCGGTCCTCACCCGGCCGATGTCGCGGGAGGCGAAGACCACGAACCGGGTGTGGACGGCGGGGATCCTGGCGGCCGGGGCGAACCCGGCCTTGACCAGCTCGTCCTTCACCCTGGCGACGACCGGTCCCAGGTCGATGGCGACCTGGTTGTCCTGCAGTGAGACGGCGCCGCCGCCCTTGCCGGTGAGGGCCTTGTCCAGGGAGGCGTGCACGGCGCGGTTGGCCTCGGTCCAGATGGTCGCGAAGGCGCTGCTGGAGACCACCCGCTGCACGGTGCTCCCCACCAGGTCGCCGAGGCCGGTGCGGATCGGCCCGCTGAGGTGGGTCAGCAGGTCGGCGGCCTGCGGTGGTACGCCTTTCTGCTGGGCCGCGCTCGCGAGCCGGTCGACCACCGAGGGGACGTCGACGCGGTCCAGGACCACGTCGGTGGTCCGTCGGGTGACGGCCTGCTGGATGTCCGGGTTGGAGGCCAGCGGGGCGACGGTGGCGACATAGCGGTCGGTGTCCCCGACGATGCTGTCGGCCCAGACGGCGACCACGGAGAGGATGGAGAGCAGCGCGGCGAGCACGATCAGCAGCACCGACCAGGTCGTCCGGACGCGGTGCCGCCGGACGGCGGGCGGCGGGCCGTGTTCCTCCAGCGCAGCGACCCGCTGCCGGAGGTCGTCGAGTCCGCCCGCTGCGGGGGGCTCGGGCTCCGGGGGCGGTGCACTGGTCGCCATCTGTGCTCCTGAGGGT
>NZ_LIQR01000182.1 GCF_001418575.1 Peterkaempfera griseoplana
CGCCATCGCCATCGCCATCGCGAGGAACGAGCCGACTGGTCCCCCCTCGGCGTCTGTGCGGCTAGGAGGAGCGGTCGTCGCGGCAGCCGGGCTCCAGGGCGGACGCCGGCTCCTCGCGGGCGCCCCGCTGCACGTCCTCTCCCGACCGCAGCAGCCGCTCGGCCTCAGCGGCCGAGAGCGGCACCGGAGGCGGACCCTCGTCGGTGAGCATCCGGTAGAAGCGGCGGCAGGCCCGGTCCTCGTCCTCGAACCGCTCCAGCACCTCGCGGCGGCCGCGCTCGTGGACGCCCACCACCCACCGGCCGCCCTGCTCTTCCAGGTAGAGGCGGTCCGCCGGCCAGGGCCCTCCGGGGCAGCCCTGGATCTCGTAACGCCCCTCGGGCACCCCGGCCTCTCTCAACACCTCATGCAACCGGTGGCGGTCCATGTCCTGCCCTCCTCCGGCGCTCAGTTCGCCCGCACCAGGTTGCCGCTGACCACCAGGCTGTTCACGTTGGCGCCGGTCTGCACGGTCGGGCAGTACGGGACCGACCTCACCGAGGTCACGTACTGCACTCCCTGGCCCGGCTGTTCGAACGCGGGGGCCTGCGGCCCGGCACACACGGTGGTGTCCTTCGCCACCCGGTACAGGTGGTAGTTGAACGGGTACCGTGGGTCGACGGTGTCGAGGTTGGACGGCGGAAGCGCACGCCCCGCGTACTTGGCCCCGGCCGGTGCGAGGAAGCTGCCGAACTCGTCGCCGAAGCGATCCACCATCTGACCGGGATGGAGCGTCAGCGGAGCCGCGATGACCCGGCCGTCGGTGGCGTGCTCGAAGCCGTTGTCCGGCGGGTACCGCCAGTCGCCCCGCCCGACGTCCTTGGTGGGGTCCCACCACCTGGAGAGGAACTCCACGGGGGTGAGGCCACCGAGCCTTCGGTAGCCGCTGAGGATGCTGCCCAGGATCCCGCTCTCCGGCAGACGCGTCGGGCCGAGCCGCCAGTCGCCGCAGAGGAACGGCCCGTACGACGAGTAGGCGTACGGCGGCGGCACCAGCCCCAGACAGGACGGCGGAGCGGGCTCGGAAGGAAGGCGGCCGCCCGCAGGCCCGCCCGGGCCGGGGGCGGCCGCGTGCACCGCGGCCGGGGGCATGGCCGCGGTCGCCACCTCGGCGGCCGCGGGGCCGAGGATCGAAGCGCCGACCATGCCGAGTGCCGTGAGCAGGCCCACGCCCCAACGTGACGTTCTCAAGGGTCCTCCAGTGGAACGGATGTCCGAACGCAGCGCCACACCGATGGTGACGATGCGTAGCCAGATCCACTACAGACGGTGTCCCCTGAGGCAACAACCGGTGCGGTCCGGATGGCCGCACCGGTCGACGTGCCGGTCAGGCGTTGGGGGCGACCCTGGTCAGGCCGTTGATGATGCGGTCCATGGCGTCGCCGCCGCGCGGGTCGGTCAGGTTGGCCAGCAGCTTGAGGACGAACTTCATCAGCATGGGGTGGGTCAGCCCGCGCTCGGTGGCCACCCGCATCACCCGGGGGTTGCCGATCAGCTTCACAAAGGCCCGGCCCAGCGTGTAGTAGCCGCCGTAGACGTCCTTGAGCACCCGGGGGTACGCCTCCAGGGCACGCTCCCGGCCAGCCTCGGTGACCCGGGCCAGGGCCTGGACCACCACGTCGGCGGCGATCCGGCCGGACTCCATGGCGTAGGCGATGCCCTCCCCGTTGAACGGGTTGACCATGCCGCCGGCGTCGCCCACCAGCAGCATGCCGCGGGTGTAGTGCGGCTGGCGGTTGAAGGCCATCGGCAGGGCCGCGCCGCGGATCGGCTCGGTCATGTTCTCCGGGGTGTAGCCCCACTCCTCGGGCATGTTGGCGCACCACGACTTCAGCAGCTCGCGGTAGTCGATCTCACCGAAGGAGGAGGTGGTGTTGAGCAGGCCCAGACCCACGTTGCTGGTGCCGTCGCCCATCCCGAAGATCCAGCCGTAGCCGGGCATCAGGGTGTTGCGGCCCTTGCGGCGGTCCCACAGCTCCAGCCAGGACTCCAGGTAGTCGTCGTCATGGCGCGGGCTGGTGAAGTACGTCCGGTACGCCACCCCCATCGGCCGGTCCTCGCGGCGGTGCAGGCCCATCGCCAGCGACAGCCGGGTGGAGTTGCCGTCGGCGGCGACCACCAGCGGCGCGGTGAAGACCACCGGCCGCTTCTCCTCGCCCAGCTTGGCCGTCACACCGGTGATCCGGCCCGTACGGTCGTCCAGCACCGGGCCGGTGACATTGGCCCGCTCGTACAGCCGCGCCCCGGCCTTCTCCGCCTGCCGGGCCAGCAGCTCGTCGAAGTCGGCGCGCTTGCGCACCAGGCCGTAGTCGGGGAAGGACGCCAGGTCGGGCCAGTCCAGCTCCAGCCGCACCCCGCCGCCGATGATCCGCAGACCCTTGTTGTGCAGCCAGCCGGCACCCTCGGAGACGTCGATGCCCATGTCCACCAGCTGCTTGACGGCGCGCGGGGTCAGACCGTCGCCGCACACCTTCTCCCGGGGGAAGGCGGACTTCTCCAGCAGCAGGACGTCCAGACCGGCCCTGGCAAGGTGGTAGGCGGTCGTCGCCCCGGCGGGACCCGCGCCCACCACGATCACATCGGCGGTCCCCTCGACGGGCTCGTCCGGCTTGGCGGCGGCGTCGGGAGCTGCGGTCTCGGTCACGTTCGGCACTCCTGGCTGCTCTCGGCTGATGCGGGCCCGGTCCGGAACCGGACCCCGAGCAGTCTATGGGCCCGCCCCCCGGCGGAGCCGGTCGGGCGGTGTGCGCCGCTCCCCGGCGAGCCCGGGCGCCGCCGTACGCCGCCTGCGGTGAGGGCACCACCCGGGCCTGAGCGCGTGTGACGTACGAGGTCGTCCGGCAGGCGCGGACTGACGGCTCCACAGCCCGCTTCCGCAGGCCGGCCCCGAGGGTCCGCGCCGGCTGCCGACAGTGGCCGGCGGGCAGGTGGACGACCCCTGCCGCGGCCGGATCCGCGCCGGGTCCGGGGGGCCGCCCGCCGCGTGTGCTTCACGGGATCACCGGCCTCGCCGCCGCCATCGTTGTCATCCGTGCGGGCCGCCCCGGCCGGGTTCCCCCGGGCGGCGCCCGCCGCCCGCCCTGCCGGTGCGGGCGCCGAGATTTAACCTCAAAGCCCCTTCTGTGCAGGGTTCTACGCGCGTATCTTGGGCCGGGCGCTCCTCGGCCCTCGGCCAAGGACAGCGGTGGGGGAATGAAGGGCGCTGCCTGGTGCCGCCCTCGGGCGGCGCCTGGCCATGTCCTGACGCTTCGTCCGTTCCGAAGGAGACCCCTCCGGTGTCGCACACCCTCGACTCAACGCCCCGTCCCGAGAGACCCCGCCCCGCCCGGCTTCGCAGGCGGCTGGTGCCGATCGCGATCACCGGGTCCCTGGTGCTGGCCGGAATGGGCGTCCACTCGGCCTTCGCCGCCCCCTCCGCGGACGCCGTCATAGCCGAGGTGTACGGAGGCGGCGGCAACTCCGGCGCCACGTACACCAATGACTTCGTCGAGCTGGGCAACGCCGGCTCCGCCGCGCTGGACCTCTCCGGCTACAGCGTCCAGTACCTTCCGGGGAGCCCCACGGCCACCTCCAAGTGGCAGGCCACCCCGCTCACCGGCACTCTCCCCGCCGGCGGCCGCTACCTGGTCGGCGAGGCGGCCGGCACCGGCGGCACCACCCCGCTGCCCGCCCCCGACGCCAGCGGCACCATCGCCATGTCGGGCACCAGCGGGACCGTGGCCCTGGTCCAGGGGGCCGACCCGCTCACCTGCCTCAACGCTGCGGACTGCGCCGCCGACACCCGGGTCAAGGACCTGGTCGGCTACGGCACCGCCGTGGTCCACGAGGGCAGCGGCGACGCCGCCGGAGCCGGCAACACCGCCTCGGTCGCCCGCCCGGCCCTGGCCGACACCGACGACAACGCCGCGGACTTCACGGCCGGTGCGCCGACCCCCGAGAACTCCGCGGGCGGCGGCTCCGGCGGCAGCCCCACGCCCACGCCCACCCCCACCGAC
>NZ_LIQR01000183.1 GCF_001418575.1 Peterkaempfera griseoplana
AAGGGCGGCGTCGGCAAGACCACCACCACGACCGCCCTGGGCGCGACTCTCGCCGTCGAGCGACAGGACCGGGTCGTCGCCATCGACGCCAACCCGGACGCTGGCACCCTCAGCGGCCGCGTACGCCGCGAGAGCGGCGCGACCATCCGCGACCTGGTGGCCGCGATTCCGCAGCTCAACAACTACATGGCCGTCCGCCGCTACACCTCCCAGGCCCCGAGCGGCCTGGAAATCCTTGCCAACGACGTGGACCCGGCCGTCTCGACGGCGTTCGACGACGAGGACTACCGGCAGGTCGTCGGCTGCCTGGGACAGCACTACCCGATCATCCTGACCGACTCCGGAACCGGTCTGCTGCACAGCGCCATGCGCGGCATCCTCGAACTCTCCGACCAGCTGATCGTCGTCGCCACACCGAGCGTCGACGGCGCCAGCAGCGCCAGCACGACCCTGGACTGGCTCAATGCACACGGCTACACCGACCTCGTCCAGCGCGCCGTCACCGTGGTGTCCGAGACACGCAAGACCAGCAAGATGATCAAGGTGGACGACATCGTCTCCCACTTCCGCGCCCGCTGCCGCGGCGTGGTGGTCATCCCGTTCGACGAGCACCTCGCCGCGGGCGCGGAGGTGGATCTGGAGAAGATGAAGGCCAGGACCCGGGAGGCCTATCTCGACCTGGCCACGCTGGTGGCCGCGGACATCCCCCGCACCCAGCCCGAGGCCGCCGGCTGGCACTCCCGCCTCTCTGCCTCCCAGTACTCGGGCTACAACGCCGTCCACTACTCGCCGTCCGCACCGTAGTCCCGCACCGCAGCCGGCGAGCCGGCCGGCTTCCGGACACTGACGCCGCCCGGCCCGTCCCCACCACGGCGGCAGCAGGTCGGCAAGCGCCGGGAACCGTCCGGTTCCGAGAGCTCTCCCCCCGCGACCACATGGCAGGCCCCGCGGACCACGCGGCGGATCCCCTGCCGGGGACGCGCCCGGCAGGGGTCCGGGTCACCTGGGTGACCCGGACCCCTGCGCAGATCGGCCCGGCCCCCTGAGCCCACATCACGCCCGCAGATAGGCGAGCACCGCGAGCACCCGGCGATGGGTCTCGTCCGCGGGCGGCAGGTCCAG
Source organism: Peterkaempfera griseoplana (assembly GCF_001418575.1). Classification (GTDB taxonomy): domain Bacteria; phylum Actinomycetota; class Actinomycetes; order Streptomycetales; family Streptomycetaceae; genus Peterkaempfera; species Peterkaempfera griseoplana. The sequence continues at coordinate 1,123 of NZ_LIQR01000183.1, forward strand.
CTTGGCGAGGATGCTGCTGATGTGCTTGCCCACGGCGGCTTCGGAGACCACCAGTTCACGGGCTATCGCCCCGTTGGACCTGCCCTCCGCGATCAGGGCCAGCACCTCCCGCTCCCGGGGGGTGAGCCGCTCCAGCGGATCGCGGCGGCGGCGCAGCAGCTGCCGTACGACCTCCGGATCGACGACCGTGCCGCCCGCCGCGACCTCGCAGAGCGCGTCCACGAACGCCTGCACCTGGCCGACCCGGTCCTTGAGCAGATAGCCGACGCCGGTGCCGTCCCCGGAGTCCAGCAGCTCCGAGGCGTAGGCCCGCTGCACGTACTGGCTGAGGACCAGGACCGGCAGGGTGGGCCGCTCCGCGCGCAGCCGCACCGCGGCCCGCAGCCCCTCGTCCTGGAACCCCGGGGGCATGCGGACGTCCGTCACCACGACGTCGGGTGAGTGCCGCCCGACCGCGGCGACCAGCGCCGTAGCGTCGCCGACCGCCGCGACCACCTCGTGCCCGCAGCGGCCGAGCAGACCGACGAGGCCCTCCCGCAGCAGCACGCTGTCCTCGGCCAGTACTACGCGGAGCGATCGGTCAACTCGCAAGGAAACTCCACACTCAACAGAGTCGGTCCACCCGGCGGACTGGACAGGGAAACTCTGCCATCCAGAACCGACACCCGGTCGGCCAGCCCGGTCAGGCCGCTGCCGGTCCCGGCCTCCGCGCCTCCCCGCCCGTCGTCGGACACCTGGAGGAACAGCCGGCCGCCCCGGTGTCCGCCGCTCACCTCCGCACGGGCCGCCCCGCTGTGCCTGGCGACGTTGGCGAGTGCCTCGCAGACCACGAAGTACGCCGCGGCCTCGACCGCCTGGGGCAGCCGGCCCGGCAGCTCCAGGGCGACGTCCACGGGCACCGCGGAGCGGTCCGCGACATCGGCGACCGCGGCCTCGAGGCCGTAGTCCGCGAGCACCCGGGGATGGATGCCGTGGATCAGCTCGCGCAGCTCCGCCAGCGCCCTGCCCGCCTCCTCCTGTGCCACGGCGAGCCGGTCGGCCAGCGGTCCGGGCGGCGCGTCCAGCCGGGCCAGACCCAGCGTCATCGTCAGCGCCACCAGCCGCTGCTGCGCCCCGTCGTGCAGATCGCGCTCGATGCGCCGCCGCTCCGCCTCGAAGGCGTCCACGAGGCGGACGCGGGAGCGGGTCAGTTCGACGACCTTCGCGCCCAGGTCGCCGTCGCGCGAGGCGATCAGCAGACGCGTCAGTCCGGCCCGTGCACCGGCTGCGACCCCCAGGGCGTAGGCACCCAGGCCCATCAGGACGATTCCGAGAACGGCGACCGCGAACGCCGCCGGCCAGCCCCCGACCGTCCACTGCTTGAGCACCTTCACCTCCCGGCCGTCGCCGACGGTGGCCAGCAGCAGCGGGGTCGCGACCATGGAGAGCGGGACGAGCAGGGCGAGCGTGACGGCGAGGGCGTCCACCGGCCACAGCAGTGCGGCGAACAGCAGGGCGTACCCGAGCTCCCGCCAGGTCGCCCGCTCCCTCAGCCGGGTGGCCAGCCAGACCCGCAGGCCCCCGGAGGCCGGCACCAGGTGCTGGTCGGGTACCGGGTCCAGGTCGACCAGACGCAGCCGCCGCCGCTCCAGCCAGGCCACCGGGACACCGCAGAGGGCGGTGAGGAGCAGCAGCGGCAGCCCCACCAGGGTCACCGCGAGCACGCTGCCGGCCGCCGCCGCGGTCACCGTCGCCACCAGGGTGACCAGCCCGGCCACCGCACCGGTGAGCAGGTAGCAGGCCGAACGCCACGGCCACCACGACAGCAGGAAACCGGGCCGGGACATGGCCTGCCACACATTCCGGGGACGCATGCGGCCACCGTAGAAGCCCCGTCCCGGCCGGTGCCATCGGTCCAGGGTGAGGAGAAGGGGTAGGGCCTGCCCTACCCCGGGTCTCGGTCCTGCCGCACTGCGCCGAGGCGGCCCCGCGCGGTTGTGTGGAGCCACCGCGGGAGGGTCGGCGACGGCGTCTCCCCGGGACCCCCTCCGCCCGGAACATGCGGAGGGCCGACACCCGACCAGGGGGGACAGATGGACGACTACGCGATCCGGCTGCGTTCGGTCAGCAGGCGGTACGGCTCGGGAAGCAGCGCCGTGACGGCGCTGGACCAGGTCTCTCTCGCCTTCCGCAGGGGGACGTTCACCGCCGTCATGGGGCCCTCCGGCTCCGGCAAGTCGACCCTGCTGCACTGTGCCGCGGGACTGGACCGGCCCACCTCGGGGTCGGTCGACATCGGCGGCACCGAGCTGACGGCACTGAACGAGCGGCAGCTGACCCTGCTGCGGCGCCGGCGGATCGGGTTCGTCTTCCAGGCCTTCAACCTGCTGCCGTCCCTGACCGCGGAACAGAATGTGGCACTGCCGCTGCGGCTGGCGGGCCGCCGGCCCTCCGCGGCCCAGGTCCGTGAGGTGCTCGGGCAGGTGGGGCTGGGCGAGCGGGCGCGGCACCGGCCGTCGGAGCTCTCCGGCGGCCAGCAGCAGCGCGTCGCCCTGGCCCGCGCCCTGATCACCCGCCCCGAGGTGCTGTTCGGCGACGAGCCGACCGGCGCCCTCGACTCCCGGACCGGTCACGGTGTGCTGGCCCTGCTGCGCGGCATGGCCGACGGCGACGGCCGGACGGTGGTCATGGTCACCCACGATCCGGTGGCCGCCTCCTGGGCCGACCGCGTGGTGTTCCTGGTCGACGGACAGGTCGGTGGTGAGCTGACCGGTGCCGGTGCCGACCGTATCGCCGCCCACCTGACCGGGCTGGAGCCGGTGGGACCGGGGGCCGTCGCGTGCTGACCGTCGCCCTGGCAACCCTGCGCACCCGCTGGACCGTCTTCGCCGGCAGCTTTGTCGCGCTCTCGCTGGGTGTCGCCCTGCTCACCGCGATGGGTCTGGCCCTCGCCTCCACCGGGGACGCGCCGGAGCGGCAGCCCCAGCGGTTCGCCGCCGCACCCGTCGTGGTCAGGGGTGCCGACACCCTGCGGGTGCCGACCCCGGCGGGGGTCCGCGTGCAGCGGCTCGTGCACCCCCGTGCGGTGCCCGCGCGGACCTTCGCCGCGCTGCGGCGGCTCGGCACCGTCGTCGAGGACCGGTCGTTCGCCGTCCGGGTGCCGGGCGGGCCCGGCGGCCTGGTGGGCCACCCCTGGTCCACCGCCGCGTTCGCCCCGTACCGGCTCTCCTCGGGACGGGCGCCCCGCGCGTCCGACGAGGTCGTCGCCACCGGTGACTGGACGGGACCCGGACGGCGGATACGGACCGACCGCGGCACCGTGCGGGTGGTCGGCACCGTGGCCGCACGCGGCTTCGAGAACGCGCTCTTCTACACCGACGAACGCGCCGCCCGGCTGTCACCGGTCAGCGTCCAGCTGGTCGTGGACGCCGACGCGGCCGCGGTGCGCACCGCGGTGCGCGGCAGCGACGGCGTCCAGGTCCTCACCGGCCGGGCGCGCAGCGACGCCGACGCCGACCCCGGCCGGGACGGCGAGGCCCTCACCGCGATGAACGCCATGTTCGGCACGGCCGGAGGGATCTCCGCCTTCGTCTCGGTGTTCGTGGTGGCGTCCACCTTCGCCTTCGCGGTCGCCCAGCGCCGCCGGGAGTTCGGGCTGCTGCGTGTCGCGGGGGCGACCCCCGGGCAGATCCGCCGGACGGTCCTCATCGAGGCCCTCGTCGTCGGCGTACTCGCCTCGGTCGCCGGCTGCGCGGCCGGCAGGTACGGTGCGCCGCAGCTCGCCGCCCGGGCGGTCCACGGCAGCCTCGCGCCGCGCTGGTTCACCGTCGGCGACCACATCTGGCCGTACCACCTGGCCTTCTGGACCGGACTGCTGGTCGCCCTGTGCGGCGCGGCCGCCTCCCGGCGGGCGGGCCGTACGGGCCCCGCCCAGGCGCTGGGTGAGGCGTCCACCGACACCGGGACGACGGCCCGGGGCCGCCGGGCGGCCGGTCTGGCCCTGCTGCTGACCGCCGCCGTGACCCTGGGCTGGGCCCTGGCCACCGACCCCGGCGACCTGCTCCACCGCAAGTCCTATGTGACCCGGCCGATGCTGCTGATCAGCGCGGTCGCCGTGCTGGCCCCCACCGTCGTGCGCCCGCTCACCCGGCTGCTCGGCCGGCTCCCCGCCCTGCTGCCCGGCGCCGCCGGCCTGCTGGTCCGGGAGACCGCCGCCGCCTCGGTCCGCCGCACCGCCGCGGTCGCGGCACCCGTCCTGGTCACCGTCGCCCTCACCGGCTCGCTGCTGGGTGCGACCGCGACCCTCGACCGGGCGAGGGCGGCCGAGGCGCTCCGGCAGACAGCCGCGGACTTCGTCGTCACCCCCGCGGCCGGCGCGGGCTTCGACGCGGCGACGCTGCGGAGGCTGCACCGGGTGCCGGGCACCGTGGTGTGCCCGGTCTCCACCGGCACCGTCCACGTCCTCGAGGACGGCGTCGCGCTCATCGCCTCCGAGGCCCACGCCGCAGCCCCCGGCCCCCTCGCGGCCACCTCCCGGCTGCCGCTCACCGCGGGACGGACCACCGACCTCGACGACGACTCCGTCATCGTCAACGAGGAGTGGCAGCGGCACACCGTCGGGCAGCGCGTGGACGTGTGGCTCGGCGACGGCTCCAGGAGGACGCTGCGGATCGCCGCCGTGATGGCCACCGGCACCGGGGACAACGGCGTCTATGTCACCCCACGCAACGCACCGGGCGCGGCCGTCGAGCGGGTGGATGTCGCCGTCTCCCCCGGGGCCGACCGGGCCTCCGTGGCCTCCGGGCTGCGGGAGGCGGTGCCCCCCTCGGGGGGACGGGTCCGCACCGGGGAGGAGTGGGTGGCGGCGCGTCACCCGGCGAACGACGGGACGACCCGGCTGGGCTTTCTGCTGGTCCTCGGCCTCGCCCTGCTCTACACCGGCATCTCGCTGGCCAACACCATGGTGATGGCCACCGCCGACCGGGTGCGCGAACTGGCCGTGCTCCGCCTGACCGGAGCCACCACGGCGCAGGTGCTGCGGCTGGTGGGCGCGGAGGCGCTGCTGGTGGTCGCCGTCGGCGGGGTGCTCGGCCTCCTGGTGGCCGTGCTGGATCTGGCGGGCATCTCGGGCGCCCTGGCCCTGCTGTCCGCGGGGAGCGCGATGGTGGTCCCGTGGGCGGCCGTCGGCGCGGCCCTGGGCGCCTGCGCGGTCCTCGCCGTCTGCGCGTCCGTCGTCCCCGCCGCGTTCGCCCTGCGCCGGGGGGCCGCGCAGCCGGCAGGCGTACGGCGGCGCTGAGCGCCCTGCGGCGCCCGTGGTCCGGCGGGCGCCGCCCTCGGCGGCCGGCCCGACCGGAGCCCCGGTCGTCAGCTGGACGACCGGGCGGCCGCCGAGGGGAGCCGAACGAGCGGGCGCCTCAGCTCCGGGCCGCGCAGAGCGCATGGTCGGTGAGGGTCTGCACCGCCTGGTTGAGCCGGTCCTCGTCGACGAGGGCGGTGGTGGACGTCACCGACACCGTCACCGCCCGTCGGCCGTCCGCGCCGACCGCCGGCCGTCCGTACACCCCGAAACCGTCGCCCTCATGCATGTAGTAGACGCCCCCGCAGGTCAGCGGCACCACCCGCAGTCCGAGGCCGTACCCACCGGGTCTGCCCGAGGGCGGGGTCGGCAGGTCGTCGTAGGGGACCGTCTGCCGCATCAGCGCCCACTGCGCGGCGGGCAGCAGTCGCCCGCCGGCCAGGGCGCGGAAGAAGGTGTCGAGGTCGGACGGGGTGCTCACCACCCCGGAGTCCGCGGTGTGCTGGTAGCTCTCCTCGGTGAGGTCCACCGGCACACCCCCGGGACCGTCGATGGTGACCCTCTCGTGAGGTCCCGTCAGATAGGGGTTCTCACCGGGGATGTAGGTGTGCCGCAGGCCCAGCGGCGCGATGATCCGGTGCTCGACCAGCTCCCGCCAGCCCGCGTCACCCGCCTTCTCCGCGATCATCGCCGCCAGCAGGTAGTTGGTGTTGGAGTACGCCCACCGGCGCGGCGGCCCGCCGGGCGACGGGGTGAAGAGCGGCGCGTGCTGCAGGGCGAGCGCGACCAGCCGGGACGGCGGGGTGGCGTCGAACCGGTTCTCGTCGAAGTGGTTGAACAGCTTGTCCTGGACGCCGGGGTCGTTGATGTAGTCGTAGATCCCGCTGGTCTGCTGCAGCAGGTCGCGCACGGTGATCCGGGAGCCGTCGTAGCCGTGTCCGCTGACCACCCCGGGCAGCCACCGTTCCACCGTGTCGTCGAGCGAGAGCCGGCCCTCCGCGGCCAGCTGGAGCACCACCACCGCCGTGAAGGTCTTGCTGGTGCTCGCCACCCGGAACTCGGGGTCCCACGGCACGGGCGCGGTCGAGCCCACACCCGCGGTCCCGTACCGCGCCCGCAGCACGGCGCCACCGGGCCCGTCCACCCGGGCCACCACGTTCACATCGCCGCCCGCGGCGGACCGTACCGCCGCCAGGTCCCGCCTCAGGTCCGCCGCCGAGTAGCCGCCGTCCGTCGCCCGCGCGCGGGCGCGCGGCCCGTTCGCGGCCCGCGCCCCGGCGGACACCCCGCCCATCCCGCACACCGTCAGCGCCGCGATGCACGCCATGGCCGCCGTACGCTTCCCCGTCACCCTGTCACCCCTGTGCTCGGGCCGTCTCTCTTCCGACCCTCGACAGTCAACTCGCGGCGGCCGGCCCGATCGATGGAGCTGCCACCCGGGTGCCGGGTGGGGCTGACCCCCGGTGCGAGCCGGTTCCGGCGTCCTCGCGGGGGTTCGGGTGGAGCCGTCAGGCCTCCCGGCCCGGACCCGGGAGACCGTCGATCGGTGACACGGCCGCGCGCGTGTCGAGGCTGGGTGGAGCGGAGGCGAAGGCCGCCCGGGAGGTGGCCGGTCAGCGCGGACCCCTGTCGCGCGGCCGGTACACCCTTCAGGCGCACGGCCAGGCCCGGACCGCCCTGCATGGAACGGCCCGGACCGGGGATCCGGGAGAGCCTGCCCCACTTGACGCCCCTGGTGTCGGGGCGTCAGGTGTCGACAGGTCAGGGACGGTACTGGCAGACCGTCACTCCGGTCCGCGCTCCGCAGCCGATCTTGGTGAACCGGCTCTGGATCATGTTCCAGTAGTGGCCCCACTGCGTCTTGTAGCCGGCGCTGTTGGGGTCGTGGTCGGGATCGGCGTCGTACCTGGCCTTCTCGGCGGCCCACTGCGCGGTGGCAGCGGCCGGCCCGACGGTCGACATGTTCTCGGCGCCGTTGAACGACGGCGAGTGTTTCAGCGAACCGGGTCCGTTCGGCGTGGAGTCCGGGTTGTCAGCCCAGGCCTGGGCTTCGGCGGCGACGCTCGCGTCCCACGTCAGGGGCGGTGCACCGGCCTTCTCACGGATGGCGTTGGTCTCGTTGACGATGGTCTGCTGGTCGCCGGGGCTGATGGAGGCGACGGCCGCAGAGGCGCCCGTCGCCAGCACCGTGCTCCCGGCCAACAGTCCCGCCGCTATGACGGCCCCTGCTTGGTGGCGTATCCGGCTGGCCTTCTTCATGGCGACCCCCTGGTCGCGGAGAGAGTGGCAGATACCGCCCGCGGGCCTCACTCGTCACGGAGCCGGGCCGAGTGGCCTGCTCCCGTTTGGTGGCCCGGAGGCGACCCCCGACGGAGTGGCTTGGAGTGGCTGGGTCCGGCCGCCGTACGGCGACCCCCTGCCCTCACCACCAGCCTAGGTCGGGGGTGTCCACCCGTCGACCGGGGAGGCTCCGGGCGACGTCAACGGCTCGGACAGCAAGGCCAGTTCACCGTCCGGTGGCTTGCCGCCCCTGCCCCCGGGCCAGGACGGCGGACACCGGAACCCGGTGCCGGACCCGGCCCCCGGCGGCCGGCAGCTGCGCAGCACGAGCCGCCGCTCCGGGCCTGCGGACCCCTGCGGTGGGGATCGGGCAGGCACGGGCGACGTCCTCCGGGCGGAGTCGGCCCACTCGCGTTACCCTGCGTGTTTTCCTCATGAAGTGGGGCGGCGGCTTCGAGGCCGCTTCCATCGGCTGTTTCCGCGGACCGCGTCAGCCGACGCACCGGGTGCCGCCGCCCCGTTGGCGACGAGCTCTTCGCGGTCAACACCAAGGGCGTCTGCTTCACGGGGCGCCGGGAGGGTGAGGACGAACACCGATCCGCGGCCGGGCTCGCTGGTGGCGGCGACCGAACCGCCGTGCGCCTCGACCAGTTTCCGGACGATGGACAGGCCCAGACCGCTGCCGCCGGTCTGCCGGTTGCGGGACTTCTCGGCCCGCCAGAAGCGGTCGAAGACCCGCTGCAGATCGTCGGGCGCGATACCCGACCCGGTGTCGGCCACCTCGATCACCGCTCTGTCCTCCGCACGGTGGGCACGCAGGGTGACGGTCCCGCCGGGCGGGGTGTGCCGGACCGCGTTGGACACCAGGTTGCCGATCGCCTGCCGCAGCCGCACCGGGTCGGCGTCCACCGCCGGCTGCCGCTCGGCCGCGGTCAGCAGGGTGACTCCCGCCGCGTCCGCGTTGCCGCGGTGCGCGGTGGCGACCTGCTCCACCAGGTCGGCGACCTCCACCTGCTCGATGTGCAGCCTCAGCTCGCCCGCGTCGGCCGCGGACAGGTCGCGCAGGTCGTCGATGACATGCTGGAGCAGCACCGCCTCGTCGAGCAGCGAACCCACCAGGTCCCGGTCGGGGACGACCAGGCCGTCCTCGGCGGCCTCCAGCCAGCCGCGGATGTTCGCCAGCGGGGAGCGCAACTCGTGGGCCACGTCACTGACCATCGCCTTGCGCAGTTCCTCCGACTGCTCCCGCTGCTCCGACATGGTGTTGAAGGCGGCAGCCACGCCGCCGATCTCGTCGCCCGCCCGCACCTTCACCCGGGCGGTGAGATCGCCGTCGGTCATCCGCCGGGCCGCCTGGGCCAGGGCCCGCAGCGGGCGGACCATCCGGGTGCCGACGAGCACCGTGACGGCCACGGTGAGCAGCAGCACCAGGCCGGTGACCTCCACGATCCTGGCCCGGTTACCGGGCGAGAGGTCCAGGAAGGTGGTGGGCGCCCCACCGGGGCTGCTCACGAAGAGCAGAGCCGGCGGCGCTACGTAGGGGGCGAGCTGCTCGCGGCGGGCGGTCTCGACGCAGGAGCCCACGGCTGCGGTCTGCTGTGCACCGGGCGCGGTTGCGGGCTGGTCGGACGTCCCGCTGCGGGCGGCGTCCTGCCAGTCCCAGCTCAAGTCGGGGTTCAGGCGCACAGGTGGCACATGACGCCGGGCGAGGCAGGTGTCGACCAGCCCGTCGAGCTGGGCGAGGGCCCGGGCCTCGGTGGGAGTCGGAGCGTCGAGAGCGGTGGACGGGCAGTCGGTGGGCAGGTACGCGACGGCGGCCGGCAGCCGGAGGACGGAGCGGCCGGACCGGGTCTCGACGACCGGGACGCTCAGGTGCAGCCTGTCGCGGTAGCACCCGGCGATCCGCAGGGCGACTGCGTGCAGTCTGGAGCGCTCCGGCGCGGTCAGCCGGAAGGGGCCGACGGCACGGGAGTCGATGGTGCTCGGCGCGGCGGGGTACGGCCCCCCGCTGGGAAGCAGACAGCGGGTGTGGGGCGGGCAGCCGGTCGCGCCGGGCCCCACGGGGGCCGGGCTGGATGCGGCGCCGGGCCCCACGGGGGCCGGGCTGGATGCGGCGCCGGGCCCCACGGGGGCCGGGCTGGATGCGGCGCCGGGCCCCACGGCCGGTGTACCTCCCGACTCCACGGTCTGCCCGGCGGACCCCGCCGGCACGGTGGCGGAGACGGCCGGGTCCCCGGCGACCAGCGTGCCGTCCACGGCGAGCGGATCGACGGTCGCGGTCGCCTCGGTGGGCAGGTCGGGTCCGGAACGTTCCGGTGCCGGACCGTTCTCCGGGGTGCCGTACCGGAAACCGCCGGAGTCCAGCAGGACGACGCGCTTCTCGTCGGTGACGGTGACCCGGTGGCCGCTTCGGCGGGCGAGATCGCGGACGGTCCCGGCCGCGCCCGCCCAGTCGTGGTGGGTGGCGGCGTAGCCGAGGAGGGCGTCGTAGATCTGTGCGTCGTCGGCGAGCGCCTGGCCCCGCTCGTGCTGGATGCCCACCGCGGTGATGCGCACGGTCAGCCAGGCGGTCGCCGTGATGGAGCAGGCCGAGACGACGGCGGCCAGCGCCATGAGCTTGACCAGCAGGCTGCGGCGCAGCGGGACGTCACCGCGCACGGTGTGGGCCTGGCTCCGCGGCAGGCGCCCGGGGCGTGGGAGGTTCCGCGGCCAGCTTGTAGCCGACGCCGTAGACCGTCACCAGCCGGACCGGGCGCTGCGGGCGCGGCTCGATCTTGCGCCGCAGGTTCATCACATGGACGTCGACCGTGCGGGAGGTGAAGTACCGGTCGATGCCGTGCTGCCGCTCGATGATCTGGGCGCGGGTGAAGACCCGCCCCGGCTCGGCCGCCAGCAGGCTCAGCAGGTCGAACTCACCGGGGGTGCACTCGATCCGGCGCCCCTCCACCGTCACCTCGTGCCGCACCGGGTCGACCGTCAGGGCACCCACCCGGAGCACCGGGTCGGGCGGCGCGGCGGCCGCGACGCCGGCGGACGCGGCGGCACCGCTTCGCCGCAGCAGCGTACGGACCCGGGCCATCAGCTCACGCGGGCTGTAGGGCTTGGTCATGTAGTCGTCGGCGCCCAGGTCGAGGGCGAGCAGCAGATCGTCCTCGGCGGAGCGGGCGGTGAGCACCAGCAGCGGCAGCGCGGCCGTCCCGGTCTCCGCACGGAGCACCCGGCAGACGTCCAGGCCGTCCACCTTCGGCATCATCACGTCGAGCACCATCAGGTCCGGCGGGCGGCGCCTGGCCTCCTCCAGCGCGGCACGGCCGTCGTGCACGACGACCACCCGGTGGCCCTCGTGCTCGAGATAGCGGCGGACCAGTTCCGCCTGCTTGGGGTCGTCCTCCGCGACCAGGACGTGTGCGCACATGGCGTCGAGTCTACGAAGCCGGTCATGCCCCGGCCGTCCGTTGTGACGCGGTCCACTGGCATCACCACGGGAGTCGAACTGCTTCCTGACAACTTCCTGACAGTCCCTGCCTAGCGTCCTGGCGCATGACGCACCACATCCTCCGACCGGGCGGCACCAGTACCGCGGCCGGGGCCCGGGCCAGGGCGCTGCACCTGGCCGCCCCCGCGGTCCTCTGCATGCTCGCCCTCCCCCTCGTGTCCGGCTGCGGTAAGAGCGAGACACGGGCGACGCCCAGCGTCGCCTCGCTGCCCACCTCGCAGACCACCTCGCAGACGACCTCGGATGCGGCCGGCACGTCCGGCACCCCGAGTGACCCCGCCAAGACCCCGTCGTCCCCGGACGCGGGACCGGCGGACGGCGACACCTCCCGGCGTCCCCAGGAGCGGCTGGATGACACCCCCGAGGAGCGGGCAGCCCTGATCCACGCCTGGGACCAGTGCCTGGTGGACCACGGTGCCCACTGGACCACCACGCGGCCCGGAGTGGCGGGCGCACCCGCGACCGTCGCCGACCCCATACCGCCCGCCGCATCCTCCGCGTGCAAGAACAAGCTCCCCCTGATGCCGCCCGAACTGGATCCCGCGCTCAACCCGCACTACCGCGACGACATGCTCGCCAATATCAAGTGCCTGCGCGCCCACGGCGTCATGGTGCACCTGACCTCGGACACCAGTGTCAACGCGAACGGCCTGAGCTGGACCTACGACAGCAGCGACACCCCGCTCCCGCCCAACCAGGGCCAGATCGAGGACAAGTGCCAGATGGAAGCCTTCGGCGGCGGAAAGGGACAGTAGCCCGTGTCCGACAGCACCAGCAGGCACCGGAGCGGCAAGCGCCGGGGCGGCGAGGCCGTGGGCGGCCCGGTCGTCGACGGTGAGGCCCTCGCGATCGGCACCGCCGGTGTGACGGGCGCCCTTGCCCCGGGAGCCGCTGAATTCCGGACCGGCGCCCGTCGCGGCCGCAGGCTCGCGGCGCTGGTCGTGGCGCTCGTCGCCGTCGGCGGCATCACCGCCGGCGCCGTCGCCTTCAAACAGCACGCCCATCACCCCGCCGGCGTCCCCACCAGCGCTGCCAAGGTCGGTGTCGCCACGGTCACCAGGACCGACCTGTCCGACAGCCGCGCGGTGCAGGGCACCCTCGGCTACGGCACGCCGACCCAGGTCACCGGGCGCGGTAGCGGGGTCCTCACCGGCCTGGCCGCCATCGACACGACGGTCACCCGCGGTCACCCGCTCTACCGGAGCAACGACCAGCCGGTCATGGTCTTCTACGGCCGCACCCCCCTCTTCCGCACCCTGAAGTCCCCGACCGCCAAGAACCCGCCGATGCGCGGCTCGGACATCTCCGTGGTCGTGGAGAACCTCGTGGCCCTCGGCTACGACATCGGCTACCAGCCCGCCGACGACGACGGCCGGGGCGCCACGTACACCGCCTCCCTCGCGGCCGCGGTCAAGCGCTGGCAGGGCAACACCGGTATGACACCCACCGGCACCCTCGGCATCGACCAGATCGTCGTGCTGCCGGGCGCGGTACGGGTCAGCTCGGTCCAGGCGCAGCTGGGCGACCCGGTGGCCAAGCCCCTGCTGTCCGTCACGGCCACCGGCAAGAGGGTCACCGTGCCGGTCGAGGCGGGCGACACGCAGGGCATCACGGTCGGCGCCAAGGTGACGATCACCCTGCCAGACGCCCGGACCGTACCCGGCAAGATCACCTCGGTCGGCCGGAGCGTGCAGAGCGGCGGCGCCGGCCAGGAGGCGCCGGGCGGACAGGACGCGCCCCCGACCCTCAATGTGTCCATCGCCCCGCTGCATCCCGCGGACGTGGCGAAGCTCGACTCGGCGCCGGTCCAGGTGCTGTTCACCACCAGCACCCGCAAGGGCGTGCTGGCGGTGCCGGTGACCGCCCTGGTCGCCCTCCGCCAGGGCGGCTACGCGCTCCAGCGCACCGACGGGACGCTGGTCGCCGTGACCACCGGGCTGTTCGCCAACGGCCAGGTCGAGGTGAGTGGTGCCGGGGTGACCGCGGGTCTGCGCGTGGAGACCGCCTCATGACCGGCTTCGCCGTCCGCCCCGAGGGGCGGTCCGGGCAGGCCCCGACCGGGCCGACGACGTCCGACCCGGTGTCCGCCGGACCGTCGTCGGTCCGGCCCTCGGGGCGGGTGTCGTCCGGGCCGGTGTTGCGCGTACGTGAGGCCACCAAGTCGTACCCGGGCGGGGTCGTCGCGCTCGCCCAGGTGTCGCTCACCATCGACGAGGGCGAACTCCTCGCGATCCTCGGACCGTCCGGCTCCGGCAAGTCCACCCTGCTGAACATCATGGGCACCCTCGACCTGCCCACGACCGGCACCGTGGAGGTCGCCGGCCAGGACGTGGCGGGCCTGTCCGACCGGCGTCTGTCGGTGCTGCGCGGACGCTGGCTCGGCTTCGTGTTCCAGCACTTCCACCTCACCGACGGGCTGAGCGCCGCGGAGAACGTCGCCACCGGCCTGCTCTACGCGGGCGTGCCGCGCCGCCGCCGGCTACCGATGGCCCGCGAGGCGCTCGGCCGGGTCGGCATGGGCCACCGGGTCGGCCACCTGCCGCACCAGCTCTCCGGAGGCGAACGGCAGCGTGTCGCCATCGCCCGCGCCCTGGTCAACTCCCCCGCCCTGGTGCTGGCGGACGAACCGACCGGCGCACTGGACAGCGTCAACGGGCAGGCCGTGCTCGATCTGCTCACCCAGCTGAACGAGGAGGGCACCACCATCGCGGTCATCACCCACGACCGGGACATCGCGGCCCGGCTGCCCCGTCAGGTGGAGCTGCGGGACGGACGCATCGTCAGGGACACAGAGGTGTCCCGATGACTGCCGCCACGCCCGCGCACCCGCACGCCCGCCGGGCCGTACGGCTCTCCCCCGGCGACATCCTGCGCCTCGGCCTGATCGGGGTCCGGGTCCGCAAGCTGCGGGCCGCGCTCTCTGCGCTGGGCATCTCCATCGGTATCGCCACCATGATCGTGGTCACCGGAATCCCGGCCTCCAGCAAGCAGGCGCTGCTGACCCAGCTCACGGCGCTGGGCACCAACATGCTCCAGGCACAGGCGCAGCCCAACCAGAACCCGCCGGTGCTTCTCCCGCCGAGCGCCGACGCGATGGCCGCCAGGATCGGCCCGGTCACCGACACCGGTGCGGTCGCCAACACCCACCGGACCGTGCAGCGCAACGACCACTCCGATCCGAGCGACAGTGTCGGCATCAGCGTGCTGGCCGTCCGCGACGGCCTGCTGTCCGCGGTCAACGGCTCGGTGCACACCGGGCGCTTCCTCACCCCGGCCACCGACCGCTTCCCGACCGTCGTGCTCGGCCACCAGGCCGCCTCCTGGCTGGGTTTCCGGCAGTTGGTGCCCGGTCAGCCGGCGCCGCAGGTATACATCGACAACCGGTGGTTCACCGTGATCGGCATCCTCAATCCCATGCCGCTCACCCCCGACCTGGAGCAGTCGGTGATGGTCGGCTGGTCGGCGGCCACCACGTACCTGCACTTCGACGGGCACCCGACGGTGGTCTACCTGAAGGCTTCGGAGAATGCTCTGGAGGATGTGCGGGCGGTGCTGCCTGCCACGCTCTACCCGCAGTTGCCGGGCCTGATCCAGGTGAGCCGTCCGTCGGACGCGCTGGCCGCCAAGAGGGCCACGGAACAGACCTTCTCCGGTCTGTTCATCGGCCTGGCCGGTGTGGCGCTGCTGGTCGGCGGAATCGGCGTCGCCAATACGATGATCATCTCTGTGCTGGAGCGCCGCCGTGAGATCGGCCTGCGCCGGGCCCTGGGCGCCAACCGGGGCCAGATCCGGGGCCAGTTCCTCACCGAGGCGGTGGTCCTGTCCACCCTCGGCGGGGTCGCCGGCGCCGTGATCGGCTCCCTCGGCGTGCTCGGGTACGCGACCTTCCAGGGCTGGCCGCCCGTCATCCCGCCCGCCTCGGTGGCCGAGGGGATCGGCGGCGCCCTCCTGGTCGGAGTCGTCGCAGGCGTCTACCCGTCGATCCGCGCGGCGCGGCTCACCCCGACCGAAGCGCTGGCCTCCACATAGCCCGCACACGGCGTCCCCGACGCGTCCAGTGACGACAAAAGCCCAGGTCAGCGCATCGCTGACCTGGGCTGTCGCGGAGCCGCCCAAGTGGGGCGTCCCGCGGCACGGCCGCCGACAACGACCCAGGCAAGCCCGCCGTCTCCCTCGCGCGGTGAAGGCCTTCCTGGCCGCTCGCAAACAATTGGGGGCCGACCGCCCGGTCATGGCGCACCGGCCAAGGTTTGACGGAAGCGTGTTGAAAGAATCCGGCCGCTGCCGGACAGGACAGGTTGTGAAATCCATGACGGAACAGGAGACGCGCAGGACCAGGCAGGCGCGCTTCGAGGGACTGGCGCAGGTGGTGGCGGAACCGCTGCACCGGTATCTGGTGCGACGGACGAACCCCGACATGGCCGAGGACATCCTGTCGGAGACGATGCTGGTGCTGTGGCGCCGCATCGACGATGTGCCCGGCCCCCATGCCGGTCCCACGCCCGATCCCGATGACGTGCTGCCGTGGTGCTACGGAGTGGCGCGGGGCTGCTTGGCCAATGCCCGCCGCGCTGACGGACGCAGGCACCGCCTGGTGGAGCTGCTGATCCGGACACAGCAGCACCCCGCGACAACGGCCGCCGATCACAGCGACCTGCACGCCGCGCTCGATGGCCTTGGTGAACTGGACCGCGAGATGGTTCGACTGTGGGCGTGGGAAGGCCTGGCGCCGCGTCAGATCGCGGAAGTGACCGGGCTCACCTCCAACGCAGTGAGCATCCGGCTCCACCGGGCGAAGAAGAAACTCGGCGCACGGCTGCAGCCGATGCGAAAGAACACCGACCGGACTGGACACAAGCCGGATGAAGAAAGGAGCAGTCAGTGAATGACGACGAGCTGTTGGCCCGACTGAGGGCCGCGGACCCGGCACTGACCCCGAGAGCTCCGCTGCCCGACATCAACCGTCTTGTGGAGACTGCCTTGAACACCGACATCACGCCCGGGTCGGACAAGACCGCGACCGGCTTCACTATTCGCCCTGTGAAGGCCGTCTCAGGACGGGGACGCCGCCGTCTCCTCACACTCACGGCGGCAGCCGGTCTGCTCATGCTCGGAGGCGGCATCGCAGGAGGAGTCATGGTGAATCGAGACAGCGGTCACACGTCTGCGTCCGCGTCCGGGCCGCTGACGCTCACCGTCGCGGGCGCTGCGGTTCCCGCCAAGTGCGTGGAACCGACCCCCGACCGGCTGCGCCAGTACCCGACGCTCTTCGAAGGAACGGTCACCTCCGTCAAGGGCTCCTCGGTCTTCTTCCGTGTCGATCACTGGTTGCACGGTGGCGACTCGGACGCGGTACGGCTCAGCAGCGACGCCGGCGAGCCGGAGACCCTCACGTTCCTGGTCGGAGAGCACTACATCGTGGCCGCCACCAAGGACGGCACCGTCCCGCAGTGCGGCGCGAACATGGCCTCGGAGGAAACCAGGAGCAAGTTCCGCAAGGCATACGGAAAGTAACCGCACACCTCAGCAGTCTGTGAGTCAGAACCCGGTCCCCATCCCGCCACCGTTCAGCCAGTACCTGCGGGAGCACAAGGCGCGCCAGGATGCGGACCGAGCTGCTGCCGGCGATCTCTGGCAGGACCACGGCGCTGTGTTCGCCCGCCCCGACGGGCAGCCGCTCGATCCCCGGCAGGACTGGGAGGAGTTCAAGGAGCCGCTCGAAGAGGCGGGGATCAGTGACCGGCGGCTCTACGACGGCAGCCGTCACACCGCCGGAACGATCCTGAACGAGCTGGGGGTGGACATGGTGACCACCCTGGAGATCCTCCGGCACACCCAGATCGGCCAGACCAAGCGGTACGTGAAGGGCCGCTCGGAGCTGTCCCGCGACGCCATGCGCCGCATGGGGGACGCCTTCCTGCCTCAGCTCCGTCCGCAGGGCTCTCCGCCCGCAATTGAGACCACAACTGAGACCACGAGCAGCCGCGCGGCCCGCGCACGGCGTCGCCGACGCGTCCAGTGATGACAAAAGCCCAGGTCAGCGTAATCGCTGACCTGGGCTTTCACTGAGCCGCCTAAGGGAATCGAACCCTTGACCTACGCATTACGAGTGCGTCGCTCTGGCCGACTGAGCTAAGGCGGCAGTGCCAGTGCCGTTCGCCACGGGGACGAGCATCGCACTGGCAACGAGCCACAGTCTACACAGTTCCGAAGGGTGGCCAGGACCTCGCCAGGGGACACCGGCCGGGCGCGGCCGGGTGGGCTTCCCGGGCCCCGCGCGGCCGCCTCCGCCGCCCTGCGGGGGAGGCGTCCCTCCGGCTTTCCGGCCGCCCTTCAGCGCAGCCGGAGATCCGGCGCGGCACCACCGTCACCCGCCCGCGCAGCCACCGGGAGCCCCGCCACCTGCACGGACGGGGCGCTCCCGGGTCACATCGCCGGATCAGCGACGGGCGGGGCGGTACGGGGAGGATCCGGCACAAGCAGCGCACAAGGTCCCGGCCCGACACTGCCCCGCAGACCGCACTCCTCGGAAAGGGACATCATGGCCAACTCCAGATTCGGACCGCAGCTGCTCTCGGTCTACCGCGTGATCATCGGAGGGCTCTTCCTCTGCCACGGCGCAGCCGCGCTCTTCGGTGTGCTCGGCGGCAGCATGGGCACCGGCAAGGCCGTCGAGGTCGCCGTCTGGCCCGGTTGGTGGGCCGCTCTCATCCAGTTCGTCGTCGGTGTCCTCGTCGTCCTCGGCCTCGGCACCCGCCCGGCCGCCCTGCTCGGCTCCGGCTCCATGGCGTACGCGTACTTCACCGTGCACCAGGAGCACTCGCTGCTGCCCATCCAGAACGGCGGGGAGCTCTCCGTGCTGTTCTGCTGGACCCTGCTGCTCCTCGCCGTCACCGGCCCCGGCACCTTCGCCGTCGACACCCTGCTGTCCCGCAGCCGCGCCCGGCGGGTCGCGCCGGTGACCGCGGTGCGTCTGCCCGCAGCGGCGGCCGGGGTGCCGGTGGCCGCCGAGTAGGGCCCCCGCTGCCCACGCAGGCGGGCCGGACCCGCGCCCTTCCAGGGCACACGATGCGCAGACGGCCCCTCGACCCGGGGGCCGTCTGCCTGTCCGGCTCGGAGCACTCGTACAGCTGGAGAACGCCATCCGGCAGGGCGCCGGAAGGAGCCATGGGCGGGGCGGTGGGGAAGGCCGATGCCGCGCCCTCCGAGCGGCTCGCTGCGATGTGGATGCCCCTTGCCCGCCCTCGCCGCCGCGGGTCTGCACATGGTGGTGTGCTGTGCACTGTGCACGGTCACCTGTACGCATTGCTGAGCTGCACTGTCGATGGGGAGTCGAACCCCTGCGCTGCTCCTCGCGCACCAGGTGTGGGCCGGAATGACCGCCGGCCCGCGGTGTGTGCACGCCTCCGCGACGACTACCTGCTCCACATCGTTCCGCCCGGCTCAGTCCAGGAGGTCGACCTCCCAGTTCGTCCGCTGGATCCGCATGTCGGTCTCACGGATCTCCCGCGCAAGGACGTCGGCCTGGGCCCGCAGCTCCGCGACAGGCAGTGCGGAGAGGATCTTCAGTTCGGACCTCAGCTGCCGGACCGTCCCCCGCTGGTCCCTGCCTGAGGCAGCGTCCGCCGCCGCCGTGATCACCGCATGGCGCAGCCGCAGCACGTCCCTGCGCGCAAGCGCGTCGGTGAGGGTGCCGCCCTCCGTCATCAGCGCCGCCGCGTTGGTCCGGTTGATCCGGCGGATCAGCGACTCGAGGTCGTCGAGCACCGCGGCGGCCTCCGCCAGCAGGGCCCCGGCATCCTCCGCGGGCGTCTCCCCCTCCTGGTACCGGGCGCTGCCGACGACGCGCGCACGCAGCTGTTCCACCCGTCGTGTGGCGTCCGCACGCTGCGCGAGCGCCTCCGCAAGTTTCACCATCAGGCCCTCCCGCTGTGAGTCCCGGACAGTATGCGGACCTTCCCGTCCCGGCTGCATCCGGATTTCCGGGGGCGTGTGCAGCACTCAGGACGGTGCCTGGTCGACCGGGGTCAGACCCCCGTGGAGATCATGAGCTTCACCGCGAAGCCGCCGAAGAGCACGGCCACGCCTCCCGTCAGCCCCGCGGAGAGGCGCCGCCGGCGGCGGAAGGCGTTCGCCAGGGCGGTCCCGGTGAGGATGAGGGTCGAGAGGTAGAGCACGCTGAAGGTCTGCAGGATGCCGCCCAGCAGGGCGAAGGACAGGGCGGGCTTCCCGTACGAGGGATCCACGAACTGCGTGAAGAAGCTCAACAGAAACAAGATCGCTTTGGGGTTCAGCAGGCTGACGATCAGGGCCCGGCGGAAGGGGCGTTCCTGCTTCTCCCCCATGTCGGAGCCCTCCGCGGTCTGCTGCGCGCGGGCGGCCCGGCCCGACAGGGGAACATACGAACGCAGCTTGACCAGGCTGACGGCCAGGGCCCGGCGCAAGGGCCGCTCGGAGGCGGCGGGCCCCGGGGCGGCGGGGGCGGGCGCGGTGGCGCGGTGCTCGCGCCACAGGGCGCGGGCCGAGCGGAGCATGCCGATGCCGATCCAGACCAGGTAGGCGGCGCCTCCGTAGCGGACCACGTCGAAGACCAGCGGGTTGGCCCTGAGCAGGGAGGCGACCCCGGCGGACGCCAGGACGATCAGGGTGGTGTCGCCGGCGAAGACCCCCAGCGCGGCGCGGTAGCCGGTGCGTATGCCCCGGCGGGCGGCCACGGAGAGCACATAGAGGGAGTTCGGCCCCGGCAGGAGCACGATGATCAGTGCCCCGAGGGTGTAGGTGGCCAGTTCGGGGACTCCCAGCACAGCACTTTCCTTACTGCTCGGACATACGGGCGGCCAGGAAAGTGTGCCATTGCCACACATCCTGGCCGCCCGCCGAGCCGTTCGGGGTCGCCGCCCGGGTCTCCTGGTTCAGTCCGGCTCTCCTCGTTCAGGAGGAGCAGACCTTCCCGTTGCCGGGCGCCTGGCCCTCCAGCAGATAGGTGTTGACCGCCGTGTCGATGCAGTCGCTGCGGCCGCCGTACGCGGTGTGACCGTCGCCCTCGAAGGTGAGCAGCCGGCCGGAGGAGAGCTGGGCCGCCAGCGCCCTGGCCCACACATAGGGGGTGGCCGGGTCCCGGGTGGTGCCGACGACGACGATGGGCGGGGCCCCGGCGGCGGCGATGGTGTGCGGGCCTCCGGTGGGCCGCACCGGCCAGTAGGCGCAGGCCAGGGACATCCACGCCATGGCCCGCCCGAAGTGCGGGGAGGTCCGTACGAACTGCGCCACCGCGGCCTGGACCTGGTCGGGGCTGCTGAACGGTGCGGGGCTGTCCAGGCAGTTGACGGCCTCGTTGGCGAACATCAGGTTGCCGTAGCTGCCGTTGCTGCGGCGGTCGTAGTACGAGTCCGAGAGGGCCAGCAGTCCGGCGCCCTTGCCCTGCTGGGCGTCCTTGAGCGCGGTGCGGAGCTGGGGCCAGAGGAAGTCGGCGTACATGGCCTGGATGACGCCGGTGGTGGCCAGCGCCTCGGTGAGGCGGCGGCTGCTCCCGGTGGCCAGGGGGGTGCGGTCGATCGAGCGGAAGAGGGCGTCGAGGCGGGTGCCCACCTCGGCCGGGCTGCGGCCCAGCGGGCAGTCGCTCCTGGAGGCGCAGTCCTTGGCGAAGGCGGACCAGGCGACCTCGAAACCGGCTGCCTGGCCGAGGGCGGCCTGCCGGGCGTCGAGGGACGGGTCCAGGGCGCCGTCGAGCACCATCCGGCCGACCCGCCCGGGGAACAGCCCGGCGTAGGCGGCGCCGAGGTAGGTGCCGTAGGACTTGCCGACGTAGGTCAGCTTGGCGTCGCCCAGCAGGGCGCGCAGCACGTCCATGTCGCGGGCCGCCGCGATGGTGTCCACATGCGGCAGGAGGCTGCGGGACCGCTGCTCGCAGCCGGCGGCGAACTCCCGCATCTCCTTGACCAGGGCGGCCTTCTCGGCGGCGTCGTCCGGGGTGACGTCGGCGGCGGCGAAGGCGTCCATCCGGGGCCCGCTCAGGCACTGCACCGGATCGCTGCGGCCGACGCCCCGGGGGTCGAAGCCGACCAGGTCGTACGTGGCGCGCAGCGGCGGCGCGTAGCTGGCCGTCACGTTCTCCAGGTAGGTGATGCCGGAGCCGCCGGGTCCGCCGGGGTTGAGCACCAGCGAGCCGGTCCGGGGCCCGGGGCCGGTGGCCTTCTTGCGGGCGGCGGCCAGGGTGAGATCGCCGTGTCCGGGGTGGGCGTAGTCCAGCGGCACCTTGAAGGTGGCGCACTCGAAGGAGCCGTCGCAGGCCCGCCAGTCGAGCTTCTGCCGGTAGTAGGAGGCCAGCGCGGCCGGGATCGCGGCGGGCAGCGGCTGCAGCGCGGTGCGGGCGGATCCGCCGGTGGCCGCGTCACCACCGGTGGTCCCGGGTGCCGGGGCGGTGTGCGAGCTGGTGGACGCCGGTTGGGAGCCGCCGGAGGAGCAGGCGCTGAGCAGCAGCCCGCAGACGGCCAGCAGTGCGGCCCCGCCTCGCCGCGGCCACGCCCCGAGCCCGTTGTTCGCCCTGCTCATCGCACCGTTCCTTCGTCTTGGCGGTCGGCCTGTTGCAGAGCGTAGTCGTCCCGGGGGCGGTCCGGGCCCGACGCATGCCCGGGGCGTGTCGGAGTGCCGGGGCGCGGACGGCGCCCCGCGGGTCCCCGGCGACGGTCACCGGGGCGGGTCGCGGGGCCGCCCCGGACGGGGTTGCCCGGGCGGTCGGGCGTGGCCTGTCAGGCGTGGGCGGACGCGCCCGGGGCCGGAGTGCCGAGGGACTTGGCGAGATACCGCACGGCCATCCTGACCAGCAGGATCCGCTCCTGCTCGACGGCGGCGTCCCGGACGGTCTCGGAGGTCGCCACGACCACGCGGGCGGCCCGGCCGTCCCCGGACGCCAGTGCGTCGCGCAGCCGGCCGACCTCCTCGCGTCCGGTCAGGTCACGCCGGGTCGCGGCCAGCAGCAGCCGGGAGTCCGGCAGTCCGGCGGCCCCGTCGGCGGCTGCGCGGACCAGCGCCTCACTGTCGTACCGGCCGGACAGGGCGGCCCCGGCGCCGTACAGGTCGGGCCTGGTCAGCGCGGCCGCTGCGGCGCAGGGCGCGGCGTCGCCGATGCCGAGCGTCTCCCAGCCGCGCGGGCCGGGGGGCAGGGTGCGGAAGCCGGCAGCGACGGCGGCCCGCACCGCGGTGTCGTCGGGGACGGCCCCGGGGGCTGCGGTCAGCAACTCGCAGGGGTGCTCGGTGCCCGCGGGCGCCTGCGGGGCAACGACCACGAACGGGCCGGCGCCCTGCTGGGTGGCGGCGCTGGTGAAGCCGTCGAAGACATAGGGGGCCGCCACGTCGGCGGTGCTCCCCGGGCTGCCGGTCTGCAGCACCACCACCGGGAAGCCGGTCCGGGTGTCCTCCGCGTACTGCGGGGGCAGCCAGACCCGGACGACGCGCCGGCTGCCGTCCGCGGCGCCGACTGTGCCCTGGAGCAGCCGGCCGCCGGCGGGGTGGCCGATGGTGGCGAAGGCCGGGGTTGCGGTCGCCGGGTCCCCGGTCGCCGGGGTGCGGTCGCCGGGGCGGCCGGCCACGGCGGCTGCGGCGGCGGCCGGCGGACCCCCGGTGCTGAAGCGCAGACGGTTGCTGGCGCCGGTGCCGAGCGCCAGCAGCAGCACGAGTGCGCAGAGCCCGGCGGCGACCGAGCCGGCTCCGAGCAGCCGGGTGACGCGGCGGTCGCCGGCCAGTCCGTAGGCCTCGGCGGCCCTCCGCTCCCGCTTGTGGTCGGCGGCGGCGCGAGCGAGCCGTACCGACGCGACGACGGCGGCGACAAGCAGCAGGACGAGGATCGAGCGGACCATCAGATCACCTCCGGGGCGGAGCCGCACCTCGCGGTCCGCGGCCACCGCGGCGAGGCGCGTCGGCTCCCCACCCTGCAAGAGCACCCGGAGGTGTTCAGGGAGCAATTCGGGCAAATCGCTCGTATCACTCGGACGAGTGAACAGTGCGGACCGCCTTACGGCCCTGCCGGCTGCCCGGACGGCGGTACGGGCCGACCTCAGCCCGCGCGCAGCGCCAGCGTCATGGCCTCGACCGCGAGCAGCGGATCCACATTGCGGTCGAGCGCGGTACGGCAGGCCAGGACGGCCTCGATCCGGCGCAGCGTCGACTCCGCAGGGCCGGCGGAGGCCACCCGCTGGAGGGCGGCACGCTGGTCCTCGTTGGCCAGTTCACCGGTGCTGCCGAGCTGCAGCGCCAGCACGTCGCGGTAGAAACCCAGCAGTTCGAGCAGTGCCACACCCAGGGTCTCCCGGCGGGTCCGGGTGGCGCGGCTCTTCTGGCGCTTCTCCAGCTCCTTGATCGCCCCCGCCATGCCCCGGGGGGCCCGGCCGCCCAGCCCCTCGGCGGCGCCGTAGACCGCCTTGAGGTCGTCGGTCTCCTTGACGTCCCGGGTCTCGGCGAGTTGCTCGGCGTCCTGCTTGGCGGTGTCGACGAGCCGCTGCGCCGCGGCCAGGCACGCCCCGACGTCGGAGACCTCCAGGGGGATCCGCAGCACCTCGGCGCGCCGGGCGCGGACCTTCTCGTCCAGCGCCAGCCGGCGGGCCCGCTCCAGGTCGCCCTGGGACGCCCGGGCGGCGGTCTCGGCGAGCGCCGGATCCACTCCGTCGCGCCGCACCAGCATGTCGGCGACGGCCGGGGCGGGCGGGGTGCGCAGCACCAGCAGACGGCACCGGGAGCGGATGGTGGGCAGCACATCCTGCACCGACGGCGCACACAGCAGCCAGACGGTGCGCGGGGAGGGCTCCTCCACCCCCTTGAGCAGGGCGTTGGCGGCCTGCTCGGTGAGGCGGTGGGCGTCGTCCAGCAGGATCACCGACCAGCGGCCGCCGGTGGGGTAGCTGGAGGCGCGCAGGACCAGCTCCCGCATGTCGCGGACCGGGATGGAGAGACCGTCGTTGCGGACCGTCTTCACATCGGCGTGGCTGCCCGCGAGGACGGTGTGGCAGCCGTCGCAGAAGCCGCAGCCGGGGGTGCCGCCGAGTTCGAGGTCGGGGCTGGTGCACTGGAGGGCGGCGGCGAAGGCGCGGGCGGCGGTCGCCTGACCGGACCCGGGCGGGCCGGTGAACAGCCAGGCATGGGTCATCGCCGAGCCCGCCCCCGGCCCGGCGGCGTCCTGCCGCCCGGCGGCCACCACGCCCCGCGCAGCCAGGGCCGCGGCGGTCAGCTGCTCGACCACCCGCTCCTGGCCGACCAGGTCGTCCCACACACTCACGGGGCCATCTCCACGCCTCTGCTGTCCGTCCCTCCGACCCGGTCGAGCTTAGTCGGCGGGTCGGACACCCGGGTGCGCGTCCACGGTGGACGGACCGCGCCCCGGCCGGCCCAGGGGCGGGGCCGGGGATCCCCGGGCCCCGCCGTGGCCGGTCAGTCGCGGCGGCGCCGGCGGCCGCCGTCGTGCCCGGAGCCGGCCTCGCCCTCGTGCTGCTCCCACTCCTCCCACTCCTCGCGGGAGCCCAGCAGCCGGTCGGTGAGGCTGGGGAGGTCGTCCATCGGGGTCTCCTCGGCCCAGTCCGGGCGGGGACGGGACGGCTGCGCCGGCGCGCCGGGGGCGTCCGGCGCCCCCGGGTCCACGGCGGGCATCTCACGGGTGCGCTCGGCCGGGGACTGCTCCGCAGCCGGCTCCGCTCCGGTCCGCTGGGTACGGCCAGGCGCCCGCCCGGCAGGGGCGGCGCCCTTCCCGTCCTGCACCCGCGGCAGCACCGCCGTCTCGTCCGACACCCTGGGCAGCACCGCGGTCTCGTCGCCGGGCGCCACCCTGGGCAGTACGGCCGTCTCGTCGGACACCCGCGGCAGTACCGCGGTCTCGTCGGCGGGGGTCGCCCCGGGCCGCCGGGCGGAGGAGCCCTCGGCGGCTGCGACGGCGGCGCGGCGGTCCTCCTCGGAGATCTCCGTGGTGGCGCCGTCCGGGTCGTGGCCGCCGGCCGTCTCTCCGGGCGCCACCTGCGGGAGTTCCGCGGTCACCTCGGCCTCGGCGGCAGCAGCGGCCTCGGCCTCGGCGCGCAGCCGGGCCTCCTCCGCACGCTGCAGCGCCTCCTCCGCGCGGCGGCGCTGCTCGGCCCGCTGGGCCTCGCGCTGCCGCTGGAGCTCCGCCTGACGGGCCGCCTCGGCCTCGATCCGGCGCTGCTCCTCCTCCTCGGCCCTGCGGCGGGCCTCCTCCGCGGCACGGCGGCGCTCCTCGTCCTCGGCGCGGCGCCTGGCCTCCTCCTCGGCGAGCCGGCGGGCCGCCTCGGCGGCCTGGCGCTCCTCCTCGGCCTTGCGCTGCCGCTCCCGCTCCTCCTCCTCGGCGCGGAGCCTGGCGAGCATCTCCTGCCGACGCCGTGCGGCCTCCTCCTCCTCGGCCTTGAGGCGGGCCTCCTCCGCGGCCCGGCGCTCGGCCTCCTCCCTGGCCTTGCGCTCCTGCTCGGCGCGCTGCTGCTTCTCCTGCTCGGAGAGCGGGAGGTCGCGGTCGAGCCGGTGCCGGACGGCCGTGGTGACCGCGGTCGCGGGGCGGGAGGCGTCGACGACCAGGTAGCGGGCGGGGTCGGCCGCGGCGAGGGCCAGGAACCCGGCCCGCACCCGCTGGTGGAAGTCCCCGGGCTCGGACTCCAGCCGGTCCAGCGCCTCGGTGAAGCGCTCCCGGGCAGCCCCGGGGTCGACGTCCAGGACCACGGTGAGGTCGGGGACGAGCCCGCCGGTGGCCCAGCGGGAGATCCGGGTGACCTCGGTGGCGGACAGGTCGCGGCCGGCGCCCTGGTAGGCGATGGAGGAGTCCATGTAGCGGTCGGTGATCACCACGGCGCCGCGCTCCAGGGCGGGCAGGATGATGTTCTCCACGTGCTCGGCGCGGTCGGCCGCGTAGAGCAGCGCCTCGGCGCGGTGCGAGATGCCGGTGTTGCCGACGTCCAGCAGCATGGCGCGCAGCCGCTGTCCCACCGGGCTGCCGCCGGGCTCGCGGGTGAGCACCACCTCGTGCCCCTTGCTGCGGATCCACTCCGCCAGTGCCTGGGCCTGGGTGGACTTGCCGGCGCCGTCGCCGCCCTCCAGGGCGATGAAGTAGCCGGTGCCGGCCCGGTGCGGGGGCCTTGCCGGGCCGCCCTTCAGGGCGTTCCACAGATCGCGGGCGAACGGGGCCGTGGCGCGGCGGTCGTCGGTGCGCAGCAGGACCACGACGGCGAGCACCACGGTCAGCAGGCCGCACAGTGCCACGGCGAGGCCTGCGCCGCCCTGGTCGAAGGAGAAGGAGCCGGGGGTGCCGTCGCCGAGGTGGCGGGCGTCGATGCCGGCCGCGAGCAGCGGAACCACCAGCAGGGCGGCGGCGGTGACGGCACGCAGTACCGCGTGCAGGTGCTCCACGACCCGGGGCTGCCTCGTCTCCTCGGTCTCCTGGGCGAGCAGGTCCCGGCCGGTGGTGACGGCGGTACCGGCGGCGACGCCGGCCAGGGCGGTCAGCACCAGCACCAGGACGTAGTCCGGGACGAGGCCGGCGACCAGCAGCGCCAGGCCGAGGATCCCGAGCGCGAAGGCCAGCAGCCGGCGACGGGAGAGGCCGGGCAGGGTGGTGCGGGCGGTGCGGATGCCGAGCGCCGGTGCGCCGGTGACGGCGAGCACCAACAGGCCGTACCCCACCGGCCCGGCGCCGTGGTCAAGGGCGAGCAGCAGGGCGACGGAGGCGACGCCCGCCACTCCCGCGTAGGCGGCGGCCACGGCGAAGGTGAAGAAGGGGGCGGATCCGGTACGGCCGCGGGAGAGCACGGGACCGGCGGCGTCGGAGGGCGCGCGGAGCCCCTGCAGCGGAGAGCGCGGGGCCGCGGCGGCGGCGCGTCCGGTGGGGAGTTCCTGGAGGTGGAGCAGGACCGCGGAGGCGGCGAAGAGCAGTGCCGCTCCGACGGCCGGTGCCGTGCCCTGGTGGATCCGCAGCCAGTCGCTGCCGGTGGCGATCGCCCTGCCGATCAGGGCGAGGACGACGAGGGCGGCGGCGCCCAGCGGAACGGTGATCCAGCCGGTGACGAGGTCCAGGGTGCGCACGGTCTCCAGCTGGGAGCCGGAGGGCCTGGCCTCCGCCGAGGGCGCGTAGGGGTCGGCGGGGGGAAGCAGGGACGGGGCGGTGGCGCCCTTGGCGACGGTCCACACCCGCTCGACGGCGCCGGCAGCGAAGACCGTGGCGAGCAGCCAGATGTAGGCGTCCGCACCGGTCCAGACGATCCACCAGGGCGCGACACCGATCAGGACGGCCCGCAGTGCATCGCAGCCGAGCAGCGTCCAGCGGCGGTCCGGCCGTCCGGCGAGGAGTGCGTGCAGCGGGCCCAGCAGCACCGCGCCGAGCAGCAGGGTGGCGAGCAGGCGCGCGGCGAGCACCACGGCCAGGGTGAACGCGAGCCCCCGGTAGCCGCCGCCGAGCAGCTGCTGCGCGGCGGAGGCCTGCAGGGTGAGCAGGGTGAGGACCAGCAGGGCGAGCCGGTCCGCCGTGCCGCCGATCAGCTGGGTGGTCCACAGCCGTCGGTAGGGGCGGATGCGCAGCAGGGCGCGGACCCGCTCACCGGGCGTCCCTGCCGGGCCGACCTCGGGCGCGGAGTTGCCGGGTGCCGCGGGGGTGCCGTCCGCGCCTGCGGACTCCTGGTCGCCGGCGCCGGCCGGTCCGGGAGGCACCTCTGCTGACGTGGGCGGCGCCTTGGCCACCGCGGCCTCGGCCTCGGACTGTGGCTGTGGCTGCTCGTCACGCGTCATGCGGCCAGCCTAGCCGCCGGGCGCGACTTCAAACGGAGGGGTGACCTTCCGCATGCATGTTCATGACGCGGTTGTGACCCGCGGCGGCGGGACCGGCCGAAGCGCGGTCCCGCCGCCGTCGCGGGGTCAGACCTGCTCGGAGACCGGAAGTCCGGTCGCGCCGGCGCCGCTCGGGGCTGCCGGGTCGCCACCCGCCGTCTTCGCCGCGGCCTTCTTGGCGGTGCCGGTCTTCGCCGTGGCCGTCTTCGCGGTCGCGGTCTTCTTGGCCGCCGTCTTCGCCGTCGCCGTCTTGGCGGTCGCCGTCTTCTTGGCCGCGGTCTTCTTCGCCGCGGTCTTGGTGGCCGTCGCCTTCTTCGCCGGGGCCTTCTTGGCGGGCGCCTTCTTCGCCGTCTTCTTCACCGGGCCCCGGGCGCGCTTCTCGGCCAGCAGCTCGAAGCCGCGCTCCGGGGTGATGGTCTCGACGTCGTCGTCCTTGCGCAGCGTGGCGTTGGTCTCGCCGTCGGTGACGTACGGGCCGAAGCGCCCGTCCTTGACCACCACCGGCTGTCCGCTGACCGGGTCGGGGCCCAGCTCCTTCAGCGGCGGCGCGGCGGCCCGCCGCCCGCGCTGCTTGGGCTGGGCGTAGATGGCCAGCGCCTCCTCCAGGGTCACCGTGAACATCTGCTCCTCGGTCTCCAGCGACCGGGAGTCGGTGCCCTTCTTGAGGTACGGGCCGAAGCGGCCGTTCTGGGCGGTGATCTCCTGGCCGTCGGCCGGGTCGGTGCCGACCAGCCGGGGCAGGGTGAGCAGCCGCAGGGCGTCGTCCAGCGTCACGGTGTCCAGCGACATGGACTTCAGCAGCGAGGCGGTGCGCGGCTTGACCGCGTTCTTGCCCGTCTTCGGGGTGTCCTCGGGGAGGATCTCGGTGACGTACGGGCCGTAGCGGCCGTCCTTGGCCACGATGGGGTGGCCGGTGGCCGGGTCGGTGCCCAGCTCGTAGTCGCCGCTGGGCTTGGCCAGCAGCTCCTCGGCGAGCTGCACGGTCAGCTCGTCCGGCGGCAGGTCGTCGGGGATGTCCGCGCGCTGCTCACCGCGCTCCACGTACGGGCCGTAGCGCCCGACGCGCAGCACGATGTCCTCGCCGACCGGGAAGGAGCTGACCTCGCGGGCGTCGATCGCGCCGAGGTCGGTGACCAGCTCCTTGAGGCCGCCGAGGTGGTCGCCGTCGCCGTTGCCCGCGTGCGCCGCGGAGGTGTCGTCGACGTCGCCGTCGCCGAAGTAGAAGCGGCGCAGCCACGGCACCGCCTTGGCCTCGCCGCGGGCGATGCGGTCGAGGTCGTCCTCCATCCGGGCGGTGAAGTCGTAGTCGACCAGGCGGCCGAAGTGCTTCTCCAGCAGGCCGACGACGGCGAAGGAGAGGAAGGAGGGGACCAGCGCCGTCCCCTTCTTGAAGACGTACCCGCGGTCGAGGATGGTGCCGATGATCGAGGCGTAGGTGGAGGGACGGCCGATCTCCCGCTCCTCCAGCTCCTTGACCAGCGAGGCCTCGGTGTAGCGGGCCGGGGGCTTGGTGGCGTGGCCCTCGGGGGTGATCTGCTCGGCGGTGAGCCGGTCCCCCTCGGCGACCTGCGGCAGCCGCCGCTCGCGGTCGTCGAGCTCGGCGTTGGGGTCGTCCGCGCCCTCGACGTAGGCCTTGAGGAAGCCGTGGAAGGTGATGATCTTGCCGGAGGCGGAGAACTCGACATCCCGGCCGTCGGAGCTGCGGCCGCCGACCCGGACGGTCACCGACTGGCCGACGGCGTCCTTCATCTGGGAGGCGACGGTACGCATCCAGATCAGCTCGTAGAGCCGGAACTCGTCCGCGCGCAGCCCGGTCTCGGCGGGGGTGCGGAAGCGGTCGCCCGAGGGGCGAATCGCCTCGTGCGCCTCCTGGGCGTTCTTCACCTTGGAGGCGTACACCCGGGGGGCGTCCGGCAGGTACGACTCGCCGTAGAGCTGCTTCACCT
Organism: Peterkaempfera griseoplana; assembly: GCF_001418575.1. Classification (GTDB taxonomy): domain Bacteria; phylum Actinomycetota; class Actinomycetes; order Streptomycetales; family Streptomycetaceae; genus Peterkaempfera; species Peterkaempfera griseoplana. The sequence continues at coordinate 30,917 of NZ_LIQR01000183.1, forward strand.
GCGCGCGGGCCGCCGCGACCGCCGTCTCGGAGAGGGTGGTGGAGTCGGTACGCATGTAGGTGATGAAGCCGTTCTCGTACAGCTTCTGGGCGACCTGCATGGTGCGCTTGGCGCCGAAGCCCAGCTTGCGGCTGGCCTCCTGCTGCAGCGTGGTGGTGCGGAAGGGGGCGTACGGGGAGCGCCGGTAGGGCTTGGACTCCACGCTGCGCACCGCGAAGGCGGTGTCGGCGAGCGCCGCGGCCAGGGCACGGGCGGCCTGCTCGTCCAGGTGGAGCACCTGGGCGGAGGCGGCCTTGAGCCGGCCGTCGGAGCCGAAGTCGCGGCCGGTGGCGACCCGGCGGCCGTCCACGGTGGTGAGCCTGGCGCCGAAGGACTCCGGGTCGCCGGCGTCGCCGGCCCGGCCGGTGCCGAAGGTGCCCACCAGGTCCCAGTAGGAGGCGGAACGGAAGGCGATCCGCTCCCGCTCGCGCTCGACCACCAGGCGGGTGGCGACCGACTGCACCCGGCCGGCGGACAGGCCGCGGGCGACCTTCTTCCACAGCACGGGGGAGACCTCGTAGCCGTAGAGGCGGTCCAGGATGCGCCGGGTCTCCTGGGCGTCGACCAGGCGCTGGTTGAGGTCGCGGGGGTTGCGCACGGCCTCCTGGATGGCGTCCTTGGTGATCTCGTGGAAGACCATCCGGCGCACCGGCACCTTGGGCTTGAGGACCTCCTGCAGATGCCAGGCGATGGCCTCGCCCTCGCGGTCCTCATCGGTGGCGAGCAGCAGTTCGTCGGCCTCGGCCAGCAGGGACTTGAGCTTGGCCACCTGGCTCTTCTTGTCGGCGTTGACGACGTAGACCGGCTCGAAGTCGTGGTCGACGTCGACGCCCAGGCGGCGGACCTCGCCGGTGTACTTGGCCGGCACCTCGGCGGCGCCGCTGGGGAGGTCACGGATGTGCCCGACACTCGCCTCGACGACATATCCGGGGCCCAGGTAGCCCTTGATCGTCTTCGCCTTGGCCGGCGACTCGACGATGACGAGTCGACGTCCGTCGCGGGCGGTCTCGCTGGTCGGGGACACCTTCTGCTCTTCTCTCCCGGTCGTGGGTGGTGGCCGGCCCGGTGGTGCGCGGCTCCGTTGTCGGCCGCGCCGTTCGACCCGGCCTCCGCCGGGGCCCGCCGCGCTGCACGACGCGCCCCCAACTGCGGAGTGTGACCGTACCCCGGCCACCCTTGTCAAACGGACGGATCCCGCTTTTTCACCGGCGGAGCCGACCGACGCCACTCGAACGGTAACCCGATGCCGGGTGTTCCCGCCGCGTGGACCGCTCTGCGGGCAGGCCGGGAACTGCTTTCTTGGGCTGTCCTTTACGCAGAAAAGGCGTTTCGCGGGGGGCCGGCGCGGGAGTCAGCCGCCGATCGCGGCGGTCAGCACCGCAAGACCGGCGGCAAGGCAGCCGGCGCCGAGAATCATCCAGAAAGCATCGCTCGGCCCGATCCGCAGCCCGTCGGCGAGCACCAGTCTGGAGGGCTGCCGGGGATCGTAGGAGATCTGCACCAGGGTGCCCGGGGAGAGCCGCGCCGGCCGGCGGAGCCGGGTGCGGCCCCGCGGGCGGGCGACCAGGGCCTCGGTCCGGTCGGCGAGGGAGTACGCCAGCTCCGGCGCCGGATCGTCCGTCCCGGTGGGGAGCCGGTCCGCGACCACCCTGGCCATCGTGTGCACCCCGTGGTGGCGCAGGTAGCGGCGCAGGCGCACCTCCGCGGCGCACCAGTACAGCAGCGCGCCCCCGAAGGCCAGGAGCACCGCTCCGGCCGCCACCCCCGTGGGTGCCTCCACGTCCGCCTCCACCACCGCTGCGGCCGGGGCCGCGCCGTTCGGTCAGACGCCGAGCATCGCGACCGGCGGCCAACGCCGGACGGCTTCGACGGGTACCCGCGGAGAAGTCCCGGAGGCCAGAAGGTGAATCGGCGAGGTGGGTCAGCGAGGTTAATCAGCGAGGTGAATCAGACCACATCCAGGGAGGCGCTGCGCCGGCTGCCGCGTTCGAACCAGCGCAGCAGCACCACCGCGAGCAGGGCGTAGCACCCGGCCAGCGCCGCCTCGGCCGCCAGATCGCGGCCCACCGTGCCGAGCGCGGCCCCGGCCGCCAGCGCCCGGGCGCTGGCGGCCGG
>NZ_LIQR01000184.1 GCF_001418575.1 Peterkaempfera griseoplana
GGCCGCCGCGCCGGTGCCGGCGTGGGCTTCAGGGCTTGTACACCGTGCCGGGCTGCGGCTTCGCGGGGGCGAGCAGCTGGGAGACGGTCACCACGGTGTAGCCGCGCTGCTTCAGCCCGTCCAGGATCCCGGGGACGGCGGGGACGGTGCCCTGGTAGATGTCGTGCAGCAGGATGATGCCGTCCGGCTTCACCTGGTCCAGGACCCGCTTCTCGATCAGGGCCGAGTCGGTGGTCTCGTAGTCCTTGGCGGTGACGCTCCACAGGACCTCGGCCATGCCCAGGTCCCGGCAGATCGCGGCGACCTTGTCGTTGGTGCGGCCCTGCGGCGGGCGCAGCAGCAGGGGACGGGTGCCGGTGATCCGGGCGACCGCGTCCTGGGTGAGGGTGATCTCCTTGCGGGCCTCGTCCGGCTTGATGTCGGTGAGGATCTGGTGCGACCAGGTGTGGTTGGCGAGCTCGTGGCCCTCGGCGGCGATCCGGCGCACCGTGTCCGGGTACTTGACCACGTGCTTGGCACCTAGCATGAAGAAGGTCGCTTGGGCCTGGTGCTGCTTGAGGATGTCCAGCAGTCGGGGTGTGTTGGCACTGGGGCCGGCGTCGAAGGTCAGCGCGACGCACTTGGCCACCCGGCAGTCGACCGCTCCGGAGGCGACCTGCGAGCCCGCAGGTGCCTTGTCCCGCGCGCTGCGGGGTGTGGTGGTGTCGTACGAGTTGCATCCGCCGAGGGTCAGCGCCAGCGCCGCCGCGCCGAGGACGCTGACGGACATCCGGCGGAAGCGGCGGGATATGGGGATCGACATGGCAGGACTATACATACCGCGTATGCATCCACTCATCGGGCACCCCGCTGTCAGCAGTCGCACCCGCAGTCGCACCCGTCGCAACCATCACAACAGTCGCATCCATCACAGCCGTCGCACCCGTCGCAGCAGTCACACCCGTCGCAGCAGTCACATCCGTCGCAGCAGTCGCAGTAGTAGCAGCAGCCCTGGCGCCTGCGACGGCTCCACGGGCCCTCGTACTCCTCACGGCAGCAGAGCTGGCAGCTGCAGGCCATCATCGCCCAGACGGCGCAGCCCGCGAGCAGGCCCCGGCGCGGCGGCGGATCGCCGGGCGGGGGACCGAAGCCGGGGCCGGCCGGCGCCTGGTCCGGCGGGAGCTGCCTGGTGGTGTCGCCGACGGCGTGCTGCGCCGCCTCCGGTCCGTCCCGGTGGTTCGACGCGCAGCGGTGCCCCGGGCGGCCGAAGACCCGCTGCACGGCCCGCTCCGTCTCATGGGCCAGCAGCCGGTGCGCCAGTGCCCCGTCGGCGAACTCCACATCCCCGAGCGCGAGCCGGATGCCGTGCACCGCCTCACGGCAGAGCCGGTGGGCCTCGTCCAGCCCGGTGCCGGTGGCGGTCAGCGGGTTCCAGGCGCCGCGTTCCACGTCGTCCCGCAGGTCCTCGGCGGCGTCCAGCAGATGGGCCAGCCGGCCGAACAGGCGGCCCGCCTCAGCCAGCGGCTCCGCGTTCCGCGGGCGCCCCGCGAGCACCGCCGTGTGGGCGAAGGCGGCCGCGGTGGCCGTCTCGGTGGGCTCGGTGGCCGTCAGCACCGAGGTGCCCGGCCCGGCGCCGCGCTCCACCTCCGCCTGCCGGGAGGCCGCCTCCAGCAGCACGGCCGTGTCGAAGCCCACCGCCGCGCCGCTGCCCGCGCTCTGTCTGCCCCACCGCTGGGCGACCGCACGGGCGCCGGCGGCCACCGGGCGCCGGGCGAACGCCCCGTCGCCGTCCGCCACATGGTCGCTCACCTTGGCTGCGGCCAGGGCCAGCGAGACCGCCGCCGCCAGCCGGGCGCCCTCGCCGCGGGCCACTTCGGCGGTCCGCATGCCGCGCAGCGGGCAGGGCCCGGCGGTACGCCGCGCGGGGTCGCCGCCGGAGGACTGGGCCTCGACCAGGACCGAGATGATCAGGCCGTCGTAGTTGGTGGCGGTGCGGGCGAGCTGCCCGTGGTGGTCGCGCAGTGCCAGGCAGAGGCCGCACAGATGCGCCGTCCAGGAGGTCAGCAGCCGCTCCGACAGCCGGTGCCGACACGGTCGGATGATGCCGAACACGGGTCCCCCTCCCCGGCGCCGGACCACCCGGCACCCCCCAAGCCGGGCCACAGCCTAGGACAGGGCCGCCGGGCCGGAACCTGTAGGGCCCCGGCTGCGGCGGCCCTGCGTACGGCGGAACCGCCGGGGACGGTTCGGCGGGCCCGGCCGGCCGCCGGGCCCCCGCGCGCCACCGCCCCGGCGGCCTGTGCGCGCGGCGGCCAGCGGGTGACAGGGCGGCCCGCTCCTGATACCAACGAGGGAGAGGCATCGCGGTGAAAGGAGGGCCTGCCATGAACGCCGACATCGGGGACATGGTGCACATTCACGGCCGCACGGTCGGTGCCCACGACAGGATCGGCCGGATCGTCGAGGTCCGCGGCCCGGGCGGCTCCCCGCCGTACCTGGTGCGCTTCGAGGACGGCCACGAGGCGCTGATCTTCCCGGGTCCGGACTGCGTCGTGGAGCACCTGGTGACCCACTCAGGCCGGGGCTGATCCCGGTACCGGGCCGGCCGCCGCCGTCCCGGTGGCGGCCGGTGTCGAGGGCGGGTCCGGGAACCGGCCGGGGACGCCGTTCGTCGGTGAGGGCGAGGGGGCGGGAGCACGCGCGGCCCGCGCTCGGCCGCCGCCTGCGGTGGTGATCGGGTTAGGCTTCCCTGTCAGGCAGCAGGCATCCACCGCCCACGGAGGTAGCGGCGTTGCACATCGACGCTTGGATCGAGAGCGTTCCTCCCGGGGCGGTCTACGCACTGGTCGCACTGATCATCGGCGTGGAGAGCCTGGGCATCCCGCTTCCCGGTGAGATCGCGCTGGTCAGCGCCTCCCTGCTGGCCTCCCACGGTACGGTCAACCCGGTGCTGGTGGGCCTGTGCGCCACCCTGGGCGCCATCGTGGGCGACTCCATCGGGTACTCCGTCGGCCGCAGGGGCGGCAAACCGCTCTTCGAACGGCTGGGGCAGCGCTTCCCCAAGCACTTCGGGCCCCCCCAGCTGGCCTCCGCCGAGCGTTCCTTCCAGCGATGGGGCATGTGGGCGGTCTTCTTCGGCCGTTTTGTGGCGCTGCTGCGGATCTTCGCCGGCCCGCTGTCGGGTGCGCTGCGCATGCCGTACTGGAAGTTCCTGATCGCCAATGTGCTCGGCGGTGTCGTCTGGGCGGGTGGCACCACCGCCGGTGTCTACTACCTGGGCGTGGTGGCGGAGGACTGGCTGAAGAGGTTCTCCTGGGTCGGACTGATCCTGGCCGTCTGCCTCGGCGCCGGCTCGTTCCTGCTGATGCGGTGGCGTGCCTCCCGGGCCCACCAGGCGGAGCCGGAGGGCGACCCGGAGGCCGAGCCGGTGACGGCCGCCAGCGAGTGAGCCGCGCGGCGGCCGCTCATCCGGCCGCCAGCAGTACGGTGCCCACCAGCGCCAGCCCCGCACCGACCGCCTGCACCGGGCGCAGCCGCTCCCCCAGCCATCCCCGGGCGAGCAGCGCGGTCGCCACGGGGTAGAGCGATGCCAGTACGGCCGCCACCGACACCTGACCGCCCCGCGCGGCCAGCGCATAGGCCCCGTTGGCTGCCACATCCGCGACCCCCACCGCGGCCAGTGCCGGCAGCCGCCGCCGCAGTCCGGACCACAGGCCCTCCGGCGGCAGCGCCCCCGCGGGGTCGCGCCGTGCCACCAGCAGCAGGGCCGTACCGCCGACCGCGACATTGAGCACCCGCTGCACACAGAGCACCTGCAGCAGCCCGCCGTCCGCCGACGCCTCGGCGATCAGAGCCATCACGGCGCCGAACCCGAAGGCGGCGACCAGGGCGAGCAGCACCGCCCGGCGGCCCACGGCGGTGCCGCGCACCTCCGGGCCGCCCGCCAGGGCCACCCCCGCCACGGCGACGGCGATGCCCGCGGCCTGCGCGGGGCCGGGGCGCTCGCCGAGCAGCAGCCCCAGTCCGACGGGAACCACCACGCCCACGGTGGCCAGGGGCGAGACCACGCCCATGGGGCCGATCGCCAGGGCGCGGTAGTAGCAGAGGAGCGCGACCGGGCCGAGCAGACCGGCGGCCACCGCGCAGAGCAGCCGGGGCCCGGCGACAGGCGGCGCGCCGGAGGTGAGGGCGGCGGGCAGCAGCAGTACGGCGGCCGCGGCCTGGGAGGCGACGACCACCAGCAGCGCGGGCAGCCGCCGGGTCAGCAGTCCGCCGCCGAAGTCGGCCAGCCCCCAGAGCAGGCTGCAGGTCAGGGCGAGCAGGGCGGTCATGGGCTGGCCTGGGCCATGGGCAGCATGATGTACTCCGCAGTACATTGGACTGGACTGTGAACGGCCTCGAGCATAGTTCAACAGAGTGCACCGCGCGATTCATTGGACTGCCCCACGGAGGATGGCCCGTGCCCGACGCCGACCAGGTCACCCAGGCGCTCGCCCGCAACCTCAAGCGCCTGCGCACCGAACGTGGTCACACCCTGGACGCCCTGGCCGCACGCTCGGGGGTCAGCCGCGGCATGGTCGTGCAGATCGAGCAGGCCCGCACCAACCCCAGCGTCGGCACCGTGGTCAGACTCGCCGACGCCCTCGGGGTGAGCATCGCCAGACTGCTGGACTACGCCGAGGGCCCGTCGGTCCGGCTGGTCGCGGCGGACCGCGCCGTCCCGCTGTGGACCACACCGGCCGGCAGCAGCGGCACCCTGCTGGCCGGAGTGGAGGCCCCCGGACCGCTGGAGCTCTGGTCCTGGCGCCTGGAGCCCGGCGAGGGACACGGCTCGGAGCCCCACCCGCCCGGCACCGTGGAACTGGTCCGGGTGGACGAGGGGGAGCTCACCCTCACCGTCGACGGTCAGGACCACACCGTCCCGGCAGGCACCACCGCCACCTTCGACGCCGCACGGCCCCACCGCTACGGCAACGCGGCCGACCGCCCGCTGTTGCTCACCATGGTCGTCTCCGTCCCGCCACCGGCCCGCTGACCGCGATCCCGGGCGGCCCCGCCGGGGAATTCCCGGCCGCCACCGGGGAGCGTCGATCATCATGGGCGGAGGAGACCACGAGCGACGGAGACAGATCATGACGCAGGACCGCTGGACGGCAGTCGACACCTACCTCACCGACACCCTGGTCGGCCCCGACCAGGCCCTGGACAACGCACTTCTGACCAGTGAGAGCGCCGGGCTGCCCGCCATCAACGTCGCGCCCAACCAGGGCAAGCTGCTCCATCTGCTGGCCCTCTCCCACGGGGCGCGGTCCGTCCTGGAGATCGGCACCCTCGGCGGCTACAGCACCATCTGGCTCGCCAGGGCCCTGCCCGAGGACGGCTCCCTGGTCACCCTGGAGGTCGACCCCCGCCATGCCGAGGTCGCCCGGGGCAACATCGCCCAGGCCGGACTCGCCGACCGGGTGGAACTGATCCAGGGCCCGGCACTGGAGACGCTGCCCAGGCTCGCCGAACGCGGCCACGGCCCCTTCGACATGGTCTTCGTCGACGCGGACAAGCCCAGCACCCCCGAGTACTTCCGCTGGGCGCTGCGGCTCTCCCGCCCCGGCACCCTGATCGTGGTGGACAACACGGTGCGCGGGGGAGCCGTCGCCGACGCCGCCTCCACCGACGAGGCCGTGCGCGGGGTGCGGAGGATGCACGAACTGATCGCCGCGGAGCCGCGGGTCACCGCCACCGCGGTGCAGACCGTGGGTACCAAGGGCCACGACGGCTTCACCCTGGCCCTGGTCACCGCGGGCCCGGCGGAGTGAGCCGGGTGCCGCCGCGTACCATCACGCCATGAGCAGCGCACCGATCGGCACCTTCGCCCGCACCTGGCCCGCCGTGGAGCGGCCTGACCTGGTCGCCCCGCCCGTGGCGGCCGCCCTGGCCGCCTGGAGCGGTCCCGCGCCGGTGGAGTCGGTGCTGGTGGTGGACACCGACCCGGACGCGGCGGACACCGCGGTCTTCTGCGAGACCTACGGAGTGCTGCCGGAGGAGTCGGCCAACTGCGTACTGGTGGCGGCGAAGCGCGGCTCCGCCACCACCATGGCGGCCTGCATGGTGCTGGCCGGCACCCGGGCCGACGTCAACGGGCTGGTCCGCCGTCACCTCGGTGCCCGCAAGGCCTCGTTCGCCCCGCTGGAGACGGCGGTCTCGCTCAGCGGCATGGAGTACGGCGGGATCACCCCCGTCGGGCTGCCCGCCGACTGGCCGGTCCTGGTGGACGCTGCCGCTGCCGACGCCCCCTGGCTGGTCGTCGGCAGCGGAGTGCGGCGCTCCAAGCTGCTGCTGCCGGGCAAGGTGCTGGCGGGACTGCCCGGGGCCCAGGTCCTGGACGGGCTCGGCATCGCCGCACCGGCCGGCTGAGGTCAGGAGATCGAGGCCGCCACGACCGCGGCCACCGAGAGGTTGACCGCCGCGGTGACCCACACCGCGGGGTGCGGCTCCGGGTCGACCAGGATCTCGCCCAGCCGGCCCGGGGTCAGCAGGTCCACCGCCCAGAACGCCACGGCCATCAGCACCAGGCCCAGCACACCGAAGCAGGCCGTGGAGGCAAGGCCCTTGCCGAAGCTGTCATAGGTGGTCCAGATCGAGGTGAAGACGATCCCCCCGATCCCCAGCAGCGCCGAACTCAGCAGCACCGCCGCGTTGCGGTTGCGCTCCACCCAGATCTGGTGGCCGAGCTTGCCGGGGGTCAGCAGGTCGATCAGGCCGATGCCCAGCAGCAGCAGGACGACGCCCAGGGCGCCGAAGACAGCAGCGGAACCCAGGCCGTGGACTATGTCGTTCATGGTGTGGTCGGCAACTCTCTGCTCTGGTGGTGCCTGGCGGTCGAGGAGTTGCCAAAAGGTAGCGCATCCGGCCACCGCCGCCCCCGCCGGGTTCGCAGAGCCGGGATCGTCCGCCTGCGGCGGCCGCCTGCAGGGCAGTTGACGCCTGCCGCGGCTCCCGCCCCGGGGTCAGCCGCGGTCCGTCCGGGCGGGGCCGTGGGCCGCCCCGGAGCGACCGGCCGGCCGCCGGGGCGTCACCGCCGCAGCGACCGGCCGGTGGCCGGCGCGGGTCAGCCGTGCCGCTGCGTGACCAGTCCGGCAGCCGCCGCCCGTACCTCGTCGAGCAGCACCGCCAGGTCCTCCTCGGTGGTCGCCGCGTTGAGCAGGCAGGCCCGCAGCGCCTCCCGGCCGCCCAGCACGGTGCCGGTGACAAAGGCCCGGCCACGCCGCTGTACGGCGAGCGGCAGGTCGCGGTTGACCGCGTCGGCCTCCGCGTCGGGCAGCCCCGGGGCGCGGTGGCGGAAGGCGACGATCGAGGTCTCCACCGGAGCCACCAGCTCCAGCTCGGGGTCGTCCTCCACCAGCTGCCCGAGGTGCCGGGCGAGGGCGGTGCAGCGGGCGATGTCGGCGGCGACACCGTCCCGGCCGCGGTGCGCGATGGTCGCCCAGACCTTGAGCGAGCGGAACGGCCGGGTCTGCTCCATGCCGTACTCGGAGAACCAGCCCAGTCCGCCGGCCTCCTCGTCGCGCAGATACGGCGGCACCAGGCTGAAGGTGGCGCGCAGCCCGGCGGCGTCGCGCACCAGGGCGCAGCCGCAGTCCACCGGCACCCCCAGCCACTTGTGCGGGTCCAGCGCCAGCGAGTCGGCGCGTTCCATCCCCGAGTAGCGGTGGGCGATGGCCGGGTCCAGGACCCCGAAGGCACCGTAGGCGCCGTCGACGTGCAGCCAGAGGCCCTCCTCGCCGCACAGGTCGGCGACCGCGTCCAGCGGGTCCACCGCACCGGTGTTGACGGTGCCCGCCGAGGCCGCCACCAGGAAGGGCAGCAGGCCCTCGGCCCGGTCGGCGGCGACCGCCTTGCGCAGCTCGGCCACATCGAGGTGGCCGTCGGCGTCGGTGGGCACCGTACGCAGCCGGCGGCTGCCCAGGCCCAGCAGCTCCGCGGCCTTGCGCACACAGGAGTGGGTCTCGCCGGTGACATAGGCGACCAGCGGCGGCATCCCCGCCAGGCCGTCCTCGCGGACGTCCCAGCCGGCCCGCTGTGCGGCCCGGTTGCGGGCGGCGGCCAGGCAGAGCACCGTCGCCATGGAGGTGCCCGAGGTGAGGATGCCCGCGCCCGGCTCGTGCGGGAAGCCCACCAGCTCGGCGATCCAGCGCACCACGGTCCGCTCCAGGTGGACGTCGGCGTGGTCGCCGCCGGCCGAGCTGGGGTTCATCGCGGAGGCCGCGAGCGTCGCCAGCACGCCGGCGGGGGCGGGCGCGGAGTTCACCCAGCCGAAGAAGCGGGGGTGGCCGTTGCCCATGGGATAGGGCATCACCTCGCTGCCGATGGCGGAGAGCAGTTCCTCCAGCGGGCGTCCGGCGGCGGGCAGCGGGGCGGTCAGCAGGTGCTCCCGGGCGGCGTCGTCCGTGGGCTGCCACACCGGCCGGGACGCGACCGCGCCCAGGTAGTCGGCGACCAGGTCGGCCGCGGTGTGGGCGGCGGCGCGGAAGTCCTCGCGGGGGGTCTGGCTCAACGTTCGGGCTCCAGGAGGGTGCGGGCGGGTCGTCCCGGGGCGGCGTCGTCGGCGCTCGGACGGAATCGATCGTACGCGTTCACCCGGAAGGACCCGTCGGGAGCCCTTCTGGGCCGATCGAGGGGCGTTCCTGCCCGATTTCGGGCAGGAATCTTGGTGTCGCGGGTATGGAATGCCTACGCTCCTGCCTCGTGCCCATGCCACAGCATCCCCATGAGGACCTGCTCGCCCACCTCACCCGCACCAGTGCCCTGGCGCCGGGCGAGGCCGCGCGGGTGGTCGCCGACGTGCTGGCGTACTTCTCGGAGACCGCCGAGGAGTACGTCCGGCGCCGCCATGGCGAGCTGCAGGCCCGCGGCCTCACCAACGACCGGATCTTCGGCCGGATCGCCGCCGAGCTGCCCGCCCGGCGGGTCGCCGCCCCGGAGCTGTCCGCCCGGCAGCTGCGCCGGATCGTCTACGGCTGAGACCGTCCCGACCCCCACCCCAGGAGGACATCCATGTGCGGCATCGTCGCCTACATCGGCTCCAAGGACGCAGCACCCATCCTGCTGGAGGGCCTGCAGCGGCTGGAGTACCGCGGCTACGACTCGGCCGGGGTCGCCGTGGCCGGCCGTTCCGGCGCGCTGCGGCTGCGCAAGGTCAAGGGCAGGGTCGCCGACCTAGCCGAGGCGCTGCCCGCCCGCTTCAAGGGCACCGCCGGTGTCGGCCACACCCGCTGGGCCACCCACGGCGAACCCAACGACGCCAACGCGCACCCCCACCTGGACGGCACCGGGCGGATCGCGGTGGTGCACAACGGGATCATCGAGAACGCCGACCTGCTGCGGGACCGGCTCGCCGCCGACGGTGCGGTCTTCGCCTCGGAGACCGACAGCGAGGTACTGGCCCATCTGATCGCCGCCCACACCGGCGAGGGGACCGACCTCGAGGACGCCGTCCGCCGGGCCCTGAAGCACATCGTCGGCACCTACGGCATCGCCGTCCTGGACGCCGCCCGGCCCGACCGGATCGTGGTCGCCCGCAACGGCTCCCCCATCGTGCTGGGGATCGGCGAGAAGGAGATGTTCGCCGCCTCGGACGTCGCGGCACTGGTCCGCTACACCCGCCAGGTGGTGCACCTGGACGACGGAGAGCTGGCCACCGTACGGGCGGACGGCTTCCGCACCTTCACCGAGGACGCCCGCACCACCGCCAAGCAGCCCTCCACGGTGGACTGGGAGGTCGGCTCGTACGACACCGGCAGCCACCGGCACCACCTGATCAAGGAGATCCACGAGCAGCCCGACGCGGTGGAGCGCACCCTGCGCGGGCGGCTGGACGACCGCTTCCACACCGCCCACCTCGGCGGTCTCAACCTGGACGCCCGCGAACTGCGTGCCATCCGGCGGGTCAAGATCCTCGGCTGCGGCTCCGCCTACTACGCCGGGGAGATGGGCGCCCAGCTGATCGAGGAGCTGGCCCGGGTGCCCGCCCATGCCGAGCCGGCCTCGGAGTTCCGCTACCGCAACCCGGTGATCGAGGCCGACACCCTCTATGTCGCCGTCAGCCAGTCGGGGGAGACCTATGACACGCTGGCGGCCGTCCAGGAGATCAGACGCAAGGGCGGCCGGGTCCTCGGCGTGGTGAACACCGTGGGCAGCGCCATCGCCCGGGAGTGCGACGGCGGGATCTATCTGCACGCCGGGCCGGAGATCTCGGTGGCCTCCACCAAGGCCTTCACCTCCACCGTGGTGGCCTTCGCCCTGTTGGCGCTGCACTTCGGCCGTGTTCACGACCTGTCGCCCGCCGACGGCCGCCGCATCTGCGCGGGCCTGAAGGCGCTGCCCGGGCAGATCCGGGAGATCCTCGCCCGGGAGGAGCGGATCGCGGGGCTGGCCGCCGAGTACGCCAAGCACGAGGGGATGATGTTCATCGGCCGGGTACGCGGCTGGCCGGTCGCCCGGGAGGGCGCCCAGAAGCTCAAGGAGGTCTCGTATGTGCACGCCGAGGCCTACCCGGCGAGCGAGCTCAAGCACGGGCCGCTGGCGCTGATCAGCCCGGAGCTGCCCACGGTGGCGGTGGTGCCGGACGACGAGCTGCTGGACAAGAACCTCACCACCCTGGGGGAGATCCGCGCCCGCAGCGGCCGGGTGCTGGCCGTGGGCCACCGGGCGCCGGACCCGCGCCACGCCGACCACGCCGTGGTGGTGCCCCGCAACGAGCCGGAGCTGGACCCGCTGCTGCTGGGGATCCCGCTCCAGCTGCTGGCCTACCATGCGGCGGTGGCGCTGGGCCGCGACGTGGACAAGCCGCGCAACCTCGCCAAGAGCGTCACCGTGGAGTAGCCGGGCGGTCCCGTGACGCCGGGGGCACGGATTGCCCCCTGGCGTCCGGCGTCACGGGACCGGACCCGGCGTCCCTCAGGCCTGGGCCCGGCGGATGGCGTAGTTGAAGTCGGCGTGGCCCAGCAGGCGCATCATCCGCAGCCAGAACGGCATCAGCATCTCCAGCCCGCGCGAGGCGGTGATGTCCCCCATGTCGATCACCGAGTCCTGCGGCCAGCCGAAGTCGTGGAGCAGCTGGGACACCTGCTGCTTGGCGTCCGCGTCGTCGCCGGCGACGAAGATGTTGTGCTCACCCGGCACCCGCGCCGGATCCACCATCACCTCCATGTTGCAGGTGTTGAGCGACTTGACCACCCGCGCCTCGGGGAAGGCCCGCTGGATCTGCTCGCCGGTGCTGTCGGTGTTCACCGGATCCAGGGTGACGGCGCCGTCGGGGCCGAACACCAGGGGGTTGGAGACGTCGAGCAGCACCTTGCCGGCCAGATTGCCGGCGCCGGCGGCGGTGAGGGCCTGGAGGGAGACCGTCCCGCTGGTGGCGTTGACCACGATCTCGCCGAACGCGGCCGCGTCGGCGAAGGTGCCGCTTCGTCCGGCCGGGCCGCTCTGCTCGGCCCAGGCCAGTGCTGCGGCGTTGTCCTTGGTGCGGGAGCCGAGGGCCACCTCGTGTCCGAGGGTCAGCAGCCTGCTGCCCAGTGTCCTGCCGACGCCTCCGGTGCCGATGACTGCGAAACGCATGGATACCCCCTGGTCGGTCCGTACGGCGTGCCCCTCGTGGCACGGGACACGCCGTACAGAGTAACCATTCTGACGCTGCATCAGCCCTGCAGGTCCGCCATCCTGGGCGCCGGCTGTCCGGTGGTCCGCGCCAGATGGGCGGTGACCACCAGGGTGCCGTCCTCGACCTGGTAGTCCAGCGGTACCTCCAGGCGGCGCATCACCGCCACCATGGCGGAGTTGGAGGCCTGGGTCACCGCGTAGACGGTGTCGACCCCCGCCTCGGCGGCGAGCGCCGCCAGCCGGCGCAGCAGCTCCAGGCCGAGGCCGCGCCGCTGCCAGGCGTCCTCCACCAGCATCGCGACCTCGGCGCTGTCGCCGTCCCACATCAGATGGGCCAGTGCGGCGAGCCGCCCGTCGGCGAGCTCCACCGTGAGGGTCTGCCCGTGCCGGGGCTCCAGCAGATGGCCCAGGTAGCGGTCGGCGTCGTCGACGGGGCCGTGGTAGCGGCGCCGCAGGGTCTCCGGGGAGCACCGGTGGTGCAGTTCCAGCGCGGCCCGGTGGTCGTCGGGGCCGGCCCGGCGGACGGTGATCTCGTTGCCCGCGGCCAGGGTGACCACGTCGCGGTGGTCCGGGACCCGGGGCCCGAGCACCGCGTCCAGCTCCACCAGGGCCCGCGCCCGGGCGAACTCGGTGGGGGTGAAGGGCAGGTGGGGCCGGGAGACCTCGATGAGACCGCCGGACGGATCCTGGAGTCGCATGACGTCGCCGTCCAGGGCGGGGAAGCCGGCGGGCCGTGCCGGGCCCGTTGCGGCGGGCAGTGAGCGGATGGTGCAGCTGCCGAAGAGCTGACGCAGCGCCACCGGGAGTTCGGACGCGTCCAGGGCGGTCCTGGTGGCCAGCCCGAGGATCGTGGTGGGGACGTCGACCAGGTCATGGGTGTCGGCCCGGTCGATCCAGGTGTCCCGGCCGCCCGCGGCCGCGAGCGCGCCGGCCAGCGCGGGGCGCGGCACCCCGGACGGGGCCCGTACCAGGAACTCGTCGACGGTGCCGGTGGAGAGCGGATGGGTCTGCAGCGAGATGATGTTCACCTCCAGCCGGGCGAGCGCCGCGCACACCGCGGCCAGGCTGCCCGGCGAGTCGGCGACGGTGGTGCGGATCCGCCACAGCGAGAAGCCGGCGGCAGGGTGGCCCGGGGCGGTGGTGTCGGTCTCCGCCCGGGTCGCCTCGGCCGCCGGCCCGGCGCTGGGGTCCGGGCCGGGCGGGGCATGCGTGTGACGATGTGTCCACCAGCCGTGGAACAGTGCTGCGGCGAGCAGCGCGGCGGCGGAGGTGGCGAGCAGTACGGGGCCGTCGTGGCCGTGCACCACGATGTCGGCGACCAGGTCGGCGGTGGCCACGGCGAGGAAGAGGGCCGAGAGTTCGACGGCCTCCCGGCGCCAGCGGTGGTGCTTGGAGAGATGGTCCATGCCACCAGGCTGCCGTGTCGGTGTTTCACGATCACGAACACATGATGACCAGTCGGTAAAGGGCGCTTCATTGCTCTCTGGCAGGTTTTGCACCATAAGTGGCCAGCCGGCGCAGCACCTGCCCGCAGCGCCGGGCGTACAGTCGCTGGGCGACGGGGGTCAACGGTCCCGCGGCCCGGGTGAACCAGCGGGCGGGGAGGCTGAAGGCGGTCACCGTGAAGCGGACCGCTCGGTCGTCCCCCAGCTCCACCATGAAGCACTCCTCACCCCGCTCGGGGTGGCCCGCCAGGGTCCCGTAGGCGAAGCCGAAGCGGTCCGGTCCGGTGGCGGTGTGCACCACCCGGCAGGGGGCGTGCAGGGCCAGCGGTCCCCAGCCGAGAGTCACCTCCACGTCGACGCCGGGCGCGGCCCGTCCGGCGTCCGGGCGCACCCCCACGCCGACGGCGCGGTGCATCCGCCAGGTGAGCAACGCCTCGCCGGCGGCCTCCAGCACCTCCCGCCCGTGCCCCAGCACGGTGGTGTGACGCAGCAGGTGGTAGCCGGGCGGCAGGGGTCCTCCGGCGGTGGCTCCGACCTCGGGGTAGCTGAATCCGGTCACCTGTCGCCTCCTGCGCCCGCCGCCGTGCGGCGTCCCACGGGTCGCAGCGTAGTGCGGCCGGGCGCGTCACCCGGCGGCCGGTGCCGCCGGGAGGAGTATTGCGATTGCCAGCGGCCGCCTCGATCTGCAACTGTATGCAGAAATCGGAATATGCATGCGGAGGGATCGGGTTGATGACCGACACACCGAACGGCTGGCCGCAGGGCTTCCACGCCTGGACCGGGCGGATCGGCCTGCGCGAGGAGAGCGGCGACGACCTGTCGCTGATCGCCTCCGACCGGCCCTGCACCAGCGCGGCCGTCTTCACCCGCAGTCTCTTCGCCGGAGCCGCCGTGCTGGTGAACCGGCGTCACGCCCCCGCCCAGCAGACCCGAGCGGTGGTCACCGTGGCCAAGAACGCCAACGTCGCCACCGGCGAGCAGGGCGAGCGCGACGCCGTGGAGATCGCCGCCCTCGCGGGCGCAGTCGTGGGAGCCCCCGCCGAGCAGACCCTGATCTCCTCCACCGGGGTGATCGGCCGGCTGCTCCCCATGCCCGCCGTACGGGACGCCCTGGCCACCGCCGCCGAGCAGTGGGACGAGCACCGGGACGCCTCTCCGCTGGACGTCGCGGCGGCCATGATGACCACCGACACCCGGCCCAAGATCTCCGCCGGCACCGTCGGCCACGCCCGGATCGTCGGCGTGGCCAAGGGCGTCGGCATGATCGAACCCGACATGGCGACCATGCTGGCCTACCTCACCACCGACGCCGAGGTGCCCGCCGGGCTCCTGGACACGGCGCTGCGCGCCGCCGTCGACGCCACCTTCAACTGCCTGAGCATCGACAGCGACACCTCCACCTCCGACACCGTGGCCCTGCTGGCCAACGGCGCGGCCGGCCCCGTGGACCCCGCCGAGTTCACCGCCGCCGTCGCCGCGGTCTGCCTGGACCTCACCCGCCAACTGGCCTCCGACGGCGAGGGCGCCACCAAGCTCATCCAGGTCACCGTCACCGACGCCCGCGACCGCGTCCAGGCCAAGCGGGTCGCCAAGGCCGTCGTCAACTCCCCGCTGGTCAAGACCGCCGTCCACGGAGCGGACCCCAACTGGGGCCGGGTGGTGATGGCCGTGGGCAAGTGCATGGACGACACCGACATCGACCCCCGCCGGGTGCGGGTCGCCTTCGGCGGGCTGGAGGTCTACCCCCGGCAGGCCGGCCAGGACGACCTCGCCCGCCTCACCGAGGTGATGAAGCAGCCCGAGGTGCCCATCACCGTCGCCCTGGGCACCGGCACCGCAGCCGTCACCGTCTACGGCTGCGACCTGTCGGCCGAGTATGTGCGGATCAACGCCGACTACACCACCTGACAGCTCAGCAGCGGCAGCACCCTCCCCGGGATCGAACCGGAGGGGGTGCTGCCGCTCCGCACCGCCCCCATCGCCAGGTAGAAGGCCTCGGCATGGGGATCGGACGCGATCTCCAGCCGCCGGAAGCCGAGCGCCGCCGCCTCCCGCAGCACCGCCTGGAACAGCAGCCGGCCCACCCCGCGGCCCATCGCCTCCGGAGCCACGAAGCACATCCCCAGGTCACCCTGCGGAGCCTCACCTTCCAGCGTGGTGAAGCCGAGGATCCGGCCGTCCTCCACCGCCACCCGCGCCCGCCGGGGGGCGACCTCGGCCGCCGTCACCGTCAGCTCCGCCCGGCAGGACGCCATGAACGCCTCGTCGTAGCCCCAGTGCGCCTTGGACCGCAGTGCCAGCTCCGTCAGCAGCCCCGCCTCGGCGGCCACCGCCGCCCGTATCGACACCATCGCCGCCCCCGCTCAGGCCCGGCTGGGGGAGCCGAACCGCAGCAGGTTCCCCCACGGGTCGATATGGGCGCCCTCGCGCATGCCGTAGGGCGTGTCGACCGGGTCCACCAGCTGCCCGGCCACCTGCGCCCCCGACCACTCGGCGGCCAGCGCGTCGGCGTCGCTGACGTACAGGTACGCCGCCGAGTTGCTGGTCGCCGGATCGATCCGGTCCACCGCCGCCAGATGAAGTGTCACCTCGTCACGCCGGGCGAAGGCGTAGTACGGACCGGAGCGGTCCACGGTGAAGCCCAGCGCCCCGTAGTGGGCTGCCGCGGTGGCGGGATCGCCGACCGGCAGGATCGCGGCGGAGCCGGTGAAGATGGTCATGCCCGACACCTTAGAGGGACGGCGCGTGAATCGGCGGTGCAGGAAACGGCACGGTGCCGCGCCCTGCCGTTCGGATCGCACCGCCGCCCGGCCGGCCGCCCGGGCCGGGGCACGACACGGGAACTCCCCCGGACCGGTGCAGCCACCCCCGCGGCGCGGGGCGGCCCCGCGCCCCGACACGCGGTCAGACCTCGTACGGCGCCAGCTCCGGCCGCTTGGGGGAGCGTCCGTCACCGGACGAGCGGCCGGTCAGCCGGCGGACGATCCACGGACCCAGGTGCATCCGCAGCCAGGCGAGGTCGGAACGCAGCCGGGCGGCCCGGCTCGGCGCGGGCGCGGGGGGCAGCGGCTCCCGCCAGTCGAAGGACGGCTCCATGCCGAGGGCCTCCAGCACCGCCTCGGTCACCCGGCGGTGGCCCTCGGGGGAGAGGTGCAGCCGGTCCTCGGCCCACAGCCGGGGGTCGTCGAAGCAGCGCGCCGAGAACAGGTCCACCACCACGACCTCCGGACGCTGCCGGGCCAGCTCCTCCACGAAGCCCTTCATCCGCAGGATCGCCGGGAGCAGCCGGGCGCTGCCGCGCAGCCGCCGGGACGGATCGGTGCTGGTGAACATCACCACCCGCCGGGCGCCGACCACCAGCTTCTCCGCGGCCTCGCCCAGCCGCGCCTCCACCAGCGCCACATCGCAGCCCGGGCGCAGCACGTCGTTGAGTCCGCCGGCCAGGGTGACCAGCTCCGCGCCCATCGCCGCGGCGATGTCCACCTGCTCGTCGCAGATCTGGCCGATCAGCTTGCCGCGCACCGCGAGATTGGCGTACCGGAAGCCCGGCGAGCCGGCCGCCAGCCGTGCGGCGAGCAGATCGGCCCAGCCGCGGTAGCTGCCGTCGGGATGCACGTCGTCGCACATGCCCTCGGTGAAGGAGTCGCCGACGGCGACGAGGCTGCGGTACGCGGATGCGTTGGTGGTCTTCTCCATGGCGCGGACGATCCTAGACGGCGCCCGGCCGCGCCCCGCCGCCGCACCCCTGGTGACCCGGATCACCCGCCCCGGGTTTGCCCGGCGGGGCCGCGGTGTGGGCATGCTGGGGGCGGACCCGCCGCGGCGGGCCCCGGACGAGGCGCGCCGTACCCGGTCATGCGAAGACGACGCGGATCACCTGTATGCGATCCGTCTCTCCGGGAGGTACGCCGCCATGGCGTGGCTGTATGTCGTCGTCGCCGGTCTGCTCGAGGTCGGCTGGGCCGTCGGTCTGAAGTACTCCGAGGGTTTCACGCGGTCGGTTCCGGCCCTGCTCACCGTCGCGGGGATCGCCGCCAGCATGGCGCTGCTCTCGCTGGGGGCCCGTACCCTGCCGATCGGTACCGCCTATGCCGTCTGGGTCGGCATCGGGGCCGCCGGTGCGGCGCTGCTGGGGGTGGTCGTGCTGGGGGAGCAGGCGAGCCCGGCCAGGCTGGCGTTCCTGGGTCTGCTGGTGGTGGCGATCGTCGGCCTCAAGCTGACCTCGGGCCACTGAGACGCGGGGACCCGTGCGTCCGGCCCGCATCCGCCGCAGGCCGGACGCGCGGGTCCCCCATCACTGTCAGGGCCGGCAGGGCGTGCCGTGCCGCGCGGCAGCGGACGCACCGGGAGGCCGTGTCAGCCCCGCAGGGACTCCCGGTGGGCCCGGGCCAGCAGCAGATAGCCCTCGGCGTTGACCTTGATCCCCGCCCGCTCCTCCTCGGTGAGCGGCCGCTTCACCTTCGCCGGGACACCGGCCACCAGCGATCCCGGCGGCACCTGCATGCCCTGCGGCACGACCGCCCCGGCCGCCACCAGCGAACCTGAGCCGACCACGGCGCCGTTGAGCACGGTGGCGCCCATGCCGACCAGCACGTCGTCCTCGATCATGCAGCCGTGCAGCACCGCGTTGTGCCCCACCGAGATCCGCTCGCCCAGCACCGCGGGGAAGCCGGGGTCGGCGTGGACCGTGCAGTTGTCCTGGATGTTGGTGTCCGCGCCCACGGTGATGTCCTCGGCGTCGCCGCGCAGCACCGCGTGGTACCAGACGCTGGCCCCGGCGGCCAGCCGCACCCGGCCCACCACCACCGAGGTCGGCGCCGTGAAGGCGGCCGGGTCCACCTCCGGCGCCCGGTCCGCGACGGCCGCGATCAGTGCCTCCGCCATGACTGTTCCTCCTTCTGCGGGCTGCTGTGCTGCCGTACCGTACCGGCCGCGCGACACGGCCCCGCGGCCCGGGCCGACTGTCGTACCCCGGGCCTAGGCTGCGGAGCATGACCGTTCCCGCAAGGATCAGCATCGTCACCCTGGGTGTGGCCGACCTGGAGGCCAGTGCCCGCTTCTACCAGGATCTCGGCTGGAAGCGTTCCAGCGCCTCAAGTCCCGAGATCGTGTGGTTCCACACCGCGGACTCGGCACTGGGCCTCTTCCCGGCGGAGGAGCTGGCCGCCGACGCGGGGGTGCCGGCCGAGCCGGAGTCCGCCTTCCGCGGCGTCACCCTCGCCATCAACCTGGAGGACGAGGCCGCGGTCGACCAGGCGCTGCAGAGCGCGGTCGATGCCGGGGCCACCGTGGTCAAGCCCCCGCAGCGCACCTCCTGGGGCGGCTACTCGGGTTACTTCGAGGACCCCGACGGCCATCTCTGGGAGCTGGCCCACAACCCCTTCTTCCCGCTGACTTCCGAGGGCCGGCTCGACCTGCCGTGAGGGGGGCCAACCACTACCGGTTCGCGGAGGGCTGGGAGCTCGCCGCCGCGGCGGGCGACGTGCTCGCGGTACTGGAGGACGTCGCCCGCTACCAGGAATGGTGGCCGGAGATACGCCGGGCGCGCCGTCTCGACGACCGCCGGGGTGAGCTGACGGTCCGTTCGCTGCTGCCCTACGACCTGGTGCTCACCGTCGAGGAGTCCCGCCGGGATCTCGCCGCGGGGGTGCTGGAGGCCGCCATGACCGGCGACCTGGTGGGCTGGTCCCGCTGGACCGTCACCTCCCGTCCGGGCGGCAGCCTGGCCCTCTTCGAGGAGGAGGTCAGAGCCACCCGGCCGCTGATGCGCCGGCTGGCGCTGCCCGCCCGGCCCCTGTTCACCGCCAACCACGCGCTGATGATGCGCAGCGGCTGCCGCGGCCTGCGCACCTACCTCGCCGGCTACGCCGCCGGCCGGGCCGCCTCCGGGGCGGCCGGCGACCGTCCCTGAGCGCTCACCTGCGGAGGTATCCCGACCACAGCGGGCCGCCGGCCCGGCCGAGCACCTCCACCACGACGGCCTCCAGGGCGGCCGGGCTCCCGGCGGCGGCCCCGGCCGCCGCCGTCGACAACCGGTGGTGCAGCTCCGGATCCGCCTCGGCCAGCCGGCGCGACAACCACTTCCCGCTGCCCAGCCAGTGCCCGCCCGCCAGCAGGGCGAACTCGGACGCCCTCACCAGAAGCTCGGCCGCCAGATGCACCCGCTCCAGCGGATCGGAGCAGCCGCGCAGATCGTCCAGCGCATCCGTCAGCCGGTAGCGGTGGTCATCCAGCTCCTGCCGGGAGACGGGCGGCGGTCCCGCCGCGAGGCGGGCCCTCGCCCGTGCCTGCAGCTCCGCCCCCAGAGAGTCCCGGTCCACCAGCAGTACCCCCTCCGCGCACATGGTCAGCAGCGGCGAGCTGCGGGCTGCCACCTCCCGGTCGGCGAAGGACTCCCAGGCCGCTCTGGTCTGCACGAACAGCTCCACCGGCCAGCCACGGTGGACCAGGCTCTCCCGGTAGGGGGCCGGCGGTCCTGTCAGCAGCACCACGATGTCGAGGTCGGAGGTGCTGGTACGCCGCGTGGTCAGCACACTCCCGGCCAGGAATGCTGCCCGCGCCTGCGGGAAGCGGCTGCGGACGATCTCTCGGGCGGCGTCGACGGGCTCCATGCGGCCAGCCTCCCGCGATCAAGGACCCGAATTCAACGTGTCGTGGCGCGCGGGGCGGGGCGGTGCGGTGGGACGCCGACCCGGGGGCGGTGGGTCCGGCCGACCACCGCCCGTCTCCGGTCCGCGGGGTGTCGTGGTACTCCGGCGCGGCACAAGCGCCGGAAAGGCCGCCCGCACGGGGAGGTCCTCCCCCGGCGACCGCAAGCGTGAGCGGGCGAGGGCCGCTCCCCGAAAGGAGCAACCCCCGCCCACCAGGTG
>NZ_LIQR01000185.1 GCF_001418575.1 Peterkaempfera griseoplana
GTCCGGCTGTCCGGCTGTCCGCGGGGGCTTGTCCCGGCAGGGGTCGTGGGACTGGCGGGTGGCGCCACGGACTGCCGGCGGTGCGACGAGCACCCATGGCCCCGGCCGCGGCGCAACGGTACCGGGTCGGCCTCCCCGGCCAGAGGTGGGACGCGGCGGGCGAGGACGCGGGCGCAGAGGCGGTGGGACTGGCGGGTGGTGTCACGCACTGCCGACGGCACGACGGGCACCAATGGCGCCCAGCGCCGCGGCGCAACGGTACCGGGTCGGCCCCCGGCCAGCGACGGGAGGCGGCGAGCGAGGACACGGTCGCTTGCCCCAGCAGAGGCGGTGGGACTGGCGGGTGGTGTCACGCACTGCCGACGGTACGGCAGACGCCAGCGGCCCCGGGGGCCGTGGAGCGGTACCGGGTCGGCCTCCCCGGCCAGAGATGGGAGGCGGTGGGCGAGGACGCGGGGGCGGCGGGCGTCAGCTGTGTTGCCTCCCGGCCGTCCGAGCGGTGCCCAAGCCGGTCCGGCCCGGCAGGACCGGGCGGTGCCGCAGGGTGCCCGCTTGAGCCGGCGCGGCAGCGCCGTCCGTGCCGGGCCCTGGCCGTGGTCCGGAGCCGGACCCGGACCCTGGCTCGGATGCCGGCTCGGTCCCGGGCGCAGAGGACGGAGCCGGCGCGGAGGACGGACCGGGACCCGGCCCCGGCTCCTGCCCGGGCTGCCGCCCAGGCTCCTGGCCCGGAGGCTGTCCATGACCCGGCCGGGGGCTCTGCCCAGGATGCCTCCCGGGCCGCCGCCCGGGGTGCCGTCCGGGCCCGGGAGTACCGCCGGCCTCGGGTGCGGGCGTGGGAGCCGGGCTCGTGCCGGGTGGCGGGGTCGTGGGGACGGGGAGCAGGCCGAGGCGGCGGGCGCAGTCCGGCCAGGCCGTCCAGCCCTGGCGCCGGAGGATCTGCTGGGCGACGGTGATCTGGTCCTCCCGTACGGCGAGGTCGGGCCGGGTCGCATAGGCGAGGCCGCCCGCGTACTCCCAGGTGGGCAACCAGATCTGCAGGCCGCCGTAGTAGTTGTTGCCGGTGTTGGCATCCCAGCGGCCGCTGCTCTCGCAGTCGGCGAGCCGGTCCCAGACGGGGTCGTCGAGCTTCGGGGGCGGCGCGGCGGCGGCCAGGGTGGCGGCCGCACCGGCCAGTAGTCCGATCAGTCTGTTGATCCTATGAGCGCACTTGAATGACGTTAGGTCCGGACATGCCGCGCGCCGCCCTGCGCCGGTGCGGCACGCCGCGCAGTTCGGCCGGGCGGCGCAACGCGGGCCGCAGGGCCCGCGCCGGCCCGGGCCCTGCGGCCCGGACAGCCCTGGGCCGGGCGTACGCGACTCTGCGTACGCCCGGCCCATGAGGCAGGCACGGCTCAGAGGGAGAGCCGCTGACCCGGGTAGATCAGGTCGGGGTTGCCCCCGATAAGGTGCTTGTTCTCCTGGTAGAGCCGCTGCCACCCCAGGCCGTACCGGTCCGCGATCTCGCCCAGGGTGTCGCCGCTGCGGACGGTGTAGTGCCGCCCGGAGGCGTTGACCGGAGTGCGGGTCTCCGAACGGCTGCTGGCAACCGCCCTGCCGCTGCCGTTGCCGGTGGCACGGTAGTGGTGGTGGTGCTGCCCGGACCGGCCACGGCTGGAACTCCCGGTGGAGGCGACGGCAGCCGCCGAGCCACCCCGTGCGAGGCCGGCACGGGCACCGCAGACCGGCCAGGCACCGGGGCCCTGGCCCGCCAGGACCCGCTCCGCCACGGCTATCTGTGCTCCGCGGCCGGCCAGGTCGGCCCTGGGCGCGTAGGCGGTACCGCCGAAGGCGGCCCAGGTGGAGTTGGTGAACTGCAGACCGCCGTAGAAGCCGTTGCCGGTGTTGATGCTCCAGTTGCCGCCGCTCTCGCAGCGGGCCACCGCGTCCCAGGTGGACACGGAGGCGGCCGAGGCGGACGTGGCCGTGACGAGTCCCACCGCGGGTGCGGCGGCGACGGCACCCGCGACGACGGCGGCACGCACCCGGCGGCCGCGGCCGGCCCTGGTGCGGTCGGCGGTCAGGGCAGCGTCGATCTCGTGACGATGGGTCATGGATTCCTCTCGACAGCCCCGGGCGGGCCGGTCGGGCGGGTCGTCCAGCGACCCTGCTCCGCCACCTCGTCCGCTCCGGCGGCCGTGCGCGTGTCTGACGCGCCGCAGCCGCCGCGGCCGCCCCGCCGCACGCCGCCGGCCTGTCGGATCCCGGCGGCGGGCACCTGATCGCCACTCAACTGTGGCTCTCCGGTGTGTCGGTGGGGCGTACCCGGGTGGTGCTCGTTGCACCGGTGAGGAACCGTAGGAAGACAGCAGTGCCGTTTTCAACCGATTCGGGGTTCTTGCTGCTCACCTGACCGTTACCGGCGGTAATGATCTGCATGGGTCGAGAGATATGGGCTGTATGTACGGATTCTGATGACGCGTCACCAAGGACGGCGTGACGAGGGCCACACATCAGTCCATATGACTTACGGCACATCATCGACATGGAGCGACAGTTGATGCACGCTCCGCAGTCGGATTGCGCCGAATACACGACTCCGGAGCCCTCCGACCGTGACTCCCGCCACATCCGGCCGTTGGGCACTGAGGCCGGGAGCATCCCGCACCCGGCGCCCCGATCCATGGAACGATCCGAGGAGTCCCCGTGCCGCGCATGCTCGACGTCAGCGACGAGGTCCGCGCCGAGATCGGCGACGACGAGGCCGACCGGCTGCTCGCCGGCGCCCAAGCGCCCGACACCTACGACTGCACCTCCTGCCGTACCCCCGGCGACTCGCTGCGCGAGCAGACCAGCACAGTGCTGTTCATGGGCGAGGAGACCGCAGTCCTGGCCTTCGCCCACGCCCGATGCGTCCCCTCGCAGGTGGTTCCGGTCACCGAGGAGCAGCTGCGCGGGGCGAGCGGACACCGCGCCCGGCTGGGCGTCGCCGATGCTCCCCATCGCCCCGCGCAGCTGCTCCTCGGT
>NZ_LIQR01000186.1:0-172 GCF_001418575.1 Peterkaempfera griseoplana
CCCGGAGGCCGCCGTGGCCGACCCCAAGGGTTTTCTCACCACCCCCCGCCGCCCGCTGCCGCGCCGCTCGGTCGCCGAACGGATCGCGGACTGGAACGAGGTCTACACCGGCCAGCAGCTGCTGCCGGTGGTGGCGTCCCAGGCCGGACGGTGCATGGACTGCGGCATCCCG
>NZ_LIQR01000186.1:202-42713 GCF_001418575.1 Peterkaempfera griseoplana
CTGCACGCCACCAACAACTTCCCCGAGTTCACCGGCCGGCTCTGCCCCGCCCCGTGCGAGACCGCCTGCGTCCTGGAGATCAATGCGGACCCCGTGACGATCAAGGATGTGGAGGTGGCCGTCGCCGACCACGCCTGGGCCACCGGGGCTCTCCCTGCGCGCCCGCCGCAGCGGCTCTCCGGCCGCACCGTCGCGGTGATCGGCTCCGGCCCGGCAGGTCTTGCCGCGGCCCAGCAGCTGACCCGCGCCGGGCACACGGTGGCGGTCTACGAGCAGGCGGACCGGATCGGTGGACTGCTGCGCTACGGCATCCCCGAGTTCAAGATGGAGAAGCGGCACCTGGACCGCCGGATCGGGCAGCTGGAGGCGGAGGGCACCGTCTTCCGCACCGGCGTCCGGGTGGGCGTCGACCTGGACGCCCGGGAGCTGCTGCGGCGCAGCGACGCCGTCGTGGTGGCGGTCGGCGCCACCCGGCCCCGGGAGCTGGCGGTGCCCGGCAGGGAGCTGGCCGGCGTCCACCAGGCGATGGAGTACCTGCCGATGGCCAACCGGGTGGTGGAGGGGGATCTGGCGGCGCCCCCGCTCACCGCCGAGGGGAAGGACGTGGTGATCGTCGGCGGCGGCGACACCGGGGCGGACTGCCTGGGCACGGCACTGAGGCAGCACGCGGCCTCCGTGGTGCAGCTGGACATCAACCCCCAGCCGGGCGAGTACCGGGCGGAGAGCGAGCCCTGGCCGGTGTATCCGCGGGTGTACCGGGTCTCGCCCGCGCACGAGGAGGCCCGGGAGCTGGCCCTGCTGCGCGACCCCGGCGGGGGACGCCCGGACCCGTCGGGGGCGGATCTGCCGCCGCCGGGAGCGGTGGGGGACGTACGGATGTTCTCCGCGTCCACCCTGCGGTTCGAGGGGGACGCGGAGGGCCGGGTGCGGGCACTCCACCTGGCCGAGGCGGAGCCCGGCAGCAGGTCCCCGCGGCCGGGCACGGAACGGGTCGTCCCGGCCCAGCTGGTGCTGCTGGCCCTCGGCTTCCAGGGGCCGGAGCGGGACGGCGGCCTGGCGGAGCAGCTGGGCCTGCACTTCGACGTACGCGGCAACTTCGGGCGGGACGCGGGCTACGCCGCGGGAGCCGACGGGGTGTTCGTCGCGGGCGACGCGGGCAGGGGGCAGTCGCTGGTCGTCTGGGCGATAGCGGAGGGGCGGTCCGTGGCGGCGGCCGTGGACCGCTATCTGACGGGCGCCACCGCCCTGCCCGCCCCCGTGGGGCCCACCGATCGGCCGCTGGTGGCCTGATCCGCCGTCGGTCGGCGCCGCTTCGTTCCCGTGCGGTTCACGGTCGCACGGCGCCCCCACGGACGGCGGGAGGCACCGGCCGCGACGGGGCCATGTACGATGCCGCACGGGACAGTTACCGACGGGTAGTGTGCAGGCCGGAGCGTGTCCCGCGCAGTCGCACGACGCCGCGTCCGTGACGGCCGTACCCGTGACGGCCCCCGTGAAGGAGCTGCCATGCCCGCGCTCGACCGGCAGGACGACGTCTTCGTCCTGGACATCGGGGACACCGAGAACCGCTTCCACCCCGACTGGGTGGCGTCGGTCGACGCGCTGCTCGACGAGGTGGTGAAGGCGGAGGGCCCTCGGGCCCTGGTGACCACCGCCACCGGCAAGTTCTTCTCCAACGGCCTGGACCTGGACTGGCTGTTCGCCCACACCGACCAGGCGGGCGCCTATGTCGCGGGCGTGCAGGAGCTGCTGGCCCGGATGCTGACTCTTCCGGTGGTCACCGTGGCGGCCCTGCAGGGGCACACCTTCGCTGCCGGGGCCATGTTCTCCCTGGCACACGACTTCCGGGTGATGCGCGGCGACCGCGGCTACTGGTGCCTGCCCGAAGCCGAGATCGGCATACCCTTCACGCCGGGCATGTCCGCGCTGATCCAGGCCCGGCTCACACCGCAGACGGCGCACGAGGCCATGGTCACCGCCCGCCGCTGGGGCGGCCTTGACGCCCTGGCCGCGGCGATCGTCGACCGTACGGCGGCGGACGAGGCCGACGTCCGCCGGACCGCCGTGGAGATCGCCCGCGCCCAGACGGGCAAGGCGGGGGAGACCCTCGGCACGATCAAGGCGCGTATGTACGCCCCGGCCGTGGCCGCGCTGCGGGAGAAGGAGATCCCGCTCGGGCCTGCTGTCGCCTCGTGACCCACGGCCGCAGCACCGCCGACAGGGGCTGCGGCCGCTCGACGGACGTGCGATGGCCGGACTCCTCGGCCGGCGCCGGCGAGGCCCGGCGATGCCCGCTGCGGGGAACAGCGCCTCCTCCCCCGCGCTGACGCGGTCCTGGCGGCCCCGGATCACCTGAGTGCCGGCCCGGATGCGGCCGGGCAGCGGTCCGGTGCCGCAGTCGCGCGCCGGCGGACGCAGCGGTCACCGGGGCTCGCGCTGCCGTGCCCGCAGCCGGTCGCAGAACGCCGTGTCCGGGTAACGGCACGCGTGCAGAATCCGGCCGACATGGTCGTTCAATGCTTGGTCGGTCCCGGACGAGTTGGACGCACAATGGGTCGAGCTGCTCTGGAATGCCCTGCTGCCTTCGCGTTCGGGTGCCCGGAGAGAGGGTTTCGGCACCCTTTCCGGCGCTCGCTCCGCGACTTCCCGGGCGACCCGTCCGCCGGGCGGCTGCCCGGGGTGGGAGAAGGACTCCGGTGGGTGCACAAGGACGTGGTCGGCCGGCTGGGCCCGGGTCGCCTGCTGGTCGACGACCATGACCTCTCCGGTGGTGAGATCGGCGAGGTCGGCTGCCTGACGGCGCCGGAGCCACTCCCGCCCTCCCGCTCCCGGGACGAGGACGATGTGCTCGGAGGACGGAATCCCCGCTCGCTCCCCGCCGCGGCCGGGGTTCAGTCCCGGCCCGGTGCCCGGCGGCGGCCACGTCCGTCCTCGGCCGCCGCTCGCCCCTGCGCATCCGTCTCCCGGCTCCCGGCCCCGTCTCCGGCGCCGGTGTCCCGGCCGCGTACGTCCTCGGCGGCCCGCTGCAACGCGGCGAGGACGGTGCGGACGGCCCTGCGCGCGGTCCGCTCCGGGCGGTGGAGCACATCGATGTGGCGCAGGGCGTGCACACCGTCGAGCGGCCGCAGGACCACCGCGGGGTGCGGACGGGCCGTCCAGCGCGGCATCAGCGCCAGTCCCGCTCCGGCCGCCACCACCTCGGCGACCACCGAGAACTCGTTGATGCGGTGGGTGACGGTCAGTCGGCGGCCCGCCGCGGTCGCCACCGCCTCGACCGTGGCCAGCAGCGGGAATCCCTCGTGGACGCTGATCCAGGGCTGGTCGGCGACATCCCCCGGGGTGACAGTGCGTCCGGCGGCCAGCGGATGACCGGCCGGCATGGCGACGTCCAGCGGTTCGCGGAGCAGCGGGGTGACGGCGACGGTCCGCGGCCAGGGCGGGGCGTGGTCCAGACGGTGGGCCACCACCAGGTCGTAGTCCCGGGTCAGCTGGGGGAAGCGGTCCTGCGCCACGTCCTCGTCGGCCAGGACGAGTTGCGGCCGCCCCGGGCCCGCGAGGCTGCGCAGCAGCAGAGGGAAGAAGGTCGCGGCCGCGCTGTGGAAGGCGGCGACCGACACACTGCCGTCCGGCTGCTCGATGAAGTCGTCGACCGAGTGCCGGGCCCTGCTCAGGGCGCTCTCCACCTCGATCGCGGCGCCCGCCAGCGCCTGCCCGGCCTGGGTGAGCACAAGTCGCCGCCCCTCGCGCTCGGTGAGCGGTACGGGGATCGAGCGCTGCAGCAGCCGTAGCTGCTGGGAGATCGCCGATGGCGTCACCCGGAGCGCCTCGGCGACCGCGGTGACACTGCCCAGCTCGCCGAGTTCGCGCAGGATCCGCAGTTGCCGCTCATCCACGGCCGACAGTGTAGGACTTCTTAAGGGTTGCTTGAGAAGGTCGTCCTTGGCTTGGGTGTCTCCGTTGGTGCACCGTGAGGGCGTGCCCGACACCCGCCGTACCGACGCGGTACTCCTGCTTGTCGCCGCCGTCTGGGGTTCCAGTTATCTGGCCGCCAGAACGGCCACCTCCGCCCTGCCCGTGACGGTGGTGCTCTTCGCGCGGTACGCGATCTCCGCCGCCGCCTGTGTCGCGGTCGCCGCCGCCGGACGCCGCGGCCGGCGCCGCTGCACCCGCGCGGAGCTCCGGGCCGGCTCACTGCTCGGGGTCACCCAGGCGGTCGTCCTGGCGCTGGAGACCTACGGCGTCGCCCACACCAGCGCCGCCGACGCGGGACTGATCATCAGCCTGGCCATTGTGCTCACCCCGCTGATCGACCGGCTGGGCGGCCCCGGTGGGCTGCCTCCGCGGTTCTTCGCCGCCGCGGGTGTCTGCGTCCTGGCCGTGGGGCTCCTGGTGTGCGGCAGCGGATTCCGTTCACCGCGCTCCGGTGACCTCCTGGTGCTGGCCGCCGCGGTGGTCAGAGCCGCGCACGTCAGCCTCGTGGGACGGCTCTCCGCGGGCCGCGAGCTGCGGCCCACCCAGCTGACGGCCGTGCAGACCGTCGTCGGCTCGGTCCTCTTCCTGGTGCCCGCCGCGCACGGGCTGCCGGCTCTGGTCCGCGCCGACGGCGCCACCTGGGCAGAGCTGCTCCATCTCGCCCTGCTGTGCAGTGTGTTCGCCTTCCTCGCCCAGACCTGGGCGGTGCAGCGCAGCTCGGCCAGCCGGGCCAGTCTGCTGCTGGGCACCGAACCGGTCTGGGCCGTCGTGGTCGGCATCGGCCTCGGGGGCGAACGGCTCACCGTCGTGGCGGTCCTCGGCGCGCTGCTGATGGTCGCCGGAACCTACTGGGGCCAGGCCGTCGAGGCCGCCCACCGCACCGCCCTGCGGACGGAGCCGGCGCAGGTGGGGCCGCCCGTGCTGCCGCTGGGCACCGGCTGACGCTGCGTCAGGCTGCTTGTGCCACAGCCTGCGGGATCCAGTCCGCGCGGTGTCCCGCCACGGCGCTGCGGCGGCTGACGCTCCGGCCCGTCCGCCACCGCGGCGCCGCAGTGGCGGACGGGGCCGGCCGCGCCCCGGGCCGACGGCAACGGGGACACCCCCGTGACCCCCCCGTTGCCGTCGCTCACGAGCCCCGGCGGTCACGCCCCGGGGCCGGGGTGCCGCTGAAAGCCCCCGGCTCTGTTCAGACGGCGGCCCCGGAGGCGGCGCGCAGCGGCGCGAGCGCGGCGCTCCAGGCGATGACCTGGTCCAGCATCGCGTCCAGCGCCGTGACGTTGTAGTCGCCCGGCCTGAAGACGGTGAAGTTCTCGAACTCGGTCTGCAGCGACAGGGCGACCTGCTGGGTCACATCGGCCATCTGCAGCGCCCCGCAGATCAGCCGCAGGTGCTCCGCCGCCCGGGCGCCGGCCGCGCCGCCGTAGGAGACGATGCCGACCGCCTTGTTGTGCCACTCGGCGTGCAGGTGGTCGATGGCGTTCTTGAGCACCCCGGAGGTGGAGTGGTTGTACTCGGGGGTGACCATGACGAACCCGTCGAAGGAGGCGACGGTGTCCGCCCATGCCTTGGTGTACTCGTGCTCGTACTGGCCCAGCGACGGTGTCAGCGGCTCCTCCTGGGGTGGCATCGGGTAGTCACGCAGGTCGATCAGCTCGAACTCGGCGTCGCCGCGGCTCGACGCTCTGTCATGCACCCAGGCGGCGACCTGCTCGCCGTTGCGGTGGGCGCGGGTGCTGCCGAGGATGATGCCGATCCTGGTCACGGTGGGGTTCTCCTGTACTGGTCGGGATGGTCTGGAGCCGTCATGGGCCGGTACGGCAGGGCTGCGCGGCGATCGGGCGCGTCGCGGTCATCCCTGTGGCGCGGGGGCGTCCCCCGTGGACGGGACGGTGGGTGCCCCCGCCGACCGGTACGCCGAGCCCGCCAGGGGGCTCTCGTCGAGGTACCGGATCTCGTAGACCCGCTCGGTGAACCGCCAGCCGTCGCCGGTGCGCCGGTAGCGGTCGTGGTAGATGGCGAAGTTCTGGTGCGAGCCGCCGTCACGGAGACGGATGAGCTCCTGCATGTAGGCGCGGCCCCACGCGGTGTCGCCCTCGATTCGGACGACGCCCGGGTGCATGGTCTGCACCAGGTAGTCCACGAGGTGCGGCACCCGCTCGCCCCAGCCGCGGATCTCGGCCGCACCGTTGAGTTCCACGGGGACGTCGGGCATCCGCAGCACGCCGTCCGCGGTGAACAGCGCCGCCAAGCGGTCGTAGTCGCGCATCATCGCGGCGTCGGTGAACTCGCCGCGCAGCGACTCGATCTCGACACGGTCGGCGATCGCCTGGAAGTCGTTCATCGTTCCCTCCCTGTCACGTCCGAGCCGGTGAGCCGCCGTCGCTGATCGCGGCGCTCATGGAACGGCCGTGGTCTCGCGGGGCTCTCCCGCTCGCGGGGTGGTGTGTCCCCCTCGCAACAGTCCGACGAGACAGGGCTCCGGAATGTGAGGCGGCCCGGGGGCCCCAGTGCCGCATCACCCGTCCTTGCGCGGCAGAGACTCCGTTCGCCGAGGCTCGCCCGGGAGCCGCAACCCGGCCGTTCGGTGAACGGCGGCCGGGAAGGCGCATGCCCAGACCCGGGTGTGCCGTCGTGCCGTATGTCCGACGCGACCTGGTGACGGGTTCCTTCACGCGGCGATGCGAAACGGGCTGCGTCGAGTCGGGCGGGGACGCCCCGGCCAAAGCGCCCGCTGTCCCTGGCGCCCGCCCAGTCGCGTGATGACGAACCGTCAAGTCCGACGGAGGAACTCAGCGAGCAGACGGTCCTCGCGGAGGAAGAGCGCGTAGTTGTGCCATCCGGCGGCGGAGACCGCGGCGAGCACCTGCGGCCACACCTCGTCGTGCCCGCGGTACTCGTCGACACGGCCGCGGGCGGCAGTCGGCGCCGCCCGTCTGACCATCTGGAGTGAATCCTTTCAACCGGCCGCGCCCGAAGGGTCGGCCTCCAATGGATCGTGCACCCAGGAGGCCGCCGTACACAGGGGAGCCACGGAGAGCGACCAGCGACGGACGGAGCGGCACCGGCAACACCCGCTGCCCGGTGCCCGCCTGCACAGTGACACGATTCAACACGGCTCCTCGGGCGGCGCTCCCGACGCCCCTCGCCGCCCGGGCGCCGGATCGCCCGGTCAGCGGTCCGCGGGCCAGGCCGCCAGGCTGGAACTGCGGACCACCAGTTCCGGCTGCAGCACGACCTGCCGGTGCCGGTGGCCGACGTCGGCGCCCGAGGTCTCCTCCATCAGCAGCTCCGCCGCCAACCGCCCCATGGCGGCGGCCGGTTGGCGCACCGAGGTCAGCGGCACAGCGGCGGCGGCGGCGAACTCGATGTCGTCGTACCCCACGATGGCCAGCTCGTCCGGGACGCCGACCCTGGCCGCGTACATCGCCTGCAGCACGCCCAGCGCCAGCAGGTCGTTGGCGCAGAACACCGCGGTCGGGCGCGGCGCGAGGCCCAGCAGACGGGCTCCGGCATCACGCCCCGCCGCGACGTCCATGCCGTCGGCGGAGATCTCCAGCAGGGACTCGGGCGGCAGGCCCGCCTCGGCCAGAGCGGCGCGGGCGCCCGCACCGCGGTCGCGGACCTGGATGAGCTCCGGGGGGCCGCCGATGAAGGCGATGGAGCGGTGGCCCCGGGCGATCAGGTGGCCGGCCGCGAGCATGCCGCCGTTGACGTCGTCCACCGAGACCGAGCACTCCGCGGGGCCCGCGGCGACCCGGTCCACCAGGACGAACGGTGTGCCGTTGCGGCGCAGCGCGTCCAGGGTGCGTCCGGTCGGGTCGGCGGGGGTCAGCAGGACGCCGCGGACCCGCTGCTCGGCGAAGAGCGAGATGTAGTCGGCCTCCTCGCTGGGGCTCCGGGCGCTGTTGCACACCATCACACCCAGCCCGGCCTGGCGGGCGGCGCGTTCGGCGCCCCTGGCGACGTCCACGAAGAAGGGGTTGCCCATGTCCAGGACCAGCAGGGCGACGATCCGGCTGCGTCCGGCCCTCAGCTGCCGCGCCGACTCGCTGCGTACATAGCCCAGACGCTCGATCACCGCCTGCACCCGGGCTCTGGTCTGCTCGGACACCAGATCAGGCCGGTTGATCACATTGGAGACGGTGCCCACCGAGACGCCGGCCTGCCGTGCCACGTCCTTGATCCCCGCCATGGTGCTCCCACCGCTCCGCCGACCATGCACTGAATCTGTTCAATCATAGGGGTCGCCGAGGTGCCGGACAGCTCGCCGCGAGGCTCCCGCACCGTGGCCGGGGCGTGCTGCGAGCGGCAGGGTCCGTACGACGGAGGCCAGCCGACGGCGTTCCGCCGAATGAGTCGTTTCAAGACCACCAGATGAGCCTGAACCGGGCGGACCGACCGGGCGGTCGCGGTGACGGTCGACGTCACCTCGGACGGTCACCGACGAGATCCGTTGCACTCCCCCGGCCTGGTACCGGCGGCCCGCGTCCGCCCGGCGCTCGCCGACGTCAACGCCGGGGATCGGCCGCAGGACCGCCGGTTCCGCGGCGCGCCCGCCCAGCCCCCGCGGTAGCCGCACGGATCCGTACGCAGGACCCGGCGGCGACATGTCCCGTATGGTGGGTTTTATGCGGCGTTCCGCGTGACGACGGGATCAGTGGGATGTGCCCTTCGGTCAACGCATCCGCAGCCGGCTTCCGCACCGGTCTCCCCCGCGTCGGCCAGGTGGCGACATTCCTCTTGGACGGCAGGGGTGCCGTGATCGCGTGGAGCCCCGCGGCGGAGCAGCTGTTCGGCTACCGTACGGCCGAGGTCCTGGGCCGCGCGGCTGCGGAGTTGTGGCCCGAGACCTTTCCGGCCGTCCTGTCGCCGCCGCTCGGCGCCATGCGCACCGACGGCACCCCCCTCGGTGTCATCGCCCTCGCCGACCGGCACGGCCGTCGACTGGACGCCACACTCCTGGTCTCCCCGCTCGCATCCGGCCACCCGGACGGCGACTTCACCGCGGTGGTCGTGTGGGTGCAGGGCCTGCTGCGGCAGGCGGAGGACCAGGCCATCCTGGACGGGCTGTTCACCCAGTCCCCGATCGGTGTGGCCGTGTACGACGCCGAGCTGCGCCTGGTCCGGATCAACGCGGCCCTGGAGAGCATCCACGGGATCCGACAGGAGGAGGCGCTGGGCCGCCGGATCGGCGAGGTCCTCCCCGACGTGGACGCCGTGGCGGTCGAGCAGCGGCTCCGCAGCGTCCTGGAGACCGGTCTGCCGATCTTCAACGCCGTGCACCGCGGACGCACCCCCGCCGACCCGGACCGGGAGCACGTCTGGGAGGTCTCCTCCTTCGCGCTCACCGCCCCGGACGGCACGACTCTGGGTGTCACGGACGCCGTCATCGACATCACCGACCACTACTGGGCCCGCGAGCGCATGCTCCTGCTGGACGAGGCCGCCGCCCGGATCGGCACGACCCTGAACGTGACCCGGATCGCGGAGGAGCTCACCGACGTCCTCGTCCCGCAGCTCACCGAGTTCGCCGCGGTCGACCTCCTGGAGGGGGTGACGTCGGGCGCCGAACCGCAGCCGTCGGAGACCGGCCGCGACATCCTGCGCCGCGCGGCGTGCAAGGCCGCCGACCCGCGGCTGCTCCCGGGCCTCAAGCAGGTCGGTGAACTGCTGGACTTCCCGGAGGGTTCGCCCTACAACGAGTGCCTGCGCGACGGGCAACCCAGGCTGCTGCCGGTCGTCGACCCTGACGCCGACTGGCTGCGGAGCATCGCGAGCGAGGCCCGGGTCCGGTCCATGGTGGAGTACGGGGCGCGCTCGCTGATGGTGGTGCCGCTGCGCGCCCGCGATGCCGTCCTCGGCTTCGTGCACATGTACCGCACCTCCCAGGCCAACGCCTTCGAGTGGGACGACCTCGTGCTGGCCCAGGAGCTGGTCGCCCGCACCGCGGTCTGCATGGACAACGCCCGGCGGTACACCCGCGAGCACACCGCTGCGGTCACCCTCCACGAGAGCATGCTCCCGCGCAGCGTCCCCGACCAGAGCGCCGTCGACGTCGCGCACCACTTCGTTCCGACCCGCAAGCACGCCGGGGCGAGCGGCGACTGGTTCGACGTGATCCCGCTCTCCGGCGCCCGGGTCGCGCTGGTGGTCGGCAGCGTGCCGGGCACCGGCGTCCACGCGGCGGCGTGCATGGGGCAGATCTGCTCCGGGGTGCGTACTCTCGCGCAGCTCGACCTGGCGCCTGAGGAGCTGCTGGGGCGGCTCGACGAGATGGTGCCGCGCCTGGTCGAGCGGGAACTCGCCTCCGGATCCGCGCCCATCGTGGAGGGGCTGGTCGGCGCCACCTGCCTGTACGCCGTCTACGACCCCGTCTCGCGCCGCTGCGTCATGGCCAGCGCCGGGCACCCGCCGCCCGTCATCGTCCCTCCGCTGGGCGGGGCGCACTTCCCCGACCTGCCGTCCAACAAGCCGCTGGGCAAGGGCGACCCGGTGTTCGAGCCCCTGGAGATCGAGCTGGACGAGGGCAGCACCCTGCTCCTCTACACCGCAGGCCTGGTGCACGCCTGCGCGGCCGACAGCGGGGCGCGTGCCGGGCTGCGTACCGTCCTCACCGAGGACGACCGGCCGCTGGACGAGACCTGCCGGGCGGTGGCCGACGTCGTCGTCCCGCATCTGGCGGCCGAGGACGACCTGGCGCTGCTGCTCGCCAGGACCCGCTCGCTGGGTCCGGCCCGGGTCGTCACCTGGGACCTCCCCAGGGATCCCTCCGTCGTCTCGGAGGCCCGCGCCCTGCTGCTGCGCCAACTCGACCGGTGGGACCTGGGACATCTGGCCTTCACCGCCGAGCTGATCGTCAGCGAACTGGTCACCAACGCCATCCGCTACGGCAGCGAGCCCCTGCGACTGCGCCTGATCCGCGATCGGACACTGATCTGCGAGGTCAGCGACGCCAACAGCACCTCGCCGCACATCCGCCGGGCGGCCGACACCGACGAGGGGGGACGCGGGCTGTTCCTGGTCGCGCGGTGCTCCCACCGCTGGGGCGTGCGCTACCCCGCCACGGGCAAGATCATCTGGGCCGAGCAACTGCTCACCCCGGCCTGGGACGCCTTCGCGGCGGACGACGGCGCCCCGGACGGACCGCACGCCCCCTGCGCGGGCGTACCCGACCTCGGCATTCTCTGACCGGCCCGGACCCGCCGCGGGGGCGGTCCCGTCACCCGATCGGGTGGGACGTCCACGACACGGCCGCCGCGCCACGGGGAACGGCCGGCCCGCTGGAAGCATGACCGGGTCCGCGGCCCCCGCTGGAGATCGGGCAGATGACGAAGCTTCCCCGAATCACCCTGGCCTTCTGGGTCATGAAGATCGCGGCGACCACCCTGGGTGAGACCGGGGGCGATCTGCTCGCCCAGACCCTCGCCGTCGGCTACGCCGTGAGCTCGCTGGTCCTGGTCGGGCTGTTCCTGGTGAGCCTCGGCGCCCAGTTGCGGACCCGGCGCCACCACCCGGCGCTGTACTGGGCGGTGATCCTGTCGACCAGCACGGCCGGAACCACCATGTCGGACTTCATGAACCGCACCGCGGGCCTGGGCTACGCCAGGGGCGCACTGGTACTGACCGCCCTGCTGGCGGCGGTGTTCGGCGTCTGGCGGGCCGCCGGCCTCCCGTTCGACGTCGGGCGGATCAGCACCTTCCGGGGCGAGCTGCTGTACTGGGCGGCCATCCTGCTCTCCAACACCCTGGGCACCTCCCTCGGCGACTTCCTGGCCGACAGCTCCGGACTCGGCTACGCCGGCGGGGCATTGCTGATCAGCGGACTGCTGGCGTCGGTCGCCGTCGCCGCGTTCACAACCCGTGTCCCCACCGCGCCGCTGTTCTGGGCCGCTTTCGTGCTGACCCGGCCGCTGGGTGCGACCGTGGGCGACTTCTTCTCCAAGCCGACGGACAAGGGCGGCCTCGGGTACGGCACCGTCGGTTCCTCGCTGATCCTGGCGGCGGTGCTCGCGCTGCTGGTCGGGCGTTCGGTCCTGCAGCAACGCCGGGAGCGCGGGCCGGCCGGGGCGCAGGCCCCCGCGGAGGCGTCCGCGGGCTGACCGGCCGGGGCGCGCGGCGGCCGGTCAGGCCGTGGGCGCCGCTTTGGGCGCCGCCGTGGCCGCTCCGCTCAGTACGGTGATCAGCTCGGCCACCGTCCGGCTCATCGCGGTGCGGGCCGGCGCCAGATAGCCGCGCGGGTCCACAGCGCGGGGGTCGCCGTCGAGATGGGCGCGTACCGCCGCGGTCATGGCCGCGTTGAGAGCGGTGCCGATGTTCACCTTGGTGACGCCTCCGGCGACGGCCCGGCCCAGCTCCCCGTCGGAGAGCCCGGAGGAGCCGTGCAGCACCAGGGGCAGCTCCAGTGCCTCGTGCAGCCTGGCGAGGAGGCCGTGGTCGAGCCGGGCGGTGCGGGAGGTCATGGCGTGGGAGCTGCCGACGGCGACGGCCAGCGCGTCGACGCCGGTGGCCTCGACGAACGCCCGGGCCTCGGCGGGGTCCGTCCGGGCACCCGGGGCGTGCGCATCCAGCGGGGCGGCGCCGTCCTTGCCGCCCACCTCGCCAAGTTCCGCCTCCAGCCAGAGCCCCCTGCGGTGGGCCCAGTCGGCGGCGGCCCGGGTCGCTGTGAGGTTCTCCCCGTACGGGAGGCGGGAGGCGTCGAACATCACCGAGCTGAACCCGCAGTCGGCGGCCTGGTGGAGCAGCGCGGTGGTGTGCACATGGTCCAGGTGCAGGCCAACCGGGACGGCGGCGAGCCGCGCCGCCTCGGCGGCGGCGCGGGCCAGGGGCGCGGGGCGGCCGTGGTGGAACCTCACGGCGTTCTCGCTGATCTGCAGGATCACCGGGGATCCGGCGGCCTCGGCGCCCGCCACGATCGCTTCGACGTGTTCCAGGGTGATGACGTTGAACGCCGCGACGGCGCGGCGCCCGGCGGCCGCGTCGGCGACCAGGGTGCCGGTGGCTGCGAGGGGCACGGGTGCCTCCGTAGGAAAGATGGTTGACGATCCGTCAGTGCGGGGGTGTCGGCGGACGGCCGGCCCGCCGCCCGGCACGGCCGGCGGCGGGATCAGCCGCCTCGGTCAGTCGTCCGCGAGGACCACCGAGCGCGTCAGGTGGCGCGGCCGGTCGGGGTCGAGGTTGCGGGCGGCCGCGCAGGCGACGGCCAGGCGCTGGACCCGGACCAGGTCGGCCAGCGGGTCCAGGGGGCTCTCCACCCAGCGGGCACCGGTGGCGCGCACCTGCTCGGCCAGGCCGTCGGGGGCCGTGCCGAACATCCAGGTGGCGGTGCCGGCGGTGGCGATGCTGATGGGGCCGTGGCGGTACTCCATGGCGGGGTACGACTCGGTCCAGGAGAGGGACGCCTCCTTCATCTTGAGCGCCGCCTCGTTGGCCAGCCCCACGGTCCAGCCCCTGCCGAGGAAGCTGAACTGGGTGCAGTCCGGCAGGCCTTCGGGCAGCGGCTCGGCCAGTGCCGTCAGCGCGTCCCGCACCACGGCGTCGGTGTGCAGACCGAGGTGGGCGCGGAGCAGGGTCAGCGCGGTGGTGGCGAACCGGGTCTGCACCACCGACTGCTCGTCGGCGAAGTCCAGGACGACGAGCTCGTCCGCGGCCGCCCGCACGGGGGTGTCGGGGTCCGCGATGACCGCGACGGTGCGGGTGGTCCCGCGCAGCCGGGCGAGCAGGTCCAGCACCTCGGTGGTGGTGCCGGAGCGGGTGAGGGCGACCACCCTGTCGTAGCGGCGGGCGAGGGGGAACTCCGAGGCCGCGAAGGCGTCGGACTCCCCCTGGCCGGAGTTCTCGCGGAGCGCCGCGTAGGCCTGCGCCATGTAGAGGGAGGTGCCGCAGCCCACCACGGCGATACGCTCCCCGGCCGCCGGGAGGGCGTTCGCCCTGGCGTCCGCCAGCTCCGCGGCGCGGCGCCAGCACTCCGGCTGGCTGGCCGTCTCGATGGCGACATGGGACATCTCTGCACTCCGCCCTGTGAGTTCGATGCTTGTTTCTGCACGCTATATGCGCTCATCGAGCATTTTCAAGCATGGAGCGCGCAGCAAACCTGCTCGATCGGCGCCATGTGCGACGCTTACGCCTGTTTGTGACCGCGCCCGCAGGGGGCGCCGACGGCAGGCCGCCAGCTGTGAGGAGCACGCTCATGTCCAGGGATGCCCGGTGGAACGCTCTGCTGGAGCTGCTCGCCCAGCACGGCCGGGTGGAGGTCGAGGACGCCGCCGCCTCACTCGACGTCTCGGCCGCGACCATCCGGCGCGACCTGGACCAGCTCGCGGAGCAGCAGATGCTCACCCGGACCCGGGGCGGCGCGGTCGCCCACGGCGTCTCCTACGAACTCCCCCTGCGGTACAAGACCGCGCGCAACACCTCGGAGAAGCAGCGCATCGGCCGCGCCGCGGCCGATCTGGTGGCCGTGGGCGAGGTGGTGGGACTGACCGGCGGCACGACGGTGACCGAGGTGGCCCGGGCCCTGTCGGTGCGCGCCGACATCGCCGGCGACACCGCTGCGGGGGCCGGTCTGCGCCCCGCGCTGACGGTGGTGACCAATGCCCTCAACATCGCCAACGAGCTGGTGATCCGCCCCCAGATCAAGATCGTGGTGACCGGCGGCGTCGCCCGGCCCCAGTCCTACGAGCTGATCGGCCCGCTGGCCGGCGGAGTGCTGGAGGAGATCATCCTGGATGTCGCCGTCCTGGGGGTCAACGCGCTCGACACCGCGCGCGGGGCGTACGTGCACCACGAGGGCGAGGCCCGCATCAACCGGCTGCTCGCCGAACGGGCCCAGCGGGTGGTGGTGGCGGCGGACTCCTCGAAGATCGGCAAGCGGGCCTTCGCCCGGGTCTGCGACCTCTCCCGCATCGACGTCCTGGTCACCGACACCGGTATCGCACCCGAGGCCGCCGCCCGCTTCGGTGAGGCCGGAATCACCGTCGTCACAGTGTGAGGGGCCGTCACCCCACAGCACCACCGCCCGGACCGGGGGCAGGCGCCACCAGGGGCCTCGGGCGGCGACCGTACGGGCAGGGACGCTCACCCGCACGGCGGCCGAGCCGCGCCGCGCCCACGCCGGGCCCCGGTCAGGACGGAGGTGCGCGGCACACCCCGGCGCGTGCCCGGCGACCACCCCGCCGGCAGCACGCCGCCCGCCGCCGGGCCTCTCCGGCGACGGACGAGGAGCCCGGCCGGGCCGGACCCCTTCGCGGCGCAGGCTCGGGGCCCGCGCCGCGGGCTGCCGCGGTAGCACCGGATCCCTGGCCTGTGCGCGGTCTCGGCCCGGGTGCAACGCCCAGGGCGTACGGCCGCCTGCTGCGGCCCGCGCCCCGGCCGGGGCGCCGCGCAGCGCATCGCTGGGAGGCGTCCGCGGGCACGCGCGGGAGCCCCAGTCGTACGGCTTGCCCCGACCACGTTCGGGAACCGGTCGCTACCATGAGGAGAACGACCCCCGCGTGACCCGGGGTCCTGAGGAGGTGGCTGTGAACAGCGGCCAGAAGGCAACCGGTCCGGCGCCCGCGCCCGGCGCGGAACCGGCGGACGGCGGCGTCGCCGCACCCCGGCGGTGCCCCTCCCGCAGCGCCGAACGGAGCGGCGCACGGGCACCGCACGCCGGAACCCCCGGACGAAGCGATGGCGGCCCGGCCTAGGGTTGCGTCCCCGCCCGGCACGGCGCCGGGTACCCGCGTTCCGGTGGACGCCGGCGCCCGGCCGCAGGCCGACGGCCGGGAGCAGACGGCACTCGCGGCCATGTTCGCGAGTTCCCCGGCGATCGTCGCCGTACTGTCCGGCCCCGACCATGTCCTGGTGGAGGCCAACCGGGCCCTGTACCGCGCACACGGCACAGCGGACGCCGACACGCTGCCGGGACGGCCGGTGGGCGACACACTGCCGGAACTCGTCCACCAGGGCATGCTCGGCCTGCTCGACCAGGTGTACCGCACCGGCGCACCCGTCGTCGTCCACGGCGCCCATGTGCTGCTCGGGCGGGGGCCGACGGCCCACGAGGGGTACTTCGACTTCACCCTGGAGGCGCACCGCGACCCGCTCGGCGGGATCACCGGCGTGATCTGCACCGCCGTGGACGTCACCAGGGAGCGCCGCGCGCGCCAACTCGCGGCCGAGCAGCACGCGCTGCTGGAGCAGATCGCCCGCAACGTTCCGCTGGGCGAGGTGCTGGAGGGCATGTGCCGCACGATCGAGGGGCTCTCACCCCGGGTGCTGGTCTCGGTCCTGCTCATCGACGAGAACGGGCACCAGCTGCGGCACGGCGCCGCACCGAGCCTGCCCGACTTCTACAACCAGGCCATCGACGGCTCGGAGATCGGCCCTTGCGTGGGCTCCTGCGGCACCGCCGCCTACCGCCGGGCCGGTGTCATCGTCACCGACATCGCCCATGACGAGCTGTGGACGGACTTCCGGGAGCTGGCCCGGACGGCCAGGCTGGGCGCCTGCTGGTCCAACCCGATCATGTCGACCACCGGGGAGCTGCTGGGCACCTTCGCCTTCTACCACCGCACGCCCCGGACCCCCCGCGAGGAGGACCTGGACCTGTGCGCGGTCTTCGCCCGCACCGCCGCCCTGGCGATCGAGCGCGACCGCGCCGAGACGGCCCGGCGGGAGGCGCACGCCCGCGAGCAGGCCGCCGCCGCGGACCTGGCCTTCGTCCTGGAGACCAGCACCGCGGTCAGCCGGGAGCCCCGGTATCCGCAGAACCTGCAGCGTCTCGCCCGCCTGGCGGTGCCCGCGCTCGCCCCGGTCTGCCTCATCGACGTCCTCGCGGACGGTCACATCAGCCGGGTCGCCGTGGCGGTGTCGGACGACCTGCCGGAGGGCACCGAGGCGGCGCTGGCCGCACAGCCTCCCGATCTGCGGGCGGACAGCCCCGTGAGCCGGGTGATGGCCGGGGGCGTCCGGGAGATCGACCACGGGGCGTGGCCCAGGCCGGTGCCGGCGCTCCCCTGCACCGTCACCGGCTATGTCTGCGTCCCACTCACCGTGCGCGGGCGCACCTTCGGCACGCTGACCCTGGTCGCCACCACGGACAAACCCCTGGACGCCCGAGCCGTCGCCCTGGCCGAGGAACTCGCCCGTACGGCGGCGGCCGGGGCCGACACCACTCGGCAGTATGCGCACCGCGCGCAGCTGGCGCGTGATCTGCAGTCCGGGCTGCTGCTGTCCGCCCTGCCGGACGTCCCGGGGGCGCACCTCTGCGCCTGCTACCGGCCCGCCGGCGAGGGGCTGGACATCGGTGGTGACTTCTACGACGTCTTCCCGCTGCCGGGCCGCCGCTGGGGGCTGGTCATCGGGGACGTCTGCGGGCGTGGCGCCCGCGCGGCCACCACCACGGCCCTGGTCCGCCACACGGCGCGGGCGGTGGCGCCGTTGCTGTCCGACCCGGTCGCGGTGGTGCGGGCGATCAACGACGCACTGCTCGGCCAGCCCGACGGGGAGGAGCGGTTCGTCACCCTGGTGTACGCGGCCCTGGAACCCGCTCCGGCCGGCCTCTCCGCCTGCCTGGTACGGGCGGGGCACCCCTCGCCGCTGCTGCGCCGCGGCGACGGCTCCGTCACGGTGTCCCTCGCGCCCGGCCAGCTGCTCGGGGTGGCGGCCGACCCGGTCCAGACGGCGGAGACGGTGCTGCTGCTCAGCGGTGAGGCGATCGTGCTGGTCACCGACGGCATCCTGGAGGCGCGGGACCGCAGCGGCGCCTTCTTCGGCGAGGAGCGCCTGGTCGAAGCCGTCCGGTCCGGCGGCGCGGCAGCCTCGGCCCGGCGGACCCTGGAGGCGATCACCGGGGCCGTGGACGCCTTCAGCTACGGCGCCACCGACGACGACCAGGCAGCGGTGGTCCTCACGGTCCGCTGAACCCGCCCTCTCCGCCCAGGTCACGGGGATCCTCGCGGAGTACGGTGGAGTGAGCGGGGGCGCCCGGAAACGACGGCCTACGACCGCAACGGACCGCCCTGGCGGCCCCGGGGTCCGTACGCCACCGGGAGTGCCCTCTGCCGCCGGCCGCGCCGCAGCAGGCCGCGGCGGCTTGCGGTACAGGACGCGCCTCGCCGCGGACGGGGCTGGAAGGCCGTATGGACGCAGACCAGAGTCCGGTCGGGGCGGTCGGCCGGGTGACCGTTCCCATCCCGCCGGACGGACCGGGTGAGGTGCTGGTGCCGGTCCGCGGCGGCACCGAGGCGTTCGCGGCCTGGTCGCGTACGGCGGTTGCCAAGAACGCCCTGGTCATCGTGGTGGACCGGACGTCGGCTCGCTCGGTGATCGTGGAACTCTTCCCCTCTTCCTAGGCCCGGCGGAGCGAAAGGAGCCACCCGTGCTGTTCTGGCATGTTCCCGCCCCCAACGAGGCGATGCTGATCTCCGGCTCCAAGCGGCAGGCACAGGACACCCAGTTCCGGATCGTCACCGGTCACGGCAGCTTCGTCCTGCCCGTGAAGCAGAAGGCCCGGATGCTGTCGCTGGCGCTGCGCGAGGCGGAGATCACCGAGGACTGCGTGACCCAGCAGGGCATCCGCCTCAACGTCCGGGCGGTCGCGGTGTTCAAGGTGGGCGACGACACGGTCTCCATCGCCAACGCCGCCCGCCGCTTCCTGTCGGAGCAGAGCCGGATGGAGGAGCTGGTGGGGCGGATCTTCGCAGGCCACCTGCGGTCCATCGTCGGCGGCCTGACGGTCGAGCAGATCATCCGGGAACGCGACCGGGTGGCCCAGGAGGTCAAGGAGGGCAGCCACAGCGAGATGGAGAAGCTGGGCATCGTGGTGGACGCCCTGCAGATCCAGGAGATCGACGACACCTCCGGGTACATCACCAACCTGGCGGCCCCCCATGTCGCGGCCGTCGCCAGTCAGGCGCGGATCGCCCAGGCCAGGGCCGACCAGGAGGCCACCGAGCGCGAGCAGCAGGCC
Source organism: Peterkaempfera griseoplana (assembly GCF_001418575.1). Classification (GTDB taxonomy): domain Bacteria; phylum Actinomycetota; class Actinomycetes; order Streptomycetales; family Streptomycetaceae; genus Peterkaempfera; species Peterkaempfera griseoplana. Next base: position 19,125 of record NZ_LIQR01000186.1, read on the forward strand.
GCCGCCCTCAAGGCCGCGTACGAACGGGACACCGCGATCAAACGCGCGGGCTTCCTCGCCGAGACCGAGCAGTCCAACGCACAGGCCGCCCAGGCGGGCCCGCTCGCGGAGGCCCGGGCCTCCCAGGAGGTCATCGAGGAGCAGACCGCCCTGGCCCAGCGCCGGGCGGCGCTCGCCGCACAGCAGCTGGAGGCGGAGGTCCGGCGCCCCGCCGACGCCGAGGCCTACCGGCAGCGCACCCTCGCCGAGGCCCGGCGCGACCAGGTGCGTTTCGAGGCCGACGGCACCGCCTACGCCGAACGGACCCTCGCTCAGGCCCAGGCGGAGGCCAACACGGCACGGGCCGCCTCACTGCGCGACGGCAACCAGGAGCTGATCGCGGCCAACCGGATCGTGGAGAACCTGCCCGTTCTCGCCGAGGCAGCCGCCCGCGGCATCTCCGGGTCCTCGCTGACCGTGCTCAACGGCGCCGACGGGGTCAATGAGCTGGCCACCGGCATCGTCGGACAGGGCCTGGCCATCCTGGAGTCGCTGAAGCAGCCCTCCGCCACTCCGGCGAAGCTCAACGGAGGCTCGCCCTCCCAGCCGCAGGTGCCCCGAGGCGCGAGCCAGGTCTGAGCGCGGGTGAGCCAGGTCTGAGCGCGGCCTGCGCCGGGGCGCTGCCCGGACGGCGCCCCGGCGGCGCCGTCACGGCGGGTTCTGCCGAGAGGCCGGGCCGTCGCTGCCGGGCGGCGGCTCGGCGACCGCCGCGGCCAGCTGAATGCAGGCCCGCCTGATCTCCGCGTAGGCGCGGTTGCGTTCGGTGACGACCGCCGAGAGCAGCAGCGCGGTCAGCGCGATCGACCCGTTGAACGCCTGCAGGGTGACCATGTCCATGAACAGGCCGTGCTGACCGAACCGGCCGTGCCCCTGCACCGCCAGCACCACCGTGGTGCTGGACGTCAGCAGCACACAGGGCACCGCCCCCGCCAGCTGGAACCGCACCGCGGCCCAGACCAGGAAGGGGAAGCCCAGAAAGAGCATGCCGTTGGGACTGGTCACCGCGATCAGCGAGACCACCAGCGTCACCGTCAGCAGCCCCGCCAGCTCCGCCCAGCGGCGCAGCGGCACCTCCCGGACCAGCCGGATCCGGGGCAGCAGCAGGAACGCCGGGGCGAAGACCAGCACCCCCATCGCATCCCCCGTCCACCACACCGCCCACGTCGGCCAGAAGTCCCCGCGGGCCACCGCCCCGCCGAGCGACAGGGCGACGCTGCCGACGGTAGCGCTGATCAGCATGCCGCCCAGCGCGCCGACGAAGACCAGTTTGAGGGCGTCCCGTAGATGCTCCAGTTCGGGGCGGAAGCCGGTGCGCCGCAGCGCCAGACAGGCGCACACCGGCGCCAGCGTGTTGCCCACGGCGATCGCCACGACGGCGGGCGGCGAGGGGCCGAGCGGCAGATTGACCAGCAGCGCCCCCACGGTGATCGCCGGCCACAGCCGCAGGCCGAACAGCAGCAGCGCCGCAAGGGCGACGCCGGTCGGGGGCCAGTACGGCGTCACCTGGTTCTCGACGACGTGCAGCAGCAGCCCGGCTCTGGCGCAGCCGTAGTAGGCGGAGGTCAGCGCGAGGATTCCCAGCAGCACCAGGGCGTGGTGGCGAAGCCTCTCCCGAGGGGGCGTACCGGCCATCAGACCGCCCTGGGGGCGGCCGGAGGAGGGGCGTGGGATGTCGGGCCGTGCACGGTACTCCCTTCACAGCTGTCCTGCAGCCCTGACCGCCGCCGGCCCGGGCCGGTGGGGGTCAGGGCGGCGCCGGCGTCCGGTGGCGGCGGACGACCAGGGCGGCGGCGTCGTCGTCGTGGCCGGTGAGATCCGCGACCTTCATCACCCGCGAGACCATGGTCTCGGGGTCCGCGTCCAGGTCCGCGGTCACCACCTGCCGCACCCGCTCCAGCCCCTCGTCCAGGCAGAAGTGCGGCCCCTCCACCACCCCGTCGGTGACCATGACCAGGATGACCTCCTCCGAGGCGCCCATGTGGCCATGGATCACCGGGTACTGGGCGCCCTGCAGGATGCCCAGCGGCGGGCCGCAGGCGCCCAGCAGGGTGCCCGAGCAGCCGTCGGGTGTGGCCCAGACGGTGGGGACGTGCCCGGCGCGGGCGCCGGACAGGGCCGGGCCGGGGGTCGTCCCGATCCGCAGCAGGGTGCAGGTCGCGAAGAGGCCGCAGCCCAGTGCGACCAGCAGGTCATTGGCTGCGGAGAGCACCTCCCCGGGGTTCGCGGTGACGCCCCCGACCGCACGCAGGGAGGCGCGGACCTGCCCCATGACGGCCACCGCGTCGACGTCGTGGCCCTGCACGTCGCCGATCACCACCCCGATGGAGCCGTCCGCCAGGGAGAAGGCGTCGTACCAGTCGCCGCCCACCTCCAGCCCGTTGCGGGCGGGCACGTACCGGGCGGCGAACTGCAGGCCCGGCAGGTCCGGCAGCTGCGGAGGGAGCATGTGGCGCTGCAGGGCCGTGGCCAGGTCGACCCTTGCCCTCTGCAGCTTGATCCGCTCCAGGGCCTGCTCGACCAGACTGCCGAGGGTGAGCAGGGTCTCCTCGGCCGTGTCCGGCACGCTGGGACGGCGTCGAGTCATGACCCCTCCAAGGGGTCGCGGTACCTACCTGCACTCCAGCGTAGTTGCCCGGTCGCCGGCCGGCCCCGCGGCGCCGCCCGGGCGTACGGTGCGCAGGCGGGCAGGGCGCGTCAGCCGCCGGAGTCGAGCCTGAGCCGGGGGCGTTCCAGTTCGAACCAGACGGCCAGGTCCAGGGCGCGTTCCAGTGCCGCGCGTTCAGCGGTGCCGACCAGGTGCTGTTCGGTGTCCGCGATCGACCGGAGCCGGTCGCGGTCCATCAGCTCCAGGGCGGGACTGCGCCCGGCCGTCAGCAGCTCCCGGATCTGGGTCTGCAGCTCCTTGGTGTAGCCGGGGTCCTGGGTGGAGGGGTAGGGGCTCTTCACCCGCTGGAGGACCGAGGCCGGCAGCAGGTCCCGGACGGCGTGCCGCAGCAGGCTCTTCTCCCGGCCGTCGAAGGTCTTCGCCGACCAGGGGGTGTTGAAGACGTACTCCACCAGGCGGTGGTCGCAGAAGGGGACCCGCACCTCGAGGCCGGTGGCCATGCTCATCCGGTCCTTGCGGTCGAGCAGGATCCGGACGAAGCCGGTGAGGTGCAGATGGCAGACCTCGCGCATGCGGCGTTCCATGCCGTCCTCCCCGTCCAGGCGCGGCACCCTGGCGAGGGCCTCCTGGTAGCGGCGGTCGAGGTAGCCGGGTACGTCGAGCAGCCGGGTCAGCCCGGGTTCCAGCACCGTGGTGCCGCTCAGGCCGTGCCGCAGCGCACTGGCCATCCAGGGGAAGGTTCCCGCGTCTCGAGCGGCGGGGTCGTGGAACCAGGGGTAGCCGCCGAACACCTCGTCCGCGGACTCTCCGGACAGTGCCACCGTGGAGTGCTCGCGGATCGCCCGGAAGAGCAGCAGCAGCGACTGGTCCATGTCGCCGAGGCCCAGCGGCAGATCCCTGGCCCGCACGGCGGCGGTCCGTACGGCCGGGTCGGCCAGCTCCTTGGCGTCCAGCACGATGTCGCGGTGGTCGGTGGCCGCATGCCGTGCCACCTCGTGGACGAAGGGGGTGTCCGGGGTGGCCCGCAGCTCGTCCTGGACGAAGTTCTCGGTCTGGCCGACGAAGTCCACCGAGAAGCTGCGCACGGTCTCCCGGCCCCGCAGTTGCCGGGCCGCGAGCGCGGTGACCGCGCTGGAGTCCAGGCCGCCGGAGAGCAGGATGCAGCGCGGTACGTCCGAGACCAGCTGCCGGCGGGTGATGTCCTCCAGGAGTTCCCGCACCCGGGCGACCGTGTCCTCCAGGGTGTCGGTGTGCTCCAGGGCCCGCAGCTGCCAGTAGGTGCGGGGGTGCCTCCCGCCGCGGTCGAAGGTCACCACGGTGCCGGGCTCGACCTCGTGCATGCCGGACCAGACGGCGTGACCCGGGGTCTTGGCCATGGAGAACAGCTCGCGCAGTCCCTCCAGGTCCACCTCGCGGGGTGTCTCCGGGTTCGCCAGGATCGCCTTGGGTTCGGAGCCGAAGAGGACACCGTCGGCGGTGGGGAAGTAGTAGAGCGGCTTGACGCCCATCCGGTCGCGGATCAGCACCAGCTGCTCGGTGCGGGTGTCCCAGACGGCGAAGGCGTACATGCCGTTGAGCCGCTCGGGCAGCCGGTCGCCCCACTCCAGGTAGCCGCGCAGCACCACCTCGGTGTCGCTGTCGGTGCGGAAGCGGTGGCCTCTGCGACGCAGTTCGTCACGGAGTTCCACGTAGTTGTAGACCTCGCCGGAGTAGACCAGCACCACCTCTCCGTCGGCGGTGCGCTCCGTCATGGGCTGGCCGCCCCCGGGGAGGTCGATGATGGCCAGGCGGCGGTGCCCCATGGCGGCGCGGCTGTCCAGCCAGAGCCCTTCCGCGTCCGGCCCGCGGCAGGCCATGGTGGCGGTCATCGCCTCAGCGGTGGCCCTCTCCTGCCGCAGGTCGCGTCGGTAGGACACCCAGCCGGCGATACCGCACATCGATGACACTCCTGATCGTCGAGCCCTGTCTCCCTCGGCTCAACGTAACTCCAGGCATTCATCAGCAAAAGTCATGAATCCCGCAAATCACCCCTGGATCGGCCGGCTGCCCGGCGATCGCGGCAGTCCGCCCCCTGGCCGCCGGGCCGGCCGCACCCGGGGCTCGCGGCGGCCGTCGCTCCGCTGCCCGCTGGGCCGACCGGGGTACGCCGGATCCCGCGGCCCCCGGCACGGGGGACGCGGGATCCGGCCGCCGACCGCCGCCGGTGGTCCCAACCGGTCGGCGCGGCGCGGTCAGCGGGTGGCCACGGTGGCGGTCATCTCCCACATCAGCACCTCGGCGCCGTCCGGCCCGCCCGTCATCCGGCGGCCGTCGGAGCGGCTGATCCGGGCCGCGTCCCCCTGCGCGAGGACTCCGGAGCCCTCCAGCTCCACCTGGCCGCGGGCGACGAAGAGGTGGACGAAGGGAGCGGTGGCGACCTCGAGGGTCTCGCCGGGGCGCACCCGCGCGACATGCAGCGCGGCGTGCTTCTGGCGGATGCCGATGGCGCGCCGCGACGCATCCCGGGGCATGCCCGAGGCGAGAGTGGTCCAGCCGCCCCGGTCGAGCTCGCCGTTGATGTCGAGCTGCTCGTAGCCCGGGCGGATGCCCGCCTCGTCGGGGATGGTCCACATCTGGATGAAGCGCACGGGGACCTGGTGCTCGGGGTCTCCGGTGAGGGTCCAGGAGTCGTTCTTCTCGCTGTGCAGGATGCCCGCGCCGGCGCTCATCCGCTGGGCGAGGCCCGGGTAGATCACTCCGTTGTGCCCCTCGGAGTCCTGGTGGACCAGGCTGCCCTCCAGCACCCAGGTGACGATCTCCATGTCGCGGTGCGGGTGCGTGTCGAAGCCGGTGCCGGGTGCGACGACGTCGTCGTTGGAGACCAGGAGCAGCCCGAAGTGGGTGTTCTCGGGGTCCCAGTGCCGGGAGAAGGAGAAGGAGTGGTGGGAGTCCAGCCAGCCGGCGCGGGTGTGGAAGCGCCCGCCCGCACGGCGGACGTCGACGAGAGAGGACATGGCTTCTCCTGAGGTCGTGGGAGTCGCCGTCGGCGGCCCCGCGAGAACTAGTTGAAGCTTATACAATTTTGCCCGCCGTTTCATTCCGGGCCGCCCCATCGGCTCCGCCGGGCCGCCTCCCCGCTCCCCCCGAGCGCCCGCCCGCGCCGGACCGCGGGACACGGGCCCGGCGCGGTTCGCGCCCGGGCCCCGGGCGGCACGGGCGGGCGGGCCGGAAATGCGGTGCGGAGCACGGCGGCACTCCGGCACACTCGAGCGGTCCGTCCAGGGAAGGACCCACCGTGCACCTGCTGCTCTCCGGCATCGTCGGCTCCACCGCGTACGGGCTGGCCCACGCGGGCTCCGACGTGGACCGCCTCGGCCTGTTTGCCGCGCCCACGGAGGACCTTCACGGCCTGCACCGCCCCGCGGAGTCCCAGGTGTCCACCCGTCCGGACCGGACGCTCCACGAGGCGGCCAAGTGGTGCCGGCTCGCCCTGTCCGGCAATCCCACCGTGATGGAACTGGTGTGGCTGCCCGGCGAGCTGTACGAGGTGCGGACGCCGCTCGGCGACGAGCTGATAGGGCTGCGCGGCGCACTGCTCTCCGCCCACGCCGTACGGAACGCCTATCTCGGCTATGCCACGCAGCAGTTCCGCAAGCTCCGTTCCCGGGACCACGGCGTGCTCTCCGACGAGACGCGCCGCCGCAGCGCCAAGCACGCCAGACACCTGGTGCGGCTGACCGAGCAGGCCGTGGAGCTGCACCGCACCGGGCGGCTGACCATCCGGCTCGCCGACCCGGAGCGGGTCCGGGAGCTGGGCGAGCGGGTGGTCGACGACCCGTCGGCGGGTGAGCGCATCATCGCGCGGGCCCAGGCCGCGCTGGACGGGCCGGGCGTGCTGCCGCAGTCCCCGGACGAGGCCTCGGTGGAGGCCTGGCTGCGGCGGGTGCGGGCGTTCCACTACACCAGGGAACCGATCGGGGCCTGACCCGTGCGGGGAGCGGCTGACGGCGCTGCCCGGCCCGGGCTCCGCCGTCAGCCGCCGGGCGGTAGTCCCCATGCAGGGGCGCGCGTGGCGGACGGGCTGCCCCCGTCCGCCACGGCCCGGTGGATCAGATGGTCCCGGTGTCGATGACGAAGCGGTAGCGCACATCGCTGGTGAGCACCCGCTCGTAGGCCTCGTTGATCCGGTCGGCGCTGATCACCTCGATCTGCGCGCCGATGCCGTGCTCGGCGCAGAAGTCCAGCATCTGCTGGGTCTCCGCGATGCCGCCGATCATCGAGCCGGCCAGCGCCTTGTTGCCGCCGATCAGCGAGAAGACCTGGACCGGGACGGGGTGCCCCGGGGCGCCGACCTGGACCATGGTGCCGCCGGCCTTCAGCAGGCCGAGGTAGGCGCCGAAGTCCAGGTCCGCGGAGACGGTGTTGAGGATCAGGTCGAAGGAGCCGGCGAGCTGCTCGAAGGTGCCGGGGTCACCGGTGGCGTAGTAGTGGTCGGCACCGAGCGCCAGCCCGTCGTCCTTCTTGCGCAGCGACTGGCTGAGCACGGTCACCTCCGCCCCCATCGCATGGGCGATCTGCACGCCCATGTGGCCGAGGCCGCCCAGACCGACGACGGCGACCTTCCGGCCGGGGCCGGCGCCCCAGCGGTTCAGCGGGGAGTAAGTCGTGATGCCCGCGCAGAGCAGCGGCGCGGCGACGTCGAGGCCGATGCCCTCGGGGATGCGCAGCACATAGCGCTCGTCCACCACGATCCTGGTGGAGTAGCCGCCGTAGGTGGGCTCACCGTCACGGCCGCGCGCGTTGTACGTCCCGGTGTTGCCGTTGGTGCAGAACTGCTCGGTCCCGGCGAGACACTGCTCGCACTCACGGCAGGAGTCCACGAAGCAGCCGACGCCCACCCGGTCGCCCACCTGGTGACGGGTGACCGCGGAGCCGACCGCGGAGACCGTGCCCGCGATCTCGTGCCCGGGGACCATGGGGAAGATGGCCGGTCCCCACTCCTCGTTGACCTGGTGGATGTCGGAGTGGCAGATACCGGAGTAGGCGATGTCGATCAGCACATCGTGTTCACGCAGCTCACGACGGGGAATCTCGGTCCGCTCCAGCGGAGCCTTGGGGGCCGGGGCGGCGTAGGCGGGAACAGTGGTGACAGTCATGACCTCCATCCTGTGCGCAGGCCGGGACCGCAGCCAGCACCTTCCTGTTCGTACGCCTGCTGTTCGTACCACTGGCAGGAACACCCTCATACTCGCCTCATGGACCAGCGCACCACCCTGACCGAGTTCCTCCGTTCCCGCCGCGCCCGGTTGCAGCCGGAGGATGTCGGCCTGCCGTACTTCGGCAGCCGCCGGCGGGTGCCGGGGCTGCGCCGCGAGGAGCTGGCCCAGCTCGCGGGGGTGAGCGTCGCCTACTACGTCCGTCTGGAGCAGGGCAACGCCCGCAACGTCTCGGCCGCGGTGCTCAACGCGGTCGCCGACGCCCTGCGGCTCGACCCCGCCGAGCGCGAGCACCTCAACCACCTGGCCAAGCCCCGTCCCCGCCGCACCCGTGCCGCGGGCCGGCCGCAGCGGGTCCGTCCGGCGCTGCAGCATCTGCTGGACGCGATGGAGGGCATCCCCGCCTATGTGATCGGCCGGCGCAGCGACGTCATCGCCTGGAACCGGATGGCGTGCGCGCTCTTCGGGGACTTCGCGGCGCTGCCGCCGGACCAGCGCAACATGGCATGGCTGACCTTCATGGAACCGGCCTCCCGGGAGCTGTACGACGACTGGGAGAGCAAGGCCCGCGACGTGGTGGCCGGACTGCGGATGGACGCCGGACGCTACCCGGACGACCCCCGCCTGGCCTCGCTGATCGGGGAGCTGTCGGTGAAGAGCGAGGAGTTCCGGTGCTGGTGGGCGGCGCACGACGTACGGGACCGCGGACCGTGTGTGAAGCACCTGCACCACCCCGTGGTGGGGCGTCTCACCCTGGCGTACGAGACCCTGGTGCTGCCGATCGACACCGACCAGCTGCTGATGACCTACCACGCCGAGCCGGGCACCCCCTCCGCCGAGGGTCTGCGGCTGCTGGCGAGCTGGACCGCGGAGCAGCCCCCGGGGAGGTCCGAGGCGGCCGGGCACGGCACCGGGCGCGGCGGCGACGGCTGAGCGGACCCCCGGGCGCCCTCCGCCGTGGCGCGGATCTCCGGCCGCGCAACTAGGGTGCTGAGGGAGAGACCCGGTGGCGAAGCGCCAGAAACGTCTGGACGGCTATGGACAGAGAGCTCGGCGGCGTCGGCGGCCCCGCGGGCGGCCCGTCGCCCGACCCGTTCCAGGGTGCGCAGGCCGCCACCGCGATGCTGGACGCCCAGGGCACCGTCGTCCGCTGGAGCACGGCGGCGGAGCAGCTGGTGGACCGCCCGGCCTCGGCGGTGCTGGGCCGCCCGGTGACCTCGCTGCTGGCCGGGGCGGGACGGGGCCGTACCGAGGCGATGGTGGCGCAGCTGCTGGCGTCCGGGCAGCCCTGGCAGCGGGCCCTGCTGGTCCGCAGGGGGGACGGCCGGCTGCTCACCGTGACCGTGCGGGCGTTCCCCTCGATCGGCCCCGAGCCGGTACCGAGCTGGGTGCTGCTGGCCGCCCCGGCGGCGGAGGCCCGGCGCCGGGAGGAGGAGCAGGCCGTCCTGACGGCGCTGTTCACCGACTCCCCGGTGGGGCTGATGGTCTCCGACCTCAGACTGCGCTGCATCCGCCGCAATCCGGCGCTGGAGCAGATGACGGGGGTCCCCGACGGCGAAGGCCTCGGCAGAAGGCTCGGCGAGTCGCTGCCGGAGGTCGACTCCCTCGCGGTGGAGACGGCGATGCGGGAGGTGCTGGAGACGGGGGTCCCGCAGCTGGACATCGTCCACCGGGGCCGCACCCCGGCCTTCCCCGACCAGGAGACCACCTGGTCGACCAGCCTCTTCCGGCTGACGGACTCCCACGGCGGCGTCATCGGGGTCTGCCATCTGGTGGTGGACGTCACCGACCGCCAGCGGACCCTGGCGCGGGTGGCGCTGATCAACGAGGCCAGTCTGCGCATCGGCACCACCCTCGACGTGGGGCGGACGGCGCAGGAACTCGCCGACGTGGCGGCCCCGGCGCTCGCCGACACGGTGACCGTCGATCTGCTGGACTCGGTGCTGCAGGGCGAGGCGCCCTCGCCCGGTCCGGTGGGCGAGGACGTGACGCTCCGCCGCTGCGGCTACCGCTCCGACTGGAAGGGCCCGTCCCGGGCGGTGTGCGAGATCGGCGAACCGGCCCGCTTCTCGCGGTTCTCCCCGCAGGCACGCTGTATGACGGACCTTCAGGCGCGGCTGGTCGCGCTGTCGGAGGAGCCGCAGGACTGGCAGCTCGACGACCCCCGGCGGGCCGAGGCGATGGCCGAGGCGGGTGTGCACTCCCTGATCGCCGTTCCGCTGACCGCGCGTGACGTGCTGATGGGGGTGGCCACCTTCTACCGGTGGCGCAAGCCGTCCCCGTTCGACGACGAGGACCTCAGCCTGATCGCCGAACTTGCCGCACGGGCCTCGGTCTGCATCGACAACGCCCGTCGCTACACCCGGGAGCACCGCGCCACACTGGCTCTGCAGCGCCGGATGCTGCCCAGCTCCTCTCCCCCGCTGACCGCCCTGGAGACCGCCGGCCGGTACCAGCCCGCCGGGGAGAGGTCCGAGGTGGGCGGCGACTGGCTGGATGTGATCCCGCTGTCGGGTGCCCGGGTGGCGCTGGTGGTGGGCGACGTCCCCGGACACGGCTTCCAGGCCGCCGCCACCATGGGGCGGCTGCGTACCGCGGTGCACACCCTGGCCGATCTGGACCTGGCTCCCGACGAGCTGCTCACCCATCTGGACGATCTGGTCTCCCGCCTCACCGAGGAGGAGGACGAGGCCCTGCCCGCAGGCCTCAGCGAGGGCCCGGTGACCGGTGCCACCTGCCTGTTCGCGGTGTACGACCCCGCCGACCGGCGCTGCACCCTGGCCAGCGCCGGGCACTACCCGCCCGCGGTGGTGCACCCCGACGGCGAGGTCCGCTTCCCCGACCTGGCGCCCGGCCCGCCGCTGGGCCTGGGCGGGGTGCCCTTCGAGACCACGGAGCTGGAGCTGCCCGACCGCAGCCTGCTGGCGCTGTACACCAACGGCCTGCTGCTGGCCAGGGACCGGGACATCGACAGGGGACTCGGGGAGCTGCGGCGGATCCTGGCCCGTCCGGAGCGTCCCCTGGAGGAGATCTGCGACCAGGTGTTCTCGGAGCTGCTGCCGTTCCGGCCGCCGGACGACGTCTCGCTGCTGATCGCCCGCACCCGGGTGCTCGGTGCGGACCGGGTCGCCGCCTGGGACCTGCCGTCCGATCCCGCGATGGTGCTGGATGCCCGGACGCTGGCCACCGACAAGCTGGCCGACTGGGGCCTGACCGACATCCTGTTCACCGCCGAACTGGTGGTCAGTGAGCTGGTCACCAACGCGGTCCGCTACGGACGCCCGCCGATCCGGCTGCGGCTGATCCGTGACTCCGCGCTGATCTGCGAGGTCTCCGACGGCAGCAGCACCTCGCCGCATCTGCGGCGGGCCCGTCTCGACGACGAGGGGGGACGCGGTCTCTTCCTGATCGCGCAGCTGACCCAGCGCTGGGGCACCCGCTACTCGGGGACCGGCAAGACGATCTGGGCCGAGGTGCCGCTGACCCCGCTCGCCTGAGCCCGTCGCACGGTCATCCGGGCCCGGCGTACGGCGCCGCAGCCCCGGCGGCCGGGGCCCCGGCGTACGGAGGCGGCCCGGTTCAGCGCTCCTCGCCGGTCTGCAGCAGCCGCTGCAGCAGCCGTTCGTCCTCGTCGGTCAGCTCGGAGACGAAGCGCGCCAGCACCGCCTGGCGGTCGGAGCCGCGCTCCAGCAGCGAGAACATCCGGCCCGCCGTGTCCGCGGCCTCGTCCCGCACCGGCTCCCAGGTGTAGCCGCGCCCCTCGCGACGCCGGGTCAGCCGGCCCTTGGCGTACAGGCGGGACATGATGGTCAGCACCGTCGTGTAGGCCAGCTCCCCGGGCAGCCGCTCCCCCACCTGAGCCGCGGTCAGGGGCGCTCGGGCCGCCCACAGCACGGCCATGACCTGGGCCTCCAACTCGCCCGCCGCCTTGCGGCCCGCTCTGCCGGGCTGCCGGCCGTGCCCGTCCGGCACCTCGCACCTCCTCCTGGTCCTCATGGCCCCGCCGCTCCGGGCGGGCGCCGCGTTCCCTCGTGGGGCACACCCGTACCGGGGTGGGCCTGCGGGGGGACATCCAACGTACTACGGCCGTTCACCGGCCCGTCCTCGCGGGGCCGCGCGGGCCATGCCGGGGGTGGGGTCCGGCTTGCTACTACACGTTGTAGAGTTTGGCCCGCCCGGGCCGGGCACACACCCCGGCACCCGCTGGTCGGGCGCGCCCGCCTGCCCTCTGCCGGGCCGGGACGCCGCACCGGGACGGTTCCTTCCACCCCTCGCCACAGGAGGCTGCTCGGCCGTGTCGTACATAGCCAGTCCGGTGGGTGCGGACACCGCAGCCCACCACTCCGGCACTCCCGGGCAGCCCGCTCCGGGCCGCGTGGTGATCGTCTCCGCCGGCGTGGGAGCCGGCCACGACGGAGCCGCCGACCAGCTCGGCCGCCGCCTGACCGCGCTCGGCGGACAGGTGGAGCGATGGGACTTCCTGGACCTGCTCCCCGCGGGCACCGGCCGGCTGCTCTGCTCCTCCTACCACCGGATGCTGGCCCTGGTGCCCTCGCTGTACCAGCGCATCCACGACACCACCGGACGCACCGGCCGGCCCGGCGCCCTCCAGCGGGCCCTGCTCGGCCGGGCACAGACCCGACTGCTGCACCGGCTGCCGAGCGACACCCGGGCGGTGGTCTCCACCTACCCGCTGGCGAGCCAGACGCTCGGCGCCCTGCGGCGCAGCGGCCGGCTCTCCGTACCGGCGATCACCTATCTGACGGACTTCTCCGTCCATCCGCTGTGGGTGGCGCCCGGTGTGGACGTCCATCTGGCCGCCCATCCGCTGCCCGCCGCCGAGGCGACCGCGCTCGGCGCGGCCGGGACCCTGGTCACCGGGCCGCTGGTCGACGAACGCTTCCGCCCCGCCGCGGCCGACGCCCGCCGGGCGGCGCGCGCCAGGTTCGGCCTGCCCGCCACCGGGCGGCTGGCGCTGCTGGTCGCCGGTTCCTGGGGCGTGGGCGAGGTGGCCAGGGTCGCCGCCGAGGTCCTGCGGTCCGGTGCCGCCCTGCCGGTCGTGGTGTGCGGCCGCAACGAGGCCCTGCGCCGGCGCCTGTCAGCCCAGGGCTTCCGGCATGTGCACGGATGGGTGGCCGACATGCCGGAGCTGATGCAGGCCGCCGACGTCCTGGTGCAGAACGCGGGCGGCCTCACCTCGCTGGAGGCCTTCGCCAGCGGCCTGCCGGTGGCCAGCTACCGCTGCCTCCCCGGTCACGGCCGGACCAACGCCGCCGCCCTGGACGAGGCCGGGCTGGCCGTGTGGATCCGCGAGCCCGGGCAGCTGGCGGCGGTGCTCGCCGAACTGCCGGACGGACCGCGCGGCCGCAGCCAGCGCGCCGCCGGACGGGCGCTGTTCGCCTCTCCGGGCGGCCCCGCCCACGCCGTCGTCCGCGCTGCCGCCCCGGCGCCGGTCCCGGCGGCACCATGGATCCCAGCACCGAGGGACGCCCAGGCCCCCACCCATCGCACCGCGCCGCCCGGCGCCCTCACCGACCTGGCCCAGGGAGGTCACCGATGACCGCGGTCACCCCGCACCGCACCGTCTTCACCGCAGCGGCGGCGGCCGCCGCAGCCGCACTGGCCGTGCAGGCCGTCCCCGCCGTCTCCACCCTCGGGCCGCTGCGCAACCGGTGGATGCCCGGTCTCGCAGGTGTCGGACGCCCCGGCCATGTCGCGCTGACCTTCGACGACGGCCCCGACCCGATCTCCACCCCGCGTTTCCTGGAACTGCTGGAGAAGCGCGGGATCCGGGCGACCTTCTTCATGCTCGGCTCGATGCTCACCCTCGTCCCCGAACTGGCCAGGGAGATCAGCGCCGCCGGGCACGAGATCGGCATCCACGGCTGGGCACACCGCCCCCTGCTGCTGCGCAGCCCCCGCGCCACTTACCACGACCTGGCCAGGGCCCGGGACGCGGTGGCGGAGACCACCGGCACGGTGCCCAGGCTCTTCCGTCCCCCGTACGGGGTGATGAGCACGGCCGCGCACCTCTCCGCCCGGCGCCTGGGGCTCACCCCGGTGCTGTGGACCAGCTGGGGCGAGGACTGGACCAGCCGGGCCACCCCCGTGTCGGTGTACGGCACCGTCACCCGGGATCTGCGCGGCGGCGGCACCGTCCTGCTGCACGACTCCGACTGCACCTCCGCACCCGCCGCCTGGCAGTCGGCACTGGGCGCACTGCCGGGCATCCTGGACCTGTGCGAGCAGCGGGGGTGGGAGGTCGGCCCGCTGCGCGACCACGGCGTCCCGGCGCTGCCGAGCCTGGCCTGACCGGCGCTCCCGGCCTCGGACGGCGGCCCGCCGGGGACGGCCCCCGGAGGTCCGGGCGCACCGCCCCGGCGGCGGCCGCGCCACCGGGGCGGTGCGCCTCCCACGGGGCTGCAGCCGAGTGGTGCGGGGCCCCGAATGGGTGTGACATATGGGCATGGGCGACACCGTGGTCCCCGAAACCGCCGGTGGCCTTCCCGAGCCGAGCGGCGATGCCTTCGCCGTCGTCGACGGGCACGGTGCGCTGGCGGGCTGGAGCGTCGGTGCACAGCGGCTGCTCGGCTACCCGGCGGACGAGGTCCGGGGGCGCGGAGCGGCCTGGCTGCTGTACCGCCCGTCGGACGCGGCAGGGCTGGTGCGGCGCGGCCGCAGCGCCCGGTCGAACCTGCTGGGGCCGGTGACCCTGCGCCACCGGGACGGCGGCGAGGTCGAGGCGGTGCTGTGGGTGCACCTCATGACCTCCCCGGCCGGGGAGCCGCAGTGGCTGCTCCAGGCGGCCGAGGCGGCGGCGGTCCGCCGGGCGGATCTGCGCCGCTCGTTGCTGCGGGGCCTGTTCACGGAGTCGCCCTTCATCATCGACGTCTTCGACTCGGAGCTGCGGCTGCTGGCGCAGAACGACTCGCAGCGCCGCGCCCAGGGGTTCGCCGAGGAGACCGTGGGGCGCACCATGCGGGAGGCGGCGCCCCCCGGCCTGCTGGACCTGGACGCGCTGGAGGAGCGCCAGCGGCGGGTGCTGGCCACCGGCGTCGCACAGATCGGCGCGGAGGTGCACGGCCGCGATCCGGCGGACCCGCAGCTGGAGACGGTCTGGTCGGAGAGCATCCTGCCGCTGCGCAGCAGCGCCGGGGAGATCGTGGCGCTGGCGCATCTGGTCGCCGACGTCACCGAGGAGGCCCGGGCGCGGGGGCGGCTGGCCCTGGTCAACGACGCCAGCGTCTGCATCGGCAGCACCCTCGACGTCCTGCGCACCGCACAGGAACTCGCCGACTTCGCCGTGCCGCGGTTCGCCGACTACGCCTATGTGAACCTGCTGGACGCGGTGTTCAGCGGCGGGGAGCCGGTCACCGGTCCGCCGCCCGCGGCGACGCCGCTGCGGCGGGCGGCGGAGTCGATGGTCGACAGCGGGCCGGAGACACGGCTGGTCGCCCTCGGCGAGATCGACCTCCTGGCCTCCCGGCCGGGCTCCCCCACGCTGCGGGCCCTGGTCGACGGCAAGCCCCGGCTGCTGAGCGGGGAGACCCTCGCCACCAGGTACCCGCCGTCCGACGAGCGGGGGGCGGCGCTGCGCAGCCACGGCGTCCACTCCCTGATCCTGGTGCCGATGCACGCGCGGGGGGCGGCCCTGGGCACGGCCATGTTCTTCAGGTTCCGGCGCACCCGCAACTTCGAGCCCGACGACGTGCTGCTGGCCCAGGAGGTCGTGGCACGCGCCGCCGTCTGCATCGACAACGCCTCGCGCTACACCCGGGAGCGGACCACCGCGCTGGCCCTGCAGCGGAGCCTGCAGTTGCAGCGGCTGCCGGCGCTGCGGACCCTGGACGCGGCGTCGCGCTATCTGCCGCCCGGGGGCCCCGCCGTCCTGGGCGGCGCCTGGTTCGACCTCATCCCGCTGTCCTGCGCCCGGGTCGCCCTGGTCGTCGGGGACACCGCCGGCGAGGGGGTCCACGCGGCGGTGGCGATGGGGCGGCTGCGCACCGCGGTGCGCACCTTCTCCGACCTCGACATGGCACCCGACGAACTGCTCACCCATCTGAGCGACCTGGTGAAGCGCGCCGGGGACGGGCACGGCCTCGGCCCGGCCGCCGGGAGCGGGGAGACCACCTGCATGTACGCGGTCTTCGACCCCATCTCGCAGCAGTGCGCGCTGGCGAGCGCCGGACACCCGTGGCCGGCGCTGGTGACGGCCGGCGGTGTGGAGTACCCCCGCCTCGCAGCGGGCGCCCCGCTGGGGGTCGACGGGGCCCCCTACGAGAGCTGCGAGATGACCCTGTCGCAGGGTGACCTGCTGGTGCTGCACTCGGCGGGGCTGCTGGCGACCGGGGACGGCCGGCCGGACGGTGACGGCGCGGACCGGCTCCGCGGGGCCCTCCGCGACGCCCGCGTACCGGCGTCCACCGCGCGGGAGACGGGCCGGACGGACCAGCTCGACAGGGTCTGCGACGCCCTGCTGCGGCGCCTGCTGCCGCAGCACCGGGTGGGCGATGTGGCGCTGCTGGTCACCCGGTCCCGCGGGCCGCAGGCGGACCGCCATGCCACCTGGGACGTACCGGCCGAACCGGAGGCGGTGGGGCGGGCCCGGACCCTGACGGGCGGCAAGCTGTCCGAGTGGGGCCTGGAGGAGCTGGAGTACACCGCCCAGCTGCTGGTCAGTGAGCTGGTCACCAATGCCGTCCGCTACGGCAGCCCGCCGATCCGGCTGCGGCTGATCCTCGACCGCCGGCTGATCTGCGAGGTGACCGACGGCAGCAGCACCTCGCCGCACGTACGGCGCGCCCTGAAGACGGACGAGGGCGGACGGGGGCTCTTCCTGGTCACCCAGCTGGCGGAACTGTGGGGCACCCGCTACCACGCCCGGGGCAAGTCCATCTGGGCGGAACTGCCCCTGCCCGCGGAGTCCTGACCGCGCCGCTCCCCGGCGGCACCTGACCGGGGGGCGGCGGGCGCGGGCGCCGCTGTGTCAGCCGCCGGCGGGCAGGACCAGGGCGGCCGTCAGCCCGTCGAGTTCGGCGGGGGTGAGGCCGTGCCGCAGCAGCCACTCCGCGCCACCGCCGAAGTCGCTGTGCAGGATCTCCAGGAAACGGAGCATCACCTCGGCGTCGGCGACCAGGTAGCGCCGTCCGGACGCGGTGAGCTGCCGGTACGAGGGCAGCGTCGCCAGCCGGGCCCGGATCCGCGCCACCCGCTGTGCGGTGAGGGCGTAGTCGGCGGCGACGGCGTCGGCGGGCACCCCCACCGCGTCCAGCAGCAGGGCCGCCAGCACACCGGTGCGGTCCTTGCCGACGGCGCAGTGGAAGACCACCGCGTGCCGCTCGCCGTCGGCGACGATCCGCGCGGCACCGGTCAGCGTCTCGCCGCTGCCGGCCAGCAGCGCCCGGTAGAAGTCGACGAGGTCGCCGCCGGACCGCTGCGGCACCGCGTCGGCGCTCTGCGGCCGCGGGGTGCGGACGGGCAGGTTGACCCGGTGGACGGCGGCGGACGCCAGCAGCCCGTGCCCTTCGACGGCCGACTCCTGGCGGCTCCGCAGATCGATCACGGTCCGCAGCCGCAACCCGTCGACCAGCACCTCCACATCGGCGGCGGTGGCCTGCTGCGGGGTGCTCGCCCGGTAGACGACGCCGCGCCGGGTGGTGCCGCCGCCGCGTACGGGGAGGCCTCCCAGGTCGCGGACGTTGTCGATCTCGGCGAACTCCACCCAGCGGGGCGCGTCCGCCCCCGACCCGTTCTCCACTGCTGCCATCTGCCCTCCAGGCAGGAGATCCCTCCAGGACGTCCACCGTCGGCGAGCAGGGCCGGCGGGCGGTGGCAGCAGGAGGGCCCACAGTCCGCGTCTCACCCGGATAGGTGGTGCCGCTTCGACGCGGACGCCGTGCCACCACTCCCGGACCGGCGCCCTGGGACGCCGGTTGCACCGTATCGATCCGCGGCGGCCCGCGCAGTGGCCACCGTCACTCGGGGGCCGGGTTCGGGTGCGGCGGGCGTCCGCTGCTCCGGGGGTTGCTGACGGACCGGGGCCGGGGCGCCGTCCGTGCAGCCATGGCCCGCGCGTGCGCGGCGGCGTACGTTGCCGGCTGTTGACGAGGCGTCAGTCAGTCGCCAGGAGCGGTTCCTGGCCGCATTCCCAGCGCTGGTACGGCTGCTCGACGCCGCGCCGTGGGAGCCGCACCACCAGCGGTGGTGCGGGCGGCTCTGCTGACCGGCCCGCGGTACGGGCCGATCGGCCGCCCGGCCCGTACCGCGGGCGCGGGCGGCCGGGCCACGGCCGGGGGTCAGCCGCAGGAGGCGGCCTCGTCAGGCCCGTGCGGGGCGATCACGGTGACACCGGCTCCGGGGGCCGCGCCCATGGCCGTCAGCGCCTCCGGGGCGTCGTCCAGGCGGATGGTGCGGGTGAGCAGCCGGTCGGGGCGCAACGCGCCGGCGGCGATCATCCGCATCATCGGCGGGTAGTCATGAGCCGCCATGCCATGGCTGCCCAGCACCTCCAGCTCCCAGGCCACCACCCGTTCCATGGGCACCGCGGTCATCCCGTCCGCCGACGGCAGCAGCCCCACCTGGACATGCCGGCCGCGCCGTGCCAGGCCCAGTACGGACGCCGCGCAGGTCTGCGGGCTGCCCAGCGCGTCCAGCGAGAGCTGCGCCCCGCCGCCGGTGGCCTCCCGGACGGCCTGCGCGGTCCCGCCCGGCGCCACGGCGGCGTCGACGCAGACCGCGGCGCCGAACTCCCGGGCCAGGTCGAGGGCGGCCGGGGAGACGTCCACCGCCACCACGCGCGCTCCGGCGGCGGCCGCGATCATCACCGCGGAGAGTCCCACGCCTCCGCAGCCGTGCACGGCCACCCACTCGCCGGGGCGGACCCTGCCCTGCCCCACCACGGCGCGGAAGGCGGTCGCGAACCGGCAGCCGAGCCCGGCGGCGGTGGCGAAGGACAGTTCGGGAGGCAGCGCGACCAGGTTGACGTCCGCGTTCTCGACCAGTGTGTACTCGGCGAAGGATCCCCAGTGGGTGAAGCCCGGCTGGGTCTGCCGCTCGCACACCTGGTGGTCGCCGGCCGTGCAGGACGCGCAGCGTCCGCAGGCGCAGACGAACGGCACGGTGACCCGGTCCCCGGGCCGCCATCCGGCGACCTGCGGGCCCACCGCCTCGACAGTGCCGGCCAGTTCATGGCCGGGGACATGCGGCAGCGCGATTCCCTGGTCGTGGCCCATCCAGCCGTGCCAGTCGCTGCGGCACAGCCCGGTCGCGGCCACCCGCACCACCACCCCGCCCGGGGTGGGTTCCGGGGCAGCGACATCGCGGACCTCCGGCTTCCCCTGGAACTCGTCGAACACCACTGCGCGCATCCAGCGCCCTCCTCCGCAGTCGGACCCCGCGGACGGCAGCATCTCACCGGGCGGCACCCGGGCGGCGAGCGGCCGGGGCCACCGGAGGGCGAGCAGCAGGGGCCGGTTGACGGGCGGCGGCACCGGGTGCCAGGCTCTCGGCCGGAGAGCGCTCCCACCACCTGCCCCGGCGGGGCGGAGCCGCTGCGCCCACCCGTTCGTCAGGCGCGAGGGACCACCATGAGCAGCATCTTCGTCACCGGTTCGACCCAGGGCATCGGTCTGGAGACCGCCCGCACGCTGGCCGCCGCCGGGCACCGCGTGGTGGTGCACGCCCGCGACGACGCCAGGGCCGCAGACGTCCGGCGTGCGCTGCCCGCCGCCGACGCGGTGGTGGTGGGCGACCTCGCCTCACTGGCCGGCACCCGGGCCGTCGCGGCGGCCGCCACCGCGGCGGGCCCCTTCGACACCGTGATCCACAACGCGGGTCTGGGCGGGGGAGCACCCCGCCGTACGGTGACCGCGGACGGCCTGGAACTGCTCTTCCAGGTCAATGTGGTGGCCCCCTATCTTCTGACGGCTCTGATGCCCAGGCCCGGCCGGCTGGTGTACCTCACCTCCGGGCTGGAGGCCGCGGGCCGTCTGCGCTGGGACGACCTCCAGTACGAGCACCGGGCGTGGGACGGCATGCAGGCCTACTCGGACTCCAAGCTGCACGACGTGCTGCTCGCCTTCGCCGTGGCGCGGCGGTGGCCGGACGTACCCACCGACGCGGTCGACCCCGGCTGGGTGAGGACCCGGATGGGCGGCCCCGGCGCCACCGACGAGCTGCCGCAGGGGGCCGACACCCAGGTCTGGCTGGCCACGGGCGCGGACCCGGAGGCGAAGGCGGGCGGCCGGTACCTCAAGCACCGGCGGTCCCTCAGGGCCAATCCGGCCGCCTATGACGAGGCGGAGCAGGAGCGGCTGCTGGCCGTCCTCGCGCGAATCACGGGCGTCGCCCTGCCCGCCGTCTGACCCGTCACCACCGCGGCTCCGGCCTGCGCCGCGCCCCGGGGCCCGCGGCGCCCGGTGCCGCTGCCCCGGGCCGTCGCCTGCCCGGTCCGCGGCGCGCCCGCGGCGTTGCCCGGTCCGCCCTCGGCGGCGCGTGAGGACGTCCTCCGGTCCGGCCGCCCGTTCCGCCCCGCCCGTTCCGCCCTGCCCGTTTCGCCGTGCACCCACGGCGGCGCACGGCCACACCCACTGAGGGACGGCGGCGGATCTCCCGCACACGTCGATACGCTTCGACGGCTGATCACCACAACCCGCCCGAATGCGGCGAGGCACAGCAAAGCCCCGCAACCCCGGGGAACCGCGACCGCCGTTGAACACAGCAGTTCAGACCGGCCATTTGGCGTCAACTTCAGCCCCGTCCCTTGACACCGCCGATGGAGACGATCAGCATCGAAGCGCTTCGAAGCGCTTAGAAGCTCAATTGCCCGGCCCTGAGGGGATCGAAAGTGATCGACACGCACCTGCCCTTCCGTGACCCGCAGCTGCCGGTCGACCAGCGCGTCGACGACCTGCTCTCACGTCTCACCCTCGAAGAGCGGGTCGCGATGCTGCACCAGTTCGCTCCGGCGGTCGAGCGGCTGGGCGTCGGCGCCTTCCGGACCGGGCAGGAGGCGCTGCACGGGGTCGCCTGGATGGGACCGGCCACCGTCTTCCCCCAGGCCGTGGGACTCGGCGCCACCTGGAACGAGGAACTGGTGCGCCGGGTCGGCGACGCGGTGGGCGCCGAGATCCGGGCCATGCACGCCCGCGACCCCAGGGTCGGGCTGAACGTCTGGGCGCCGACCGTCAACCTGCTGCGCCACCCGCTGTGGGGGCGCAACGAGGAGGGCTACTCCGAGGACCCGGCGCTGACCTCGGCCATCGCCGTCGCCTACACCCGCGGACTGCGCGGCGACCACCCCTCGCTCTGGCGCACCGCGCCCGTGCTCAAGCACTGGCTGGCCCACAACAACGAGACCGACCGCGACACCTCCTCCTCCTCGGTACGGCCCCGGGTGCTGCACGAGTACGATCTGCGGGCCTTCCGCGCCGCCGTGGAGTCCGGGGCGGTCGCCGGGGTGATGCCCTCCTACAACCTGGTCAACGGGCGCCCCAACCACCTCTCCCCCCACCTGGAGGAGCACCTGCGCAGCTGGACCGCGCAGGACCTGGTGGTCTGCTCCGACGCCGGCGCCCCGAGCAACCTGGTGGGCTCCGAGCACTACTACGACACCCACGAGGAGGCCACCGCCGCCGCCCTGCGGGCCGGCGTGGACAGCTTCACCGACCACGGCCAGGACTCCTCCACCATCGTCGCCCGGCTGCGCGGCGCCCTCGACCGGGGCCTGATCGAGGAGCGGCACATCGACCGGGCGGTCCGCCGGCTGCTGGCCATGCGCTGCGCCCTGGGCGAGTTCGACCCCCGGCCGGCACCCGGGGCCGCAGCGGACCGCTTCGACACCCCCGAGCACCGGGCACTGGCCCTGGAGGCCGCCGAGCAGGCCGTGGTGCTGCTGAAGAACGACGGGCTGCTGCCGCTCGCCGAGGGCACCAGGATCGCCGTGGTCGGCCTGCTCGCCGACGAGTGCAAACTCGACTGGTACAGCGGCACCCTGATCCACCGAAGCACCCCGCTGGGCGGGCTGCGCGAGCGGTTCGGCGCCGCGAACGTCTCCTTCGCCGAGGGCGCCGACCTGGTGCGGCTGCGGACCGCGGCCGGCTGGGTGCAGGTGCCGCTCGCCGGGGACGGCGCCGACGGGGCGGACGCGGTACGCGGCGCCGAGGGCTCACTCGACCCGGCGCTGCTCGCCGGCCGTACCGACCTGCCGCCGCTGACCTGCGGCGACGACCCCGCGGAGCTGGCGCTCGTCGACTGGGGCGGCGGGGTGCTCACCCTGCGCGCCGCCGACGGCCGCTATCTCTCGGTGGCCGACGACGGCCGGCTGCGCGCCTCCGCCGACCAGCCCGGCGGCTGGGTCGTCCAGGAGACCTTCCGGCTGGAGGAGCAGCCGGGCGGGCAGCTCCTCCGCCATCTGGGCAGCGGCCGCGCGGTGGCGGTCGGCGACGACGGTCTCGAGGTCGCCGACCAGGGTGACCTCTTCGAGGTGGTCGTGGTGCGGCACGGTGCCGAGGCGGTGGCCGCCGCTGCGGCGGCCGCCGACGTGGTGGTCGTGGTGGCGGGCAACGACCCGCACATCAACGGCCGGGAGACCGAGGACCGCACCACGCTCGCCCTGCCGGAGCAGCAGCAGCGGCTGTGGCGTGCGGCCCGCGCCGCCAATCCCCGTACGGCGCTGGTGCTGGTCTCGTCCTACCCGTACGCCGTGGCGGAGGCCGCCGCGGAGCTGCCCGCCCTGCTGTGGACCGCCCACGGCGGCCAGGCGGCGGGCACCGCGCTCGCCCGGGTGCTGGCCGGGGACGTCTCGCCCGCCGGCCGGCTGCCGCAGACCTGGTACGCCGCCGACGCCGACCTGCCGGATCTGCTGGACTACGACGTGATCGGCGGCCGGCAGACCTATCTCTACTTCGAGGGCGAGCCCCTCTACCCCTTCGGCCACGGCCTGTCGTACAGCTCCTTCGGATATGACGGCCTGTCGGCCGAGCGCGACGGCGACCTGCTGAGGGTCGGCGTCACCGTCCGCAACACCGGCGCCCGCACCGCGGACGAGGTGGCCCAGCTCTATGTCCGCTTCGAGGACGGGACGGTGCCGCGTCCGCTGCGGCAGCTGGTCGCCCATCGCAGGGTGACCCTGGCGGCGGGTGCCGGGCAGCGGCTGGAGTTCGGGATCCCGCTTGCCGAGCTGGGGTTCTGGGATGTCGCCCGCGGCCGCTGGACGGTCGCCACCGGCCGGTACACCGTGCTCGCGGGCGCCTCCGCCGCGGACATCCGGTGCACGGCGACGGTGGCGGTCGACGCCGAGGCGCCCGTCACCCGCGACGTCCTGGTGCGCGGCCTGGCCGCGGCCGACTACGACGAGCAGCGCGGCACCCGGATCGTCGACCNNCCGTGGCGGTGGACGCGGGCGGCAGCGGGGTGCTGCTCTTCCGCGGGTGCGACTTCGGCGACGGCGCCACCACCGTGGCCGCGGAGGTGTCCGCCACCGGGCCCGGCGCCGTGGAGTTGCGGCTGCCGGACGGGGCGGTGCTCGCCTCGCTGGCCGTGCACGCGACGGGCGGTCCCTACGACTTCACCACGGTCAAGGCCGAGCTGCTGCTCTCCGGGGTCACCGACCTGGAGGTCGGGGTGAGCGGAGCGGTGCGGCTGGCGGGGCTCTCCTTCAGCTGACCGCCCGGCGGCCCGGTCCGCCGGGACCGCTGCCGGACGGGGCGGCCGAGGTTGCCCCGTCCGGCGGGGGCGGGATAGGTTCCGGCC
>NZ_LIQR01000187.1:0-615 GCF_001418575.1 Peterkaempfera griseoplana
GGAGGCGACCAGGGCGGCGCCCAGCTGGTGGCAGGCGAGCACCCAGCCGAAGACGATCGGGGCGTCCTCGCCGAACCACTCGCGGCACAGGGCGATGGTCGGCGGCACGGTGGCGACCCAGTCGAGGCCGTAGAAGATGATGAAGGCCAGCATCCCCGGCTTGAGGTCGGCGGTGAACAGCTGGGGCAGGAAGAGCAGCGAGGCGCCGCGCAGTCCGTAGTAGGCGACGAGCAGCCGCCGTGAGTCGTAGCGGTCGGTGAACCAGCCGGACGCCACAGTGCCGACCACGTCGAAGACCCCGACCAGGGAGAGCAGTCCGGCCGCCGTGGTGGCGGGCATTCCGTGGTCGTGGGCGGCGGGCACGAAGTGGGTGCCCACCAGGCCCGCGGTGGTGGCTCCGCAGATGGCGAAGGAACCGGCCAGCAGCCAGAACGCCCGGGTGCGCACGGCGCCGGCCAGGACCGTGAGGGCCCGGCTGAGGGCCGCGCCGCTCGCCGCGGGCGGCGGCGCGGTCTCGGCGCCGTACGGGAGCAGACCGAGGTCTGCGGGGTGCTCGCGCATCAGCAGCACCACGGGTACCGCCACGGCGGTGGCGCAGAGCGAGACCACCACGGC
>NZ_LIQR01000187.1:656-14389 GCF_001418575.1 Peterkaempfera griseoplana
CATCAGCAGGGCCCCGGTGACGACCAGTCGGACGCCGAACCGGTCCATCAGGGCCGCGGCGAAGGGGGCGGTGAGCCCGTAGAGCGCCAGGTTGACGGAGACGGCGCTGGAGATGACCCCGTGCGACCAGCCGAACTCGTGGTGCAGGGCCTCCATCATCAGGCCGGGCGTGGAACGGAAGCCCGCGGAGCCGACCAGGACCAGCAGGGCCACGGCGGCCACGATCCAGGCGTAGTGCAGGCGGGCGGCCGGGCGGGCGTCGGAGGCGGTCACGGGCGGGGTGCGCAGCTTCGGCGGCTCGGTCAGATCGGTCACGGCAGTGAGTCTCCGCCGGGCGGGTCCCCGGCGGCGAGTGGCCCGATGGCCAGGTTGCGCAAGGATCGGGCCAGGGGGCACGCTGGACGCCGCGGGGCCTGACCGCGCCGGACCGGGGATACCCGGGCGGCGCGGTGCCCCGGGCGGGCGGGACTCCTGGAGGTCGTGATGGCTGGGCCGCATCGGGTGGCGGTATTGGCACTGGAGGGGGTGGTGGCGTTCGAGCTGGCCATCCCCTCACGGATCCTGGGCAGCGCCAGGGACCCCGGCGGCGGCGGGCCGCTCTACCGGGTGCGGACCTGCACCCTGGACGGCGGCCCGGTCGCCACCAGCGCGGACTTCCGGGTCACCGTGGACCACGGCCCCGAGCTGCTGGCGGAGTCGGACACCGTGATCGTCCCCGCGGCGCACCAGCGCGGGCCCTGGTACACCGAGGGACGGCTCTCGGAGCCACTGGCGGCGGCGCTGGCCCGGGTGCGGCCCGGCACCCGGATGGTCTCGATCTGCACCGGTTCGTTCGTCCTGGCCGCGGCCGGGCTGCTGGACGGCCGCCCGGCGACCACCCACTGGCGCCACACCGACCGCTTCCGCCGCCTCTACCCCGCGGTGCGGCTGGACCCCGACGTGCTCTTCACCGACGACGGCGATGTGCTGACCTCGGGCGGGGTGGCCGCCGGGGTGGACCTCTGCCTGCACATCCTGCGGCGCGACCACGGCAGTGCGGTGGCCAACCAGGTGTCGCGGCAGTGCATCGTGCCGCCGTGGCGGGACGGCGGCCAGTCGCAGTACGTGGAGCTACCGGTGCCGGCGCCGAACGGCGGCAGGCCCGAACCGGGCGGCACCGCGGCGGCCCGGGCCTGGGCGCTCTCCCGGCTGCACGAGCCGCTGGGCCTGCGGGAGCTGGCGGCGCAGGCGGGGATGAGCGTACGGACCTTCACCCGGCGCTTCCGGGACGAGGCGGGGACCAGCCCGGGCCAGTGGCTGGTGCTGCAGCGGGCGGAACGGGCCAGGCAGCTGCTGGAGACGACCGACATGACGGTGGACCAGGTGGCCAGGGAGTCCGGATTCGGCACCGCGGCCTCACTCCGCGCCCATCTGCGCACGGTGCTGGGGGTGGCACCCACGGCCTACCGCCGCACCTTTCGCGCGGACAGGACCTGAACCGATCGGGTCGGGGTCCGCTCCCGCCTGCTGGCCGGACCCGGCCGGCGCGGCCCGGATCGGCTGGGCTTGAGCGGGTGGTGGAGCGCCCTGCCCACCCGGGCACGACACGGTGCCCCACCACCCGGCTGCGGCGGCCGTGCCCTGTCCGGCGCCGCTTGATCCGCACTCGCCGAGGAGGGCAGTCCGGGTGGTCACCGCCTGGACGCCGCCTCGCCGTCCCCTCGCAACGGACCGCTGCACCCAAGGGTGATCAGACAGACACGTGGCGTCAATGGCTTGTCCGAAACTCGGAAGGGTTGCAGCACATTTCGGCCGTACTACTGCGGTAGTGGTGGCCGGAAGTCATGGGTTCGCCCTGCTGGAGGAGGGCTGCCCAGCGCTCCCCCATCAACCGCTGACCTGCTGCGTCGGGGTGCAGACCGTCGGGCATCAGACCGGCCCGGGCATCCGCGGCGGCGAAGAGTTCGCGTCCGTCCAGATACGTCAGCCGGTGGTCCCCGCGCGCTCTGCGCACCGCCACCGCCTCGGCCAGCACCTCACGGATCCGCTGCAGCGTCAGGTCCCCGCTGACCCGCCGCCGGACACCGCCGGGCCCGTGGAACCAGCTGTCCGCGGTGGTCTCCCGGAGCTCGCCGCCGAAGACCGGGGAGATCACCGTGACCGGCACCTCCGGACGGCGGTCCCGGATCGCGGCCAGGAAGCCGTGCAGCGCCGGGCCCAGCGTACGGTCGCGCAGCGCGGCCGAGTTGTGGACGTTGATGCCGATCTCCAGGGTGATGCGGTCGGCGGGCTGCTCCGCCACGAGCCGGGCCACCAGCGGGTCCAGCAGGCAGGCCCCGCCGTAGCCGAGGTTGCCGAGGCGCAGCCCCAGCAGCCGGGCGGCGACCGCGGGCCAGCTTCCGGTGGCGGCGACGCCGTGGCCCTGGGTGATGCTGCTGCCGTAGACGGTCCAGCGGGGCCGCCGGTCGGGGGCGGGCGGCCGTACCGGGCGGCCGTCGACGGCGTGCAGCGCGCGGATGCGCACCCCGGGGCAGACGGGCAGCCAGATCTCCAGCTGCTTCTCGCCCGGCGGCAGGTCCGGCAGGTCGACGACGGCGTCGGTGAGCGGGGTGTCGGGCGCGGGCGCTTCGCGGACCGGTTCGCCGTCCACCACCAGGGCGTAGGGGGGCGGCGTTCCGGCCGCCGGTCCGGATGCGAGCGTCACCTGCTGGACGTGGAGTGCCAGGTGCCGGGAGGCCGTGGTGCAGCGCAGCCGTACGCCGCTGGTGCCCATGGCGGCGACGGCCAGCAACGGATGGTGCAGCTCCAGATCGGCGCGCGGCAGCCGCCAGGGCTGCACCCAGCCGTCGCCGTGCTCCAGGTCGACCGCGCCGTCGACGGCGGTGACCCCGTCGGGGAGGACGAAGCCGCCGGAGCGGGCCGGGCGGCCGGCCGCGGTACGGTGAGGATGCAACGGGCCTCCCTGGTCGGCGGCACGGGTGCCGGCCCCGGCGGCGGCGGAGGACGGTCCACTGCGGCGGCCGCCGGTCAGACCGCCAGCGCCTGCACCCGTTCCTCGGGCGCGGCGGGGGCGGCGGCCTCGCAGTCGATCTCGCACCAGACTCGCTTGCCCGATCCGTCCGGGTACCAACCCCAGCGGTCGCAGAGGCAGTCGACCAGCTCCAGGCCGCGGCCGCCCAGTGCCTCGCCCTCGGCGGGGCGGCGCTCCGGCGGGACGTCGCTGGCGTCGGCGACCTCGACCCTGACCGCCGGCCCCTCCGAGGCGCCGCCGACCGGGAAGACCAGACGCAGCACCGCCGGGCAACCGGTGTGCACCACCGCATTGGTGACCAGCTCGGACACGACCAGGATCAGCGTCTCGCAGAGCGGCGCGTCCGGGTCGTACCCGCAGCCGCGCAGCCGTTTGCGGGCCCAGCTCCGGGCACGGCCGACCTCTGCCGGATCGGGCTGCACCGCCATCTGCAACTGAAGCACCTGCACCGCTCACACCACCCGTAGTCGCAGGCCGACACCGCTGTCCTCGGCACGGTTCGTCCCAGAATGATCCGCTCGTACCGCGGCCAGCAAGCGCTTCGGGCATATTCCAGCGATCGGGGCACAGCACGGTGCATACTGCCCTCCCGCCATCGGCGGGACCGTTCTGCGCGTCCGCCCGACCGAGCGTAGCCAAACCTCGGAGCGCCGCTCGTGACACGGCGCGGGCGTCGCCGGAACCACCCTTCCTACATCTGTCCGAGGGCGGTCGAACGCCGCTGGACGGACGGTCAGGCGGAGAGCGGCACCGTGCCGCCCCCGGGGCCCGCGGGCAGTTCGGCGGCCAGGTCGGCGGCCGGGTCGGCGCCGGTCACGGCGGACACCACGTCGGGGTGGATGTCGAAGAGCCGCCGTACGCCGAGGGCCGTGAAGACCCGCTGCACCCGGCTCTCCCGGCCGTCCTGGGAGTGCCCGGGGATCACCAGGCGCAACTCACCGGCGCAGGAGCGCATCAGACGGCGTGCGGCGATCAGCACGCCCACGCCGCTGGAGTCGCAGAAGTGCACCTCCGAGAGGTCCAGCACCAGTCTGCGGCGGCCGTCCGCGACCGCTTCATGGACCCGCAGCCGCACCGTGGCCCCGGACACGAGGTCGATCTCCCCCGCCACTCGCAGTACGGCCCAGCCGCTGCGCTCCTCCGAGGTCACTGCCAACACCACGGGCCCCTGTCCCTTCCCTGCCGGGCGACGCGGTCCGGGCGGTTCCCGGGCAGCGCACCGGCCGCCGACGACCCTATGCCGTCTTTGCGCCGGTTGGACAGGGTGCCGCGGTCACGCAGCCGTAACGTTGCGGATGAATCATCAGCTTTTGCCCCTTCTGCCACCCCCGGTGGGGCCGCCCACATGGGCACCGGGCGTCTACGGCGCAAGCACCGGCGCTCGATGCGCAACCTCCGGCGTGTGTCGTCCGGACCGCGCTCCTCCGGACGGGAGAGGGTGCGTCAATCAGACGTACCGGGAGTTCCCCCCGTTCTTTGCGCAATCCCGAGCAACGTCTCTCATCGCCCGGATACCTTGGGATCTATCCGAGCGCGACGCCCGCCCTACCCCCGGGGCCGACGGAGCGTCAGGACCGTACGCCGGAACCGCAAGGGGGAGCTCGTACCGGATCCGGCGGCACGCAGGAAGGGTGGTGCGTACGCATGGCGACACCCGCCCCGATCCGTTGGGACCAGCAGATCCAGCAGCGCCTCGCCCGCGGCGAGGAGGCCGCGCTGGGCGAGCTGTACGACCAGTTCTCGCCCATGGTCCACGGCCTCGCCAACCGCGTGCTGGACAGTCAGTCGGCCGCCGAGCAGATCACCCGCGAGGTCTTCGGCCACGTCTGGGAGCACCCCGGGGACTTCGACCCCGCCCAGGGCTCCATGCGCTCCT
The DNA here is from genome assembly GCF_001418575.1 of Peterkaempfera griseoplana. Lineage (GTDB taxonomy): Bacteria > Actinomycetota > Actinomycetes > Streptomycetales > Streptomycetaceae > Peterkaempfera > Peterkaempfera griseoplana. The sequence continues at coordinate 5,543 of NZ_LIQR01000187.1, forward strand.
GGATCAGCACCCTCACCCACCGCCGCGCGGTGGAGCGCCTGCGCCGCACCAGCGGGCTGCCCGCCGACGGCGCCGGGGCCGGCGCACCGCCGGAGTCCGCCGGTCTGGAGGAGGAGGTGCTGGCCGCGGCGACGGCCGCCCGCGTCCAGTACATCGTCACCTCGCTGCCGCACGCCCTTCGCGAGACGCTCACCCTCACCTACTTCCGCGGCCGCACCTATCAGCAGGCCGCCCGCGAGCTGGGGATACCGGAGGCCACCGCCAAGCACCGGATGCGGCTCGGCCTGCAACTGCTGGCCACCGCCCTGGCGACGGAGCAGCACCGGTGACCGCCCCCGTCGCGGCACCGCTGCCGCCCGCCGAGCACGAGGCGGTCCGCGGGCTGCTCGGCGCCTGGGCGCTGGACGCCTGCCCGGCCGACGAGTCCGCACTGCTGGAGCGGCACCTCGCCGACTGCGGCCCCTGTGCGGCCGAGGCCGCCCGGCTGCGGGACGCCGCGGGGTGGCTCTCCGCCGACGAGCCGCTGGACCCGGCGCCCGAGCTGCGCAGCCAGGTGCTGGAGAGCTGCCTGGTCCGCCGCGCCCCGCTGCTGCGGGTGCCCGACTGGGCGGCGCCCTACTCGGCGGAGACCGCCAAGCTGGACGCGCTGCTGCGCGACCTGGGGCCGTCCGAGTGGCTGGAGCGCGCGGAGGCGCCCTGGCACGGCGGTACGGAGTACTGGCGGCCCGCCGAGGTGCTCTGCCATCTCACGGCGGTGGACGGCTTCGTCGGCACCGCGTACGGACTGGCCGACCCGGTGGGCGGCCTGCCGGACGTCCCCGCGGGCACCCCGTGGGCGGCCGTCACCGCCCGTACGGCCTGGCTGATCGACGCCCACGGCGGCAGGGCGCCCGAGGCGGTCCGCGCACTGTGGCGCGAGCAGACCCGGGCCCTGGTGCACACCGTCTCGCTGGCCGGGCCGGCCGGTGGCGAGGTCCCGGTGGACTACGGCGACTTCCGCATCCCCGCCCAGGACGCCCTGGTGGACCGGGCCTTCGAGTGCTGGATCCACGCCGACGACGTGGCCCGCGCCGTGGACTATCCGTACGAGCCGCCGTCGGCGCCGCATCTGCGGCAGATGATCGACCTGGCCGCCCGGACGCTGCCGGCCGTCCTCGGCGGACGGCCCGGGGCGGGCGGCGAGGGGCCGCCGCGTGTCCTCAGGCTGGTGATCGAGGGTCCGGCCGCCGGGGAGTGGCTGATCCCGCTGGACGCCCCCGAGCTGCCCGGCGATCCTGACCCGGTGGCCTCGCTGGTGGTGGACGGCCTGGAGTTCTGCTGTCTCGCCGCCGCCCATCGCGACCCGGACCGGATGCCGGTGGGCCAGGACGGCGACGCCGCGGCCGTCCGCGAACTGCTGCGGGCCGCTCCGCTGCTGTCCCGTCCCTGACCTCGGCCGGACCGCCCCCGGCGGGGGGCGGTCCGTGGGTCCGCGGTCAGGCGGTCAGGCGAAGACCACCGTACGGGCGCCGTTGAGCAGCACCCGGTGCTCGCTGTGCCACTTCACCGCGCGGGCCAGCGCCTGGCACTCGACGTCCCGGCCGATGGCGACCAGCTGGTCCGGGGTGACGTCATGGGTGACCCGCTCGACCTCCTGCTCGATGATCGGTCCCTCGTCGAGGTCGGCGGTGACGTAGTGGGCGGTGGCGCCGATCAGCTTGACGCCCCTGATGTACGCCTGGTGGTAGGGCTTGGCGCCCTTGAAGCTCGGCAGGAAGGAGTGGTGGATGTTGATGATCCGCCCGGAGAGCGCCTTGCAGAGGTCGTCGGAGAGGACCTGCATGTAGCGGGCCAGCACCACCAGGTCGACGTGCTCGCGCTCCACCAGCTCCAGCAGCCGGGCCTCGGCCTCCGGCTTGGTGTCGCGGGTCACCGGGATGTGGTGGAACGGCACCCCGTAGGAGTTGGACAGCTGCTCGAAGTCGGTGTGGTTGGAGACCACCGCGGCGATCTCCACCGGGAGGGCGCCGATGCTGGTGCGGAACAGCAGGTCGTTGAGGCAGTGTCCGAACTTGCTCACCATCAGGACGATGCGCATCTTCTCGTCGGACGGGTGGATCCGCCAGTCCATGTGGAAGGAGGCGCCGATGGCGGCGAAGCTGGCCCGCAGCTTCTCCACGGTGACCGGGGCCTCCGCCGAGAAGTGCACCCGCATGAAGAACAGGTTGGTGTCCTGGTCGCCGAACTGCTGGCTGTCCACGATGTTGCAGCCGGTCATGAAGAGGTAGCTGGACACGGCGTGCACGATGCCCTGCTTGTCGGGGCAGGACAGGGTGAGGACGTACTGGCGACGGCCGTCGGCCGCGTCCTGCACCGCGTCGCTCTGCTCTGCCACGGTCGTCGCCGTCCTCTCGTCGCCGGTAGCGGCCCTCACGGGGCCGTCGTGGGACCAAGCGTGGCACAGACCGGGGTCCGAGCCGATCACTGCCCGCACTGCGGGACGTGTGTCCCGGGCCCGCCGTTCGGCCCCGCGGGCGGGCCGGTGCGGTCCGGGCGGCGCGGGTCGGCCCGTACGGGTCAGGCCGTACGGGTCAGGATGGCCAGCACATCCAGCGAGCGCGGCGGCGCGTCGGGATCCTCACCGTCGTTCGAGGCCAGGCGTATGTGGGCCTCGCGGGCCGCCCGGACGGCCTCGGGCCAGCCGTGGTGGGCCAGGTAGGCGTCGGCCGGGGCGTCCGCGCCGACCTGGTGCAGGATGCGGAGCACCCGCAGCACGGCGACGTCCACCAGCGCGGCCTCGCCCGAGTCGCGGAAGATGGTGCCCACGTACTTCTCGGCGGACCAGCGGTCCAGCCAGGTGTCCTCGACCAGCCGGTAGACGGCGTCGGTCACGTCTCCGAAGCCCTCCCTGCCGGCCACCCAGCACTCCTGCTGGAAGGCGGGGTCGGAGAGCATGTGCAGTGCGGAGCGGACCCGGGCCCGCCAGCGCCACCATGGCATGTCGTTGAGCGGCATGCCGCCCATGGTGCTGGAGCGGGGCCGTGCGCGGAAAGAGTTCGAGGAGACCGACATCGGAATCCGATAGTACGTTCTTCGCGGAGGCGACATTACGGCGCCCCCTCAGGGCCGTGCGCCCCCTGCCCCGTGCGCACCGCCCTCACCTCGGACGCACCCGGTGTTCATGTCGGATTTCCCCACCATTCGCCCGCCTGCCCTCCTGCCGTGCGGCGAGGCCGCCAGTCTGACGACCCGGAATGACGCGCACCGCACGTCCCAAGGAGAGGCAACCCACCATGACGCGGCTCGGAAGCTCCGGCACAAAGCCCGCCGTCTCCCGGCAGGGGAACACCCGCCGTGCCCGCCGTCTCCCGCTCGCCAGACTTCTCGCCGCCGGTGCGCTGACCGTGCCGGCCGCCCTCGGCGCCGCCGGCTGCGGCGGCCCCGCGGACGCCGCGACCTCGACCGACATCACCGTGATGACCATGGCCCCGACGGGCAGCGGCGCCACCGACCGGGCCGGGATGACCGCGCTGGCCGACGCCATCGGCCGCAAGGTGAACGCCACCGGAGGCATCTCCGGCCGCAGGCTGCACGTCCTCGTCTGCAACGAGCACAACACCGCCGAGGGGGCCGACGCCTGCGCCCAGCAGGCGGTGGACGCCAAGGCGATCGCGGTGGTCGGTTCCTACACCCAGTGGGGCGACACCGTCCTGCCCGTGCTGGAGGGCAAGGGCATCCCCTGGATCGGCGGCTACGGGCTCTCCACGGACGAGTTCCGCAGCCCCGACTCCTACCCGGTGAACGGCGGCACCCCCTCCCTGCTGGCCGGCAACGGCCGCCAGCTGATCGCCTCGGGCTGCCGCAGCGTCGCCGTGGTCCGGCCGGACACCCGGGCCGGCGACGTGATGCTCAGCTACCTCTCCCGCGCGCTGGCCCCGTCCGGCATCAAGCCGGTCGACATCCCCGCCCCGGAGCAGTCCACCGACTACACCTCCGTCGCCGAGCGGGCCATCGGCGACGACCAGCCCCACCACTGCGTCACCGCGGCGCTGGCCGCCGACCCCACCCAGACCTTCCTGGACGCCTACCGCAGGCTGCACCACACCCACACCCGGCTCTCCTCGGTGATCGGCAGCTTCCAGCAGTCGGTGGTGGACGCCACCGGCGGCAGCAGCGGCCCACTGGCCGGGGCCTACGCCACCAGCTGGTACCCCGACGAGTCCTCCAAGGTCTGGAACGGGCTGCGGGAGACCGCCCGCGACTACGCCCCCGACAGCACCATCGACCCCTCCGACCCCGGCATACAGACCACCTGGGTCGCCTACCAGGTCTTCCTGCAGACCGTGGAGCGGCTGGGCGCGCAGGTCGACGTCCGGTCGCTGGAGAACGCCCTGGACACCCAGGATCCGGTCTCCACCGGCGGCGCCACCCCGCCGCTCAGCTGGCGGCTCTCCGACATGCTGGCCAGTGTCGACAGCCCGCGCCTGGTCAACACCTCGGTGACCTTCCAGGCCGTGCAGAACGGGCAGTTCGTGGAGCAGCAGCAGCGCTTCGTCGACGTGCGGTGGGTACTGACCAACGCCTCCTGACGGGTCACCCCCGGCCGCGCGGCAGCTCCTCCTCCAGGGTCCGCACCATCGAAGCCAGCCGGCCCCGTTCGGGATGGACCGACGGCACCCCGGCCGCGTCCAGCGGCCGGGCGCAGAGCGCGCCGATGGCCACCGCCAGCACCCGGCCGTCGCGCAGCGCGGCCACCACCTCGTCGTACCGGCCCGCCTCCCGGGCCTGGGCGAAGAACCCCTCCACGGCGGGCTGGCTGGTGAAGGTCACCGCATGCACCTCGCCCGCGGCCACCGCCGCCGCCAGCCGCCGCGCCGGCGTGGGGTCGGCCGGCGGCCCCCAGCGGTAGACCGGCACCGGCAGCACCTCCGCCCCCGCCGCACGGAGCGCGGCGGAGAACTCCGGCATGGGCGCCCCGTGCTCCTGCACCGCCACCCGGCGCCCGGCCAGGTCCCGGGCCAGCAGCCAGGCCAGCACATCGTCGTTGGACTCGGTGGGCGCCGTGTACGCCTCCCGCAGGCCCGCCGCCCGCACCGCCCCCGTCGCCTTGGAGCCCCTGCACACCAGCGCCGACCCGGCCAGCGCAACCTTCAGTGCCTCCCCTCGGCCCCACTCCGCGGCGGCCTCCAGCCAGCCGCGGAAACCCACTCCGGTGGTCACCGCCACAAGGTCGGGCGGTGCCGCCACGCACTCCTCCACGGCGGCCCGCAGCTGCTCGTCGTCGGCCAGCGGCAGCGTCGACATGGTCGGCGCCTCGACCACCCGGGCGCCCCGGCGGCGCAGCAGCCCCACCAGGTCCTCCCGGCGCCGGTCCGCCGTCACGGCCACGGACCACCCTGCGAGGGTGCCGGATGCGGGTGCCGGGTCCACGGGTGCCGGGTCCGGAATCGGAGGGTTCGCCATGTGCCCAGGATGCCAAAACCGCCGCCCACCGCCGTTCTCAGCCCACTGGGCGGACGGGCTCCCGGCCGGGAGGCCCGTCGGGCGCGGCGCGGGACGCGGACGCCGTGGTGCGGGGCGCCGTCGGACGCCCCCGCGCCACGGCGTGGGCAGATCAGGGACGAACCGCGGAGGTCACAGGTCCCCGAAGCTGCGGGTGGGCAGCCCCGTCCGGCGGGCGATGGGGTTCCAGAGGGCGGAGGCCCGCTTCTTGGCCGCGGTGGCGGCCCCGCTCGCCACATCGCCCCGGGCCCGGTGCCCGCCCATCGCCGGGCGGTGGTGCTTGTGGCAGTTCTTGACCGAGTCGCCGCCCCAGGCCGCGTACTCCTCGTCCGCCTTGGCCGAGGCCTCCCAGGCGGCCCTGAGCTGCGCGGTGAGCTGGGCGCCGTTGGGCAGCTTGTCGACCTGCAGTGTGCCCAGGCTCTGCACCAGCTGCCGCCGCTGCCCCGCGGCCTGCACCAGCTGCTGGCGCGCCGCCCCGGGGTCGTTGCAGGAGTTGATGGCACCCACGGCGGCCACCACCGCGTCATGGCTGCTGCTGGCGTTGCCCAGCAGCCCGGCCAGGGCCTGGGCCTGGGCCTTCATGGCCGGGTCGACGGCCCCCGACGAGGGGGCGGACGACGCGGGCGGGGCGGCGGACGCCTGCTGGGAGCCGGTGGTCGTGGAGGGCGCTGCCGACGCCGACTTCCCGCCGTCACCGCCTCCGCCACCGCTGAACAGCGCACCGGCCAGCACACCCACCACGACGCAGGCGCCCACCACCACACCGGCGATCACCTTGGCCGAGGGCTTGCGGCCGCCGCCGCCCGGCGGGGCGTAGTCGTAGTCGGGCTCCTCCCGCATGTGCTGCTGGAGGTAGCCGCCGCCCTGCGCGGGCGGTGCGCCGTAGGCGGCGGCCGGGAAGGCGGCCTGCGTCGGCTGGCCCGCGTAGCCCTGCGCCTGCGGGCCGGGTATCGGGTGTCCGGGCCCGGCCGCCGGGTCGGCGGAGGGGTACGGCGGCAGGTACTGCGTCGCGCCCGCGGGCTCGGCACCGGGCGGCGGCCCCGAGGCCGGGTACGGCGGCAGGTACTGCGTGGAGGCCGCCGGGCCACCGGGGGCACCAGGCTGCTGCCCGGCCGCCGGATCACCGGCGGGGTACGGCGGGAGGTACTGCGTCGCTGCGGCGTCGGCCTGTCCGGCGGCCGGCCCCTGCTGGCCGCCCCAGGCGCCGCCCGGCTGCCCGCCCGCCGGCCCCGGCCGGCCCCAGGCACCCCCCGGTGCGGGCTGCTGCGGCTCCCCGACCGGACCGGGGTAGCCGTAGCCGGCGCCGCCGCCCTGCTGGTGCGGCGGCGGCCCCTCCGGCTCGGGCCGGAACAGGTCCTCGGGGTTCAGTTCTCGGGAGTTAGGGCGGCGCTGGTTCAACGCGATTCCTCAACTGTGCGCGGCTCCCGGGCTGCCAACGGCGGCCCGTTCTCCGCGGTCCACTTCTTCAGAATGTCGCCCCACGCTACCCGTTCACCTATACGGGTGACTACGCGCCTTGACATGCTCTCCCGTACGGGCTTCCGGGAGCGCTCCTCCCGACCCGCGGGAGGACGCTCCGCAGCGCCCGCCCGGCGAGGCGGGCGCCCTTCCCCCGGGAAGCGGACGCCGCAGTCGGTCCGGGACAAGCCCGGACCGCCGCAGGCGGCGCCGGACCAGGCTCAGGCCGCGGCGGCCTCCGTCTCGGCCCGCTCATGGAACTCCCGCACCACCCGCTGCTCGCGGAACGGCTCCAGCCGCTGCCGGAAGTCCTCCAGGTACTCCTCGCCCCGGTTGGAGCGCAGCCCGGAGAGCAGTTCCACCGCCTGCGCCCCCGTCTCGCAGGCCTCCTCCAGCTCCCGCTGCTGCAACTGGGCCGTGGCCAGCAGCACCAGGTCGACCGCCCGCCGCCGCACCCGCGTCTCCGGGTGCCGCGCCAGCGCCGCGCAGGCCTGCCGCTCGGCCTCCCTGCCCTGCTCCAGGTCGCGATGGCAGTGCGCCAACTCGTCCGCCAGATAGGCCTCGTCGAAGTGCGCGATCCAGTCGGGGTCCTCCTCCGGCCGGCTGCGTCCCATGGCGTCCACCGCCTTGGCGGCGACCAGCCGGCAGGACCGGTCATCGCCCATCAGGGCGTGGCCGCGCGCCTCCGCCGCGTAGAACATCGCCATCGCGGTGGGGGTGGCCGCCCCTCGTGCGCCCTCCTGTGCGGCGCGCGCCAGTTGGGCGATCTCCCGGGGATTGCCCAGCGTCGCGGCCAGGTGGCTCATCGAGGCGGCGAGCACATAGCCGCCGTAGCCGCGGTCACCGGCGGCCTGGGCCAACCGGAGCGCCTGGATGTAGTAGCGCTGGGCCAGCCCCGGCTGGCCGGTGTCCACGGCCATGTACCCGGCCAGCTCGGTGAGCCGGGCCACCGCGGAGAAGAGCCGCCGGCCCGTCTCCTCCCGGTACGAGCCGGTGAGCAGTCCGGAGACCACGCTGTTGAGGTAGTGAACCACCAGCGGCCGCACATGACCGCTGCCGAACCGGTGGTCCAGGTCCACCAGCATCCCGGTGGCGACCTGCACCGCCGCCACGTCGGAGGACCCCACGCGCGGCCCGCCCGCCCTGGCCACCACGGGGTCCGGCGGGGTGATCAGCCAATCCCGGCTGGGCTCCACCAGCGCGGACGCCGCCACCGTGGCCCCGGTGAGGAAGTCGCGCCGCCCGACGTCGCTGCGCCACAGCTCCCCGGCCTGCTCCAACGCCCCGGCGAGCGTCGGAGCGAACTGCAGTCCCACCCCGCCGGCCAGGTTCTTGCCGTCGGCCATGCCGATCTCGTCGACGCTGACCGGCCGCCCCAGCTTGCGGCCCAGCGCCTCCGCGATCACCGCCGGGGCCTGGCCGCGCGGCTGCTGGCCGCGCAGCCACCGTGCGACGGAGGTCTTGTCGTACCTCAGGTCGAGTCCGTGCTCGGCGCCGCAGAGATTGACCCGGCGGGCGAGGCCCGCGTTGGAGCACCCCGCCTCCTGGATCAGTGACTGCAGCCGTTCGTTGGGCTGTCGTGCGACCAGCGCTCTGGCGGCCATGGCCTCTTCGCCTCCCCAACACCCCCGGTCATCCCCCGGCGGGCGACGTGTGCGGTACCAGCGCCACGGACTCTGCCCTGACCCCGTGCCCCGGTCCGGATTCCGCATCATTTCCGGCAATTGACGCAGAAACGTGACGCCAGCTTAGCGACCCGCGTCACACCCGGTGTACCCCTCGTAACCGGCTCGACTCCCCACGCGCCCCTGAAACTGCACCTGTGCGCCCCGCCGCGCGCCACCCTGACCTGCGGCTCCGCCGCAGCCCCGGGACACCCCCTGGCCGGCCCCGACCTCACCGTCACGA
>NZ_LIQR01000188.1 GCF_001418575.1 Peterkaempfera griseoplana
CCCGGCTGCAGCCGGGCGCGCCGTACGTCGTGCACCGCGACGGCGGTGGGTTCGGTCAGTGCGGCGTGGTCCAGCCGCAGACCGTCCGGGAGGCGGACGAGCGTCTCGGCGGGGACCGTCCAGCGGGACTGGAGGGATCCGGTGGCGTCGATGCCGAGGAAGACCAGGCGGTGGCAGATGTGGCCGTGCCCGGAGCGGCAGGCGGGGCACTGTCCGCAGGGGACGAGAGGCATGACGGTGACGGGGTCGCCGGCCTGCCACCCGGTCACGTCGGGGGCGACGGCGGCGACTCGGCCGGACATCTCGTGCCCGATCACACAGGGCGGGTCGACCCTGGCGTCCATGGCGCCGTGGAAGATGTGCAGGTCCGTGCCGCAGATCCCGGTGTACGCCACGTCGACCGACACCTGGCCCGGGGGCGGCGCGGCCGCGGCGCCGTCCACGGTCTCCAGGGTCAGTTTGCCGGGCGCTGTGTAGGCGACTCGTTGTGTGGTCACGCGTGGGGCTCCTCGTCCAGATGCCAGATCTCCTCCAGGTCGGACCATGTGCCGCCGGCTCCGGTGTCGGGCCAGGGTTGCTGGCACGGGTCCGTCAGCTGCCACCAGGCCTGGGTGTCGGGGTCGGTGGCGACGGAGGCGAGGTCGGCTGCGAAGTCGTCCCCGTGGTACTCGAAGTAGCCGAACAGGGTGTCCTCGCGAAGGAAGATCGTGTAGTTGCGGATGTTCGCGGCACGCAGCGCGGCCTCGACTCCGGGCGGGACGGCCCGGTGCAGCGCCAGGTACTCGGCACGGCGCTCCGGCCGCAGCCGGACGGTCTGGGCGAAGCGTCTCACGGCGGTCATGCGGGTTCCTTCCGTCCGTCGGTGGGGTCGGCCGCGCCGGGTGTCCGCGCGGGCGGCGGTTCCCGGTCGAGCCGGTAGGTGCGGGCGGCGTTGGTGTGCAGTACGGCGTCGGCGTCCCCGGCGGGCAGGTCGGCGAGGGCGGTGCGCACCAGGTCCAGCCAGGTCCCGTACGCGGTGGCCAGCGTCATCACCGGCCAGTCGCCGCCGTACAGGCAGCGCCCGGGGCCGAACGCCTGCAGTGCCTCGCGAAGGACGGGCAGCAGCGTCTCCGGGGCCGTGCCGGGAGCCGCCTCGGTGGCCAGGCCGGAGAGCTTGCAGACCACGTTGTCCCGCCGGGCCAGGCGGCGCAGGGCGGTGCGCCACCGGCGGCCGGGGTCGGACGGTGAGGGCTTGCCGAGGTGGTCCAGGACGATGAGGGTCCGCGGGCAGGCCGCAGCCAGGTCGGCGAGCTCGTCCAGCTGGTGCTCGCGAACGCACGCGTCGAAGGGCAGCCCCGCCTCGCCCAGCAGGGCCACGCCTGCGCGGAAGTCGGCACCGGCGGTGAAGCCCGGTCGCTCGTCCTGGACGTTGTGGCGCACGCCGACGACGAACGGGTCGGCCGCGTGCGCGCGGACCGACTGCGGCGCCCCCACGGGGTCGTCCAGCGACACATGTGCGACGGCGCCGCGGATCCAGGGGCGGGTGCGTGCCAGCTCGCGCACCCACCGCACCTCCCCGGCCGCCTGACCGGGGAGCCTCCCCGCCTCCACGAAGACGGCCTCCACCGGTTGCGGCAAGCTCTCCAGCAGCTCGGCGGGGGTGAAGGCGCGGTTCAGGCGCGGCACGGTACGCAGCCAGGGATAGGCCAGCAGGCCCGGATCCCAGAAGTGGACGTGGCTGTCGATCACGCGCGGCTGCGGGGACGGGCCGGCGGGTGCCTCGGGCGCGGTCATGACCTGGGCTCCGGGTGCTGGTGCTCCGGGCGGCTGTCGGTCCGCCCCCGGCCGGGTACGGGGGCCGGGCATTCCCCGGTCTCTCGCGGCGGTTCCGGATACGGCGGCGCACCGGTCCGCTCGACGGAGCGTCGTCGCGCCCAGACCCCGGAGGTGCCGGTCACGGTGGACGCGCATGGGCCGGTGGCGACGGCGAACCGGACGGCGTGGCGGGCGAGGACGGCGCCCGGGCACGGCGCGCCCGCGGAGGCGTGGCGCCTCGGCACGGGCGGGGGCGCGGGGCGCCGGGGCGCGGCTCCGCCCAGGGTGAGGGCTCCCGCCGCGCCCGGCGACGATGCCGCGCATCCCGGCGCGGAGGCCTCGGGGCCGGGGCGGCCCAGGGGGCGGCGCCTCACGCGGCGCCCCCCTCGGACGGCTCGTCGAACGGGGAGCGGTAGGTCGGCGCCTGGGTGCGCAGGGCGAGCCGGAGGGTGAGCCGGATGCGGGAGGAGCGGGGGAGTTCCACCCGCAGCCACGGGCCGTCCACGGCCGTCGAGGAGGACGTCACCACCGGTGCGCTGTGGCCGTAGTCGTACATCCCGCCGATCCATGACGGATCGTCGCACGCGGTGTGGTCCACCGAGCGGATGGTGTGCTCGGCGAACGCGCCGGCCTGCACGATCACCGAACGCGCGGACTCCGGGTCGAGGTTGACCAGGTCGACGACGGTGGCGTCCGGGTCGATGGCCGAGACCAGGGCCGCGACGCCGGCGGGCAGGCCCGGGCGCCCGGCGGCCGCGTCGTAGTAGCGCACGCGGGCCTGCTGCAGGCCGCCGTTGTAGACCACCTGCGGTCCGCCCCAGGTCAGCTGGACGAGAGCCTCGGTGACCACCGGGTTGGACTGCTGCCACAGGTGGATGTCGGCCTCGGGCACCTCCCTGTCACGGTAGAGCTCCATACGGGTCAGCCGGTGGCGCACCTGGGCCTGGGCGGCGGCCAGGATCTTCTCCGGGTACGCGGGGTCGTCGCCGGCCAGGAAGGCGAGCCAGGGCTCCTCGTGCCCGGCCTCCTCCTTGCTGCGGAAGGACCGGACGGTGCGCCAGTCGTACCCACTGGCGGCGCGCAGGGTCTCGATGCGCTGCCGGTCGGCCTCCGAGGCCGTGTGGTGCCACAGCGCCGTCGGGACCGCCATCAGCATCGGGTTGTGGTCGAACCAGCCGCCGTCCTTGTACCGGAACGGCACATGGAGGGTGGGGGTGTGCACGTCCTCGCCCAGCTGGGGGATCCACTTGGACCGGATGCTGGAGTCCGCCTCGGTGAAGGCCATCACCTTCCCATGGGAGATGATCTCGTCCAGCGCTGGGCGTACGAGGTCCAGGTACCCGTCGTCGCCGGTGGCGGCGGCGCCTGCCAGCGCGGCGACGATCGCCGAGTGCCCCACGCTGTACCAGCCGTGCGGCCACGACCAGCCGTAGTGGCCGCCGTACCAGCGTCCTTCGAGCAGCCCTCCGACGGTGCCGTCCGGGGCGACGTTGTCCGGCAGGACGCCCCCGTTGGCGGCCGCGCGTTCCCGCCAGGCGCCGACGTACTCGGTGATCCAGCCCCGGTAGCGTTCGTCCCCGGAGAGGATCCAGGCGTTGAGGACGAGTCCCGCGGCGGAGAGGTTGACGGCCGTGTCGCCGGAGCCTGTCCGGCGGGCCATCTCCGGGCCGAGGCGCGGGTCGCCGTCGAGTGGCGGAGGCTCGCTGCCCGACGGCAGGATCCAGTCCAGAGGGAAGCCGTACATCCGGGCTTCCTCCGGCAGCCACGGGTAGGCCTCGCCGTCGAACAGTCCCTCGCGGTGCGGGTCGCTCCCGTTGTGCGGCCGGCGGATGATGCGGTGCTGCGGGTCGTAGTTGCCGTGCTCCGGGTCGACGTACAGGTCGGCGAAGCGGCGGGCGCGCTCGCCCCACCGGTCGGGCGCGGCCATGCACAGGAAGTAGAACAGCAGCAGGCTCTCGCCCTGGTGGAACCAGTCGTAGCCGCGTTCGTACTCGTCCTTGAGCATGCCCAGTTCGGTGAGCTGGCGGGTGACTCCCCGCCAGTGCAGCTCGGACTGCGCCAGCAGGTCGTCGGCCCCGCCGAGCAGGTACAGCTGGGGCCAGTTGAAGAAGACCTCGTAGAAGTCGTCCACGCCGTCGCGCGAGGTCAGTCCGGAACCGTAACGCAGCCGTCCGTCGGCATCGGTGAAGTCGGCGGCGAATCGACGCCAGGCCCGGTCGAGCAGATCGAACAGGTCGCGCTGCGCTGTCGCCCAGCCCGGCGGTTCGAGCAGCGGCACCGAGGCCGTGATGACGGGAAGCATCGAAGAGGGACTCCATTCAGGGACGTTCCCGGCACGGCCGGGTTCCGGGCAGGGCGCCGCCGGCGCACCGGGCGGACGGCCGGGTGCGCCGTGCGGCGTGCGAAGGGAGCGACCGGGGGAAGCAGGTCAGTGCTTGGTCGCGCCGGCGAGCATGCCGGCGACCAGGAAGCGTTGGGAGAACAGGAAGACGACCAGGACGGGGGTGATCGCCAGCAGGGTGGCGAGCGCCAGCTCGGGGCGCTGGACCTCCAGGGTGCCCGCGGCCGTCGGGTTGAACTGCGGGACGGAGTCCAGCAGGGTGCCCAGGCCGACCTGGACGGGGAACTGGTCGCTCTGCGGCAGCATGACGTACGGCAGGAAGTAGTTCGTCCAGTTGGCCACGAAGCTGAAGAAGCCCACCAGCGCGACGACGGGGGTGGCGAGGGGCAGTGCCACGCGGCGGAAGACGCCGAACTCCGAGCAGCCGTCGAGCCGGGCCGCGTCCAGCAGTTCCCGGGGCAGCGCGGTGCTGAAGTAGATGTAGGTCAGGTACACCCCGAAGGGGTAGAAGGCGTACGGCAGGATGATCGACCACATGGTGCCGATCAGGTGCACCGCGTTGAGTTCCAGGAAGAGCGGCACCACCAGCGTCGCGTTGGGCATCAGCATCACCACGAGGGTGGCGACCAGCAGGGTGCGCCTGCCGCGGAACTCCGTCATCGCCAGCGCGTATCCGGCCGGTACGGCGACGCACAGGGTGATCACCAGCGCGAGGAAGGAGTACACGGCCGAGTTGCGCAGCCACAGGAGGATCGCGTCGTCCTGGTAGGCGGTCAGCGCGTCCCAGTTGGCCCGTAGCGCGTGCAGGGACCCGAAGGACAGCGGGTTCGCGTGCACCAGTTGGTCGTCGGTCTTGGTGGCCGCCAGCAGCAGCCACAGCACCGGCAGGACGAAGAAGACCACGAACAGTGCCAGCACCAGCAGCGGGAGCACCTGTGAGCTTCCCCGGACAGGGCGGCCGGACCCGCGCCGCAGCTCCCGGGCCGGCACCGGCCGGCCGCCGGCGGGGACCGAGAGGGCGGACCGTCGGAGGTCAGTCTGCATCGAAGAACCCCGATCTGGCCACGAAGACGCCCGCGACGACCAGCCCGACCACCAGCAGTTCCACCGACACGGCGGCCGCGGTGTTCACGTCGTTGTTCTGGAAGGCGAAGTCGTAGGCGAGCTGGTTGAGCGAGTAGTCCCGTCCGGCCACGCCGACGCTGGCCTGGGAGAGCAGCTGCGGCTCCACGAACAGCTGGGTGCCGCCCGCGAAGGCGAGGATGACCATGTAGACGATCCATTTGCGCAGCAGCGGGATCTGGATGCGCCGTGCCGTCTGCCAGGCCCCCGCACCGTCGATCCGCGCGGCCTCCAGGATGTCGGCCGGGATGTTGTTGAGCGCCCCGTACATGACCACGATCCAGCCGCCCGCGCCGGTCCAGAAGGCGATGAGGGTGAAGAGGACCGGAAGATGCCCGGGAGCGATGACCTCGCCGAAGGTGTGGAATCCCAGGGCCCGCAGCAGGACACCCGCCGGACTCACCGTGGGGTCCAGCACGAACAGCCACACCATGACGCTGGCCGCGCCCGCCAGCGCGCCCGGCACGTAGTACAGGAACCGCAGCGCCCTGCTCACGCCCGTGGCCGCCAGACGGTGCAGCAGCAGCGCGAGCCCGACGACCAGGACCACCAGGGACACCAGCCACCACAGCAGGTACAGGGCCACATGCCCGACGGCCGAGGCGAACCGGAAGTCGCTGACAGCTTCGGTGAAGTTGGACAGGACGGTGAAGTTGCCGCCCCCGTCGGTGAAGGCGAAGTAGATCGCATAGCCGGTCGGCACCACGCCGAAGGCGACCAGGAGCACCGTATAGGCCCCGACGAAGGCCTGCCCGCTCCTTCCGGGCCACAGCGCCCGGCGGGTGCCGGGCGCCGTGGCCCGGCCGGTCCCGGGGGAGTGGGCGGTCACTCGGTCACCTTGTAGCCGTTGGACCGGGCGTAGTTCACGATCGAGCTCTTCCAGGCCGGAAGGAGGGAGACGATGGACTGGCCCGCGGTCAGCTTGGGGGTCACCGTGGCCGCCCAGACGGCCTCCTGACTGAACTGGCCGTAGCCCCAGCCGGGCCAGACCTGGTTCGCCGCGGCCTGCAGCGGTGCGGCGATGTCGTCGGCGAAGTAGCCGGAGGAGGACTGCGCGGCCAGCCAGTCCTTGGCGACGGGTGCGTAGGCCGGGTAGCCGGGGGCGAGTTTGCCCTGGTAGTCGTCCGAGGTGGTCACCCAGGTCAGGAAGTCGGCCGCGGCCTTGAGGTTGGTGCTGTGCGCCGACATCAGCCAGGTGCCGCCGCCGACGTTGCCCGCCGTGGTGTCCGCCTCGGCCGACCACTTGGGCATGGGCGCGACGGCGATCCGGTGCGCCGGCGTCTTGAACGTCCCCTGGAACAGCGCGCCGCCGAACCAGGACGGGCCGGGCAGCATCAGGATTTTGCCGGCCTGGTTCTTGTCGAAGTCCGAGCTGAAGACGCTGCTCAGGGACATCGTCTTGTTCTTGATCAGCGTGTCCAGCAGTGACGCCATCCGGGTGCAGTTCGGCCCCGTGGTGTCCACCTTCAGGGCCTTGGGGCCGGTGATCTGGTTGGCCCCGCACTTGCTCGACCACATGTAGAGCTCCGGCGCCCAGGAGTCGCCCGCCGAACCGACCAGGTAGCCGGGGTGTTCGGCGGCCACCTTCTGCCCGAGTGCCTGGTACTGCTCCCAGGTCTGCGGGACCTGGTATCCCCACTGCTTCATCAGTGGCGCGTCGTACCACAGGACCGTCTGGGCCAGGTCGTTGCGCAGGCAGTACAGCGTGCCGTTGACGGTGCAGGGGTCGTTGGCTCCCTTGGCCCATCCCGAGAGCGTCGAGGCGGGGATCAGGCCCTTGTTGAGCGGGGCGGTGAAGCCCGCGTCCACGGCCCAGGTGGTCTCGTTGTTCTGGGTGCTGAACACCACGTCCGGCCAGCCCTTGCGGGTGCGGTTGAACAGGCTGACCTTGGTGCGCAGATAGTTGGAGCCGTTGGCGTCCCCGTCGTAGCTGACGATGTTCAGCTTCACCGAGGGGTGCTGCTGCTGGTACAGCTTGGCCGCCGGCATGCGGGAGGAGTCCACCCACACCGTCAGCGCTCCGCCGGTCTGCTTGACCGGGTGGAAGGCGTCCCGTGAGCCACCCCCGGTGCCGCCGCCGCCGCTGCCGCAGGCCGCAACGGTGACCAGGGCCAGTGCGCCCGCGGCCGTGAGCAGGCCGGTACGTCTGCGGATGCCCGGGGTGTGCGCGACTGGGCTGACCTTCGCTGTCATGAACTACTCCACTACGTCGTGGCGCCCGTCCGTCATCGGGACGCGGGCCGGAACTCTCGCCGTCGCCGAAGTGCCGCACGTGGTGGAGCGACGCGAGGAACCCCGGACGAAGCCCCGTCGATCTCTGCGATCCAGACGAAGCCCCACTGTGCTTGGTCACACATAAGACGGCTGAGCGCTGAGGGAGTCAACAGGATGAGCATGTTTATTCCCATGATCTTTTAATTTCCCCGGCGCAAGTCCTGAGATTTTTGACCGTTTCGATATGATTTGTCCGACGAGTTGGGCAATATAAGTCATACACATATGGCCTGCCAGAAGCGCGGGTGTACACTTCGGCGTGACGTCGGGGGGCGTGCGCCAAGCCCGCGACGCGAACCGAGGGCGAAGGAGGCGAGCCGTTGGACGGCAACCCCGTACCTGCGGCGACCGGTACGCCATCGGTGCAACCCGACGAGCAGGACCCGACGACGTACCGGCCCGGGTACGAACGCGTCGCCGAGGAGATCCTCCGGCTGATCGCCGAACTGCAGCTGCAGCCCGGCGACCGGATGCCGACCGAGAACCAGCTGGCCTCCCGCCTGGGCACCAGCCGGACGGTGGTCCGCGAGGCCGTCAAGATCCTTTCGGCGATCGGGCGGATCCGTGCCCAGAAGGGCCGCGGGCTGTTCGTGGCCAACGACGAGGGCATGCTCGGCTCCTCACGGTGGGGGAGCTTCTTCCTGCCGACCGACCTCGACCATGTCTACCGGCTCTTCGAGTTCCGCAGGGTGCAGGAGGTCGCTGCGAGCCGGCTGGCGGCGACCCGGGCGACCCCCGCGGATCTGCGGGCGATCGCGGCGGCTGCCGAGATGTGCCGGGAAGGCCATGTGACCGGGGCCCGGGAACTGTTCGACCGCGGTGACGACGACTTCCACGTCAGTGTCGCCGCCGCCTCGCAGAACCCCTTCCTCGTCGACGCCGTGCGTGAGGCGCGCCGTCTGCAGCGCCAGTCGAGCACCATCGGACTGCACGGAACCGTCGGCGGGCACGCCGAGGAGGCCATCGCCGAGCATGCGGCGATCCACCGGGCGATCCGGGAGGGCGACCCCGAGGCGGCGGCGGAGGCGGCAACCACCCATCTGGACAAGACACTTGAGGACTACCGCCGGGAGATCCAGCGCCGCGTGTTCGGCTGAGTCCCTCCCCGGGATCCGCCGTCCCGCCCTGTTCGGCCCGGCGGTCCGGGCTTCCGGGGCCGCAGGTCGGCGGTGTCTCGGTCACCTGAGTTCCGAGGAGGGACAAGGCTGTTCTGCGCCCAGCCTTGACAGCCCATCAGATGGTGGAGCACCGTCTCCTTCCGGAACCTCTCGGTAATCCCCCCGCACACCCGATCCGCGGAATCGCGGACTGTTAGCGCTAACGCGCATTGTTAGCGCTCACTTCTGCCCGGTTTTCCGCAAGGAGATCACATGGGACACCTCCGCTTACGCCAGACCCCACCCGGTCACGGCGAACCCGGCCGGCTTCTCTCCGGGATGTGGCACCTTCGCAGGCCGGTCGGCAGGCCCGCGCACGGACACACCGGCCCGCCGAGGCGCCGACTGCAGCTCCTCGCCCGTGCGGGCGCCGCCGCCGTACTTGCCGCGGGCGCGCTGATCGGCGCCACCGCGACGGCAGGAACCGCCCAGGCTGCCACGTCCGGGCCCTGCGACCTGTACGCCGCGGGCGGTACGCCGTGTGTGGCCGCGCACAGCACCACCCGCGCCCTGTACGGCTCGTACAACGGGTCGCTGTACCAGGTCCGGCGCGCCTCGGACAACAGCACCAAGGACATCGGCCTGCTCAGTGCGGGAGGCTACGCCGACGCCGCCGCGCAGGACTCCTTCTGTGCCAACACCAGCTGCGTCATCACGGTGATCTACGACCAGTCCGGCCGGGGCAACAACCTCACCCAGGCACCCCCCGGTGGGTTCTCCGGCCCGGCGGCGGGCGGGTACGACAACCTGGCCAACGCCACGGCCGCACCGATCACGGTCGGTGGTCACAAGGCCTACGGCGTCTTCGTCGCGGCCGGGACCGGCTACCGCAACAACCACACCAATGGCATCGC
This sequence comes from Peterkaempfera griseoplana, assembly GCF_001418575.1. GTDB lineage: Bacteria > Actinomycetota > Actinomycetes > Streptomycetales > Streptomycetaceae > Peterkaempfera > Peterkaempfera griseoplana. The sequence continues at coordinate 9,543 of NZ_LIQR01000188.1, forward strand.
CACCGGTGACCAGCCCGAGGGCATG
>NZ_LIQR01000189.1 GCF_001418575.1 Peterkaempfera griseoplana
CGAGCGGATCCTGGCCGAGGCCGTGGACGGGGCCGAGGAGCCCCCGCCGGTCGAGGACGACGTCGTCCTGATGGGCTTCTGGCACCTCACCGGACACGGACCCAGCCGCACCACCCGGCGGATCAGCGCGGAGACCTGGCCGGAGGTGCGCCGGAACTACACCGCACCGGTGGCCGACGCCTTCGACGCCCTGATGAAGCTGCGCCCCGAGGAGGTTTCCGGACGGCTGCTGCTGCTGCACGGCCCGCCCGGCACCGGCAAGACCTCGGTGCTGCGCACGCTGGCCCGCTCCTGGCGCGACTGGTGCCGGGTGGACTGCGTGCTCGATCCCGAGCAGCTGTTCTCGGACCCCGGCTATCTGCTCCAGGTCGCCCTGGCCACCCAGGACGACGAAGGCGAGGACGACGACGCCCAGCGCTGGCGGATGCTGCTGCTGGAGGACTGCGACGAGCTGATCCGCGGCGGCGCCAAACGGGCCACCGGCCAGGCCCTGTCGCGGCTGCTGAACCTCACCGACGGCCTGCTGGGGCAGGGCCGCAACGTCCTGGTGGCGATCACCACCAACGAGGACGTGGAGCGGCTGCACCCCGCCGTGGTGCGGCCCGGCCGCTGCCTGGCCCGGGTGGAGGTGGGGCCGCTCACCGCCGAGGAGTCGGCGCGCTGGCTGACCCGGGGCACGGGGGACGGTACGGCAGAGCCCTTCGCGGCGCCCCCGGCGCAGCCGGGCGCCGCCACCCTGGCTGAGCTGTTCGCCCTGCGGCGGGGGCGCTCTCCGCTGCTGCCCTCGCCTGCCGCGCCCTCCGACGGCCTGTACCTCTGAGCCGCCGGGGCCCGGCGGTGCTCCTCAGCCGGCCTCCGTCCCGCGCGGCTCCCCGGCCCCGCCCGGTGCGTGCGCCACGCGGTCAGGACCCGACGGCCGGTCCGAAGAGCACCACCCTCGGCTGCAGAACCGCCACCCGGGCGGCGGCGCTGCTGCTCGGCTGGACCGTCACCCGGTAGCCGACCACCAGGTCGGCGCCGGGGGGCAGCTGCCGGCCCGAGGCGGGGATGGTGGTGTACAGCGTCCCGGTCTGGGTGCCCAGCTGCACGGTCCGCCACTGACCGTCGGCGGGGTCGAGCTGCTCCAGCTTCACGTCGGCGGGTGCCAGATAGGGCCCGGAGTCCGGGGACTCGACCAGGATCTGCGGCGCGACGGTGCGGGTGGCCGTCCCGGTGTTGCGGTAGTGGACGGTCAGGTCGTGGGCCTGGCCGTCGGCCGACACCGGACTGGTGGGCAGGTCGACGAATCCGGCCGGAACCTCGGCGGGCCGGGTGTCCGCCACGGTGCGGACCTCGGCGAGCGGGGCCGCGGCACCCTGCCGGGCCGCGGTGGCACCGCCGGCTGCGCCGCCGTTGCCGGAGTGCGTGGCGAGGGTGGCGCCGACGGCTCCGGCCGCCACCAGGAGCGAGGTCGCCACGGTCACTGCCGTGCGCTTGGTCGAGCGGGGCACAGTGCCTCCCTGTCTGCGTTGCCTGTCGGGACCCCGGTGGTCATTCCCGCCATGCCCGATATGACACCTCTCGCCCGAAAAAAGTACGTACTGTTACCCACCGGTTGCATGGTGCGTCGCTGGACGGGCCGGAATCCCTCGCAGCCGGCTGAGGTTCTGCGACGGCTCCGGGGCAGCGGCACCCTGGAAGCGAGGGGGTGGACCGAGTCGTCGGCGGACAGTCGTGGACGAGCAGCGGAGGTCGGACCATGCCGGGCAACAAGGCGGTCGTGTACAAGGAACCGGGCCGGGTCGAGGTCGAGACGATCGACTACCCGGAGTTCGTGGTCAAGGACGGTCCGGGTGTGCACCCGGACAACGTGGGACGCCAGTGCCAGCACGGCGTGATCGTCAAGTGCGTCGCCACCAACATCTGCGGCAGCGACCAGCACATGGTCCGCGGCCGCACCACCGCCCCGGCCGGTCTGGTGCTGGGGCACGAGATCACCGGCGAGGTGGTGGAGACCGGCCGGGACGTGGAGTTCGTCAAGGTCGGCGATCTGGTGTCCGTCCCCTTCAACATCGCCTGCGGGCGGTGCCGCAACTGCAAGGAGGGCAAGACCGGGATCTGCCTCAATGTGAACCCGGACCGGCCCGGCTCCGCCTACGGCTACGTGGACATGGGCGGCTGGGTCGGCGGCCAGGCCCAGTACGTCCTGGTGCCGTACGCCGACTGGAACGTGCTGGTCTTCCCCGACCGCGACCAGGCGCTGGAGAAGATCCGCGACCTCACCATGCTGTCGGACATCTTCCCCACCGGCTTCCACGGCTGCGTCACCGCCGGGGTGGGCGTCGGCTCCACGGTGTACGTCGCCGGGGCCGGACCGGTGGGGCTGGCCGCGGCGGCCGGGGCCCAGCTGCTGGGCGCCGCCGTGGTGGTCGTGGGAGACCTCAACCCGGAGCGGCTGGCGCAGGCCCGCAGCTTCGGCTGCGAGACCGTCGACGTCTCCAAGGGCGACCCCCGGGACCAGATCGAGCAGCTCCTCGGCGTTCCCGAGGTGGACTGCGCGGTCGACGCCGTGGGGTTCGAGGCGCGCGGACACGGCGGCGACGCGGCGCAGGAGCGCCCCGCGACGGTGCTCAACACGGTCATGGACGTCACCGCCGCGGGCGGGGCCGTGGGCATCCCGGGCCTCTATGTCACCGGCGACCCGGGAGCGTCCGACGAGGCGGCGAGGTCCGGCTCGCTGTCGATCAGGATCGGCCTGGGGTGGGCGAAGTCCCTCTCCTTCACCACCGGGCAGTGTCCGGTGATGCGCTACCACCGGCAGTTGATGCAGGCGATCCTGCACGACCGGGTGCACATCGCCGACGCGGTCAACGCCACCGCGATCCCGCTGGAGGAGGCGCCACGCGGCTACCGGGAGTTCGACGCCGGGGCGGCCCGCAAGTACGTCCTCGACCCGCACGGGATGCAGTCCCCGGTCTGACACCCGGCCGCCTGGGCCGGCGGGCCCGTGCCCGCCGGCACAGTGGGGTCCCCGGCGCGGGGACTCAGCAGGGTGTGAACCGGCAGGGGTGGCTGAGGTAGTTGCCCAGCAGGCCATCGCCGTCCCCGGCCTTCCAGGCGCAGGCCACACCGGTGAGCCCGCCCGCCTCCCGCCGCAGGGCGACGGAGAGCAGGGGGCTGTTGATCCGGGCGTCCGCGGTCGGGAGCTGCAGGGCGAAGGCGGCCCGCAGGTCCCAGGCGGCGGAGGCGGTCGCGGGCGCGGTGGCGCCGCGGCCGGCCAGCCGCAGCTCCACCCGGCCGTCCGCCGCCAGCCGCAGGGTCACCGGCAGCTCGCCCTCCGGGGTGCCGACGGTGCCCGCCCAGCTCCCCGCGGGCAGCTCCAGCGGACGCTCGGGGTCGGGGACCGCCGGGTCGACCAGTTCGGCGCGGTACCCCGGGACCAGCTCCGCCATGATCCGGTGGAACACCGCGTCCCGGGCGGCCTTGCGGGTCGAGTTGGTCAGCACGGCGACGGAGAGCTGCTGCGCGGGCACCGCGGCCACCATGGCCGCCACCCCGCCCATCCCTCCGCCGTGGCTCTGCACCACCGGCCCGCCGCCGTGGGAGACGCACCAGCCCAGCCCGTACCCCAGCCGGGCGTTCAACGGCTCGGCCCGCAGCACGGCGGCGGCCGTCCCCGGCTTCAGCAGCCGGTGGTACGTCTGCGCGAAGAGCGCGAGTTCCCCGGCGGTGGCCCAGCCAAGCGACGCCCCGGGGTGGCTGGTGTCGCACGGCGGACAGACGCGGCCGTCCACGGTGTACCGCACCGCTGACGGCGCCGGACCGGGGTACCGCGGCCCGAGCCGGCAGCGGGTGAGCCCCAGCGGCTCGAACACCCGCTCCCGGACGAAGCCGCCGAGGTCCTGGCCGGTGACCGCCTCCAGCTCCCGGCCGAGCAGCGCGTAGCCGAGGTTCGCATACTCGAAGCCGGTACCCGGCTCCCGGTACTGCACCTCGTAGCGGGTGGCGTCGATCGGACGGTCGCCGCCGCCGTAGTGGAAGTCGTAGTGCGCGCCCAACCCTCCGCGGTGACAGAGCAGCTGACGCAGCGTCGGCGGATTCTTCCGGTGGTCGCCCGCCGGCGGTGCGTCCAGGTCCAGCAGTCCCTGGTCGGCGGCCAGGCAGACGGCGGTGGCGGTGATCGGCTTGGTGACGGACGCCAGCCCGTACACGGTGCCGGGGGTGGCGGGGCGCCCCGTGGCCGTGTCCGCCTGGCCGTATGCCTCGGCCAGCACCACCTCGCCCTGTTCGGCCACGGCGACCGACACCGAGGGGCAGCCGTACTCCGCCAGCGCCTGCGTGCACTGCTCCGCCAGTCCGTCCAGCATGCTCGCCCTCTCCCTCGGCCGATCCGACAGGCCGGATCCCCAGGCCTGTCAGGCCTGTCCGTCCAGTCGATCCTAGGGGCCCCCGCCCGCGTCCGGACCGCGGGCGCCGCCGGGGCGGCCGCGGTCCGGACGGGCGGTCAGGGCTGCATCTCATAGGCGCCGGCGAGCGTCTCGACCTGGGCCCAGACCCGGGCGGACCGTCCAGCGTCGGCGACCGGGCGGCGGATCTGGGTCAGTGCCCAGGCCGCCTGCTCCGCGGTGGCGGACGCCTTGCCGTGCAACTCGGTGGCGTACCCGGAGAAGTCGCGCACCAGCACATCGAAGATCTCGTCCAGCAGGTCGCTGTCGAGCCCGGTGATCCCGGCCTGCTCCAGCACCAGCTGGCCGTAGACCACCAGCGCGAAGAGCTGGCCGAGGGCGAGCAGGAAGTCCAGGTCCTGCTGCTGTTCCGGGTCGGGCGCATGGGAGCGCAGCAGCTCGCAGAGGCCGTCGGCCTGCTCCCGGAACCGGGCGACATTGGGGATGCCGGCGTGGGCGTCGTAGGCGGTGCGCCAGTCGTGGAAGCGGATGGCGCCGAGGCCCCGGGCGGGGCCCTGACGGAAGAGGAACTCGTCGTCGGCCGGGTCCTGGCGGGTGGGGACGGGAGTGTACTCGGCGGGCGCGAAGAGGTAGTTGCCCATGAACTTGAGGATCAGGGCCAGGTTGACGTGAACCGTGCCCTCCAGCTTGGGCAGGCCCCGGATGTCCTTGGCGGCCTTGTCGAAGTAGGTGTCCGCCTCGAAGCCCTTGGCCGCGATGACGTCCCACATCAGGTCGATCACCTTCTCGCCCTCGGTGGTGACCTTCATCTTGGTCATCGGGTTGAAGAGCAGATAGCGGCGGTCGTCGGGCCCCGCGGAGCGGAAGTAGTCCACGGAGCGGGCGCTGAAGAGCTTCATCGCGGCCAGTCGGGCGTAGGCGTCGGCCAGTTCGCGCCGGACGTGCGGGAAGTCGGTGACCCGGCGTCCGTACAGCATGCGGTTGTGGGCGTGGGTGACCGCCTCGTACATGGCGTGCTCGCAGATGCCCACGGAGGCGGTGCAGAGGTTGAACTTGCCGACGTTGACGGTGTTGAGCGCCGCGTCGAAGGCGTCCCGCCCGGTGTGCAGCACGTCCTCGGCGCGCACCGGGTAGTCCTCCAGCCGGAACTCGCTGACGTACATCTGCGCGTTCACCACGTTCCTGACCAGGTGGTAGTCGTCGTGGCGGCTGTCGGCGGCGAAGAAGACATAGCCGTCGGGTCCCTCGATGTCGGCTCGCCGGCCGAAGACCGAGACCAGTCCCGCCACGTTGCCGTTGCCGATGTAGTACTTGGAGCCACTGGCGCGGAAGCCGCCCTCGCCGTCCGGGGTGAGGACCATGTCGGTGGCGTAGATGTCGGCGCCGTGGCTGCGCTCGGAGAGGCCGAACGCCATGACGTGGCCCTCGGCGAGCAGTTCGGCGGCGCGGGCGCGGGCGGCCGGGTTGGCGCTCTGCCACACCGGGCCCAGGCCGAGCACGGTGACCTGCCAGGTGTACCAGTAGCCCAGCCCGTAGAAGCCCAGGATCTCGCTGAGGGCGGCGTTGCGGGCGGTGTCCCAGCGGGCGGCGGGGTTGCCCTCGGCGTCGGCGGCGGGGGTCAGGAAGGCGGCGAACAGGCCCTCCTTGGCGGCGAACTCCAGGAAGTCCGCGTACCAGGTGCGGTCGATGTAGGTGTCGATCAGCGCCTTCTTGCCGCGTGCCTCGAACCAGTCGACGGTGGCCCGCAGCAGCCGGCGGGTCTCCTCGTCGAAGTGGGCCGGGTCGTAGCCGCGCGGGTTGAACAGCAGAGAGTCCGCCATGGTCGGAGCTCCCCTTCCTGGTCGGTTCGGAGGTGGTGGGTGGGAGGGCCCCGGTCAGCCGAGGCGGTGCAGGGTGGCCAGGACGTCGTCCAGCCAGGCCACGGTCATCCGCTCGTACTCGATGCCGCCGCGCAGCACCACGTGCTGGAGGGCCTGCTGGGCGTCGAGGGCCGCGGGGTCGGGGAAGTCGCGCCGCTCGCCCGCCAGATAGCGGTGCAGCAGCGCGGTGTGAGCGGCCCGGTGGCGTTCCACCTCGGCGACCAGTCCGGCGCGTCCGGACGGGTCGTCGAAGGCGGCGCCGCGGATCTTGACGGCCAGGTCGTGCCGGACGGTCTCGGGCTCCACCGGGGCCCGCAGCCAGGCGGACAGGGCCCTGCGGCCGGGCTCGGCCGCCGAGTAGACCCGTTTGTCGGGTCGGCCCTCCTGGGCCACCTCCTCGGCGGCGATCCAGCCGTCGGCCTCCATCCGTCTGAGCACCCGGTAGATCTGCTGGTGGGTGGCGGTCCAGAAGCGGCCGATGGAGCGGTCGAAGCGGCTGGCCAGCTCATATCCGGAGCCGGGCTGCTCCAGCAGGGAGACGAGGATCGCGTGCTCAAGGGCCATGGGGTGATCCTGCTATGCAACTTGTTGCATAGCAACTCACGGGTAACTTAATGAGACCCAGCTCACCGGACCGGGCGCCCGTGGCGCTTGCGGGGCCGGCCGGGGTTCCGTCGGGGCTCAGTCGAAGGGGACGGGCTCGGGCCCGTGCGCGGCCCGGCCGAAGGCGGCCCGGAAGGCGGCGCGGACCGGGGAGTCCGGGCGGCGGTCCAGAACGGCGAAGACGACCTGCCCGAAGCGGCCCCCGAAGCCGCCGCCGGGGGCCAGATGCCCGTGGAAGGCCGCAGCGACCTGAGCCGGGTCGTTGCGGAACACCCCGCAGCCCCAGGCCCCCAGCACCAGCCGCCGCAGACCGCACGCGGCGGCCGTCTCCAGCACCCGCTCCGCCCGGATCCGCAACGCCTCCGGGACCATCCGGACGTGGTCGGGCATCCGTGCCGCCACCACCCCTGCGTTGGGCGCCGCCGCCACCAGGAAGTCCACCGGGTACGGCTGCTCCAGCAGAGCGCCGCGGTCGTCGCGGAAGACCGGCACGGCCGGGGCGTGGATCACCCGGTCCGAGTAGAAGGGGCTGGAGTCGGCCCGGTGCGCGGCGTAGAAGTCGGGCACGGTGCGCAGACAGGCATGGAGTGCGGAGGACCGGCAGAGCGCCTCCTCCTGCGCCTGTGCCCCGTTGAGGAAGCCGCCTCCGGCGTTGCGTGCCGAGGCGAAGTCCAGCACGGCGACCGGCTCGGCGGCCTCCGTGAGCATCCGCCGGGCGGCCTGCAGACTGCTCTCGCCGGTCACCTCCACCACCGGAGCGCCGTGCGGCCCCGGCGGTCCCGGGTCGACCGGACCCGGACCGTACAGCCGGGTGCCTGCCACGGCCGCCGCGACCTCGCCGCCGATGTCGACGACGCGGCCACCGGGCAGCCGGTAGCGCCCGGCCTCGGTGATCTCCACCGTCTCCCGCGCGATCCCGCGCAGCCGTGCGCTCACGTCCCGTCCCTCGGTCTGGTCCTGGTTGCCACAGTTCCAGCATGGCGCCTGCGGCACGCCCCGCGACAGCGGATTCGGTCCGCCCCGCGCCGCTCAGACCGCTCCCGGGGCGGTCTCCTCGCGCAGCAGCCGGCGCAGCACCTTGCCCATCAGGTTCCGCGGCAGCGGCGTGGTCCTGAACTCGACGATCTTGGGCACCTTGTACGCCGTCAGCCTGGCCGTGCACCAGGCCTCCAGCTCCTGCGCCGACAGCGCGCTCCCCTGCCGCAGGACCACACAGGCCTTGACGGTCTCCCCGCGATAGGGGTCGGGGACGCCGATCACCGCCGCCTCGGCCACCGCGGGATGGGTGAGCAGCACCTCCTCGATCTCGGCGGGGAAGACCGAGAAACCGCTGGCGATGATCACGTCGCGGCGGCGGTCGATCACGGTGACGAAGCCGTCCGGGCTCATCACCGCGACGTCCCCGGTGAACAGCCAGCCGTCGTGCAGCATCCGGGTGGAGTCCTCGCGTTCGTGCCAGTACCCGGCGAAGACCTGGGGGCCGCGGACGATCAGCTCCCCCGCCACCCCGGGCGGCTGGTCGACCTCCGGGTCGGCCTCGTCGACGATCCTGACCTCGGTGCCCGGCAGCGGGATGCCGACCGTACCGGGGCGGGCGTTGGCGTTGAACGGGTTGCACAGCACCACCGGGGCCGCCTCGGTCAGCCCGTAGCCCTCCACCAGGGAGGCCCGGGTGGCCCGCTGGAAGCGGTCCACGGTCTCCGGCGGCAGCCGCATCGCGCCGGAGATGCAGCTCCGCAGGGTGCGCAGCGCCCGCAGCTCCTCCGGGCTGCGCCGCAGCAGCTGGTCGTACATGGGCGGCACCCCGGGGAACAGGGTGGGGCGGTGGCGGCGGGCGGCCCGCAGCACCAGGTCGGTGTCGAAGGTCGGCAGCAGCACGGTGCGGGCTCCGGCGAGCAGGCCCACCGTCAGGCCCAGTGTCATCCCGTACACATGGAAGAACGGCAGCACGGCGAGGGCGGTCTCCCGTCCCTCCCGCAGCTGCGGGTACCACGCCTTGACCTGGTGGGCGTTGGCCACCAGGTTGCGGTGGGTGAGCATGGCGCCCTTGGGGGTGCCGGTGGTGCCGCCGGTGTACTGGAGCACCGCGACCCGGCGGGGGTGCACCGGCGCCTGCGGCACCCCGCCGCGTGGGCGGCGGGTGCGGGCGACCACCGTGAAGGGCACCGTGCCGGCGTCGGCCGGCGGGGGCGGACCCAGCCTCTCCCGGAACGCACGGGCCCTGGCCAGCGGCAGCCTCAGCAGCAGGCGCAGCCGGAGCGGGAACTGCTCGCTGAGCCCGGTGGTGACCACCTGGGCGAGCGGGGTCCCCGCACGGGCGGCGGCGACGGTCGCGTACGCGCCGTCGTGGACCACCGCCAGCACCGCGCCGGAGTCGACGAGCTGGTGGTGCAGCTCGCTGGGCGTGTAGAGGGGGTTGGCCGGGACGACGACCGCGCCGATGCGCTGCGCCGCGTAGAAGGCGATCACGAACTGCGGGCAGTTCGGCAGCACCAGCGCCACCCGGTCGCCGCGCTTGACCCCGAGCTCCAGCAGTCCCGCGGCGAAGCGGTCCACGGCGCGCCGCAGCGCGCGGTAGCGGGTACCGCGGCCGAAGAAGACCAGCGCGGTACGGCGGCCGTGGCGGGCGGCGGCCTCGTCCAGCAGTCCGGTGACCGGGATGCCGGGGATGCTGACGCGGTGCGGGACGCCTTCGGCGTAGAACCGGTACCAGGGGCGGTCCCGGCCGGAGCCCGGTCTCTCCGGCTCCGCCGGCTCACGCTCCCCGGCCGCGTCGGCGTCCACCATCCGGGTCGGGGCCATGGGTACGGGGTGCGGCCGGTCGTCCTGTGGGGCGCCGTCCGTGCCTCCGGTCGTTCGCGCTGCCACCGCTGCCACTCCCCTGATCGCCGAGTCCTGGCTCCCTGCCGGGGTGTGGCGAATCGTGGCAGTGGTCCCGCACGGGAGTCCAGAGGTCGTACCGGACGGATTCGGCCCGGGGGCGCCCGTAGGCTGGGCCCATGGAGATCTGGCTCAATCCCGCCTGCTCGAAGTGCCGTTCCGCCGTGGAACTGCTGGACGACGCGGGCGCCGAGTACACCGTCCGCCGCTACCTGGAGGACCCGCCCGGGGAGGAGGAGATCGCCGCGGTGCTGGGGCGGCTCGGCCTGGAGCCCTGGGACATCACCCGCACCGGCGAGTCCGCCGCGGCCGGTCTGGGCCTCGCCTCCTGGCCCCGCACGGACGCCGAGCGGCCCCGCTGGATCGCGGCGCTGGCGGCGCACCCGTCCCTGATCCAGCGTCCGATCATCACCGCCGACGACGGGCACGCGGTGGTCGGCCGCACCCCGGAGGCGGTCCGCTCCGTGCTGTGATCCGGCGGTCCGCGGCGGGCCGCGCCCCGGGTCGCGGCCTGCCGGCCGGCGCCGGACGGCATCGGACGGTGGACGGCGTCAGACGGCGTCGGCTGCGACCAGGTCGTCGCGGGCGACCAGCGCCGCGTAGCGTCCGCCCAGGGCCATCAGCTCGTCGTGGGTGCCCTGTTCGGCGATGCGGCCGCCCTCCAGGACCACGATCCGGTCGGCGTCGCGGACGGTGGAGAGCCGGTGGGCGATGGTGATGGTGGTACGGCCTTCGGCGAGGGCGTCCACGGCCCGCTGCACGGCCTGCTCGGTGCGGTTGTCCAGGGCGCTGGTGGCCTCGTCGAGGATCAGCACCGGCGGGTTGCGCAGTATGGTGCGGGCGATGGCCAGCCGCTGCTTCTCCCCGCCGGAGAAGCGGTAGCCCCGCTCACCGACCACGGTGTCGTAGCCGTCGGGCAGGGCCGCGATGTGGTCGTGGATCTGTGCGGCGCGGGCCGCCTCGGTCAGCTCCTCGTCGGTGGCGTCGGGTTTGGCGAAGCGCAGGTTCTCGGCCACCGAGGCATGGAAGAGATAGGTCTCCTGCGAGACCACGCCGACGGCCGCGGCGAGGGTGCCGAAGGAGAGGTCGCGGACGTCGATGCCGTCCAGGGTGACCCGGCCGGCGGTGGCGTCGTACAGCCGCGGCACCAGATAGCTGAGGGTGGTCTTGCCGGAGCCGGTGCCGCCGACCACGGCGAGGCTGCCGCCGGCCGGGACGGCCAGGTCGATCCCGGTGAGGGTGGGCCGGGCCGCCGAGGGGTCGTAGGCGAACCCGACGCCCTCGAAGCGGACATCGCCGCGGATGCGGTCCGGGCGGACCGGGTGGGCGGGCTCGGCCACCTCCACGGGCAGGTCCAGGTACTCGAAGATGCGCTGGAAGAGCGCCAGTGAGGTCTGCACCTGGACGCCGGTGGCCAGCAGCGAGACGGTGGGGCGGAAGAGGCCCTGCTGCAGCGAGACGAAGGCGACCAGGGTGCCCAGCGACACCACGGGGCTGCCGGCGGCGGTGGCCAGCCCGGCGGCCCAGTAGACGACGGCGGGCATCGCCGACATGACGATCTGGATGGTGGACATCCGCCACCGCCCGGCCATGCTGGAGCGCACCTCCAGCTCGGCGAGGCTGTCGGACTGCTCGGTGAACTCGCGGGAGAGCGAGTCGCTGCGGCCCATGGTGCGGCCCAGCAGGATGCCGCTCACCGACAGGGACTCCTGGACGGCGGTGGACAGCACGGCCAGCTGCTTCTGCCGCTGGGAGGTGATCTTCTTCCGCTCGTTGCCGACCCGGCGGCTGATCCACACGAAGAGCGGCAGCATCAGCAGCGACACCACGGTGAGCCGCCAGTCCAGGGCGACCATGGCGACGACGGTGGCCACCACTCCGGTGAGGTTGGAGACCAGCGAGGTGGCGGTGGAGGTGACGGTGGACTGCATCCCGCCGATGTCGTTGGCGATCCTCGACTGCACCTCACCGGTGCGGGTGCGGGTGAAGAAGGCCA
>NZ_LIQR01000019.1 GCF_001418575.1 Peterkaempfera griseoplana
CCGGGGGGTGGTGGAGGCGGTGGCCGTTCCCTGCAGGCCGGTCAGTGAGGCCGCGGCCGCGCTCATCCCCAGGCCCATGGCCTTGGTGAAGGTACGCCTGTCGATCACGTGGATTCCTCCGTGGTGGGTTGTTGGGGCCGGTCGGGCGTGGACGTCCCGTGGGGTGAGTGCTTGTGCGTCGCCGCGGTGCGGGTCTGTACGACCGTCCCATGAGAGCCGTCACCTGTCAAACAGGTGACGAAAGTCTGGGATCGGTCCGGCTGCGGTCCTGGTCCATGGAACAGATCCGTCGTGGCGGCGGCCCACCCGAATCCGTGCAGGTCACGGCCAGCCGGCACGGGCTCGGGGTGGACTCCAGCCGCCGGGCGAGCGGCGCGGTCGGCAGTTCGATCAGTGCCGCCGGGTCGCCGGTGCCGAGCTGCAGCCGGGCGGTCGCCCGCTTGTGGTCGCGCGAGGGCGGGACCTGGGCGACTGATAACAGGCCCCTGCACCCTGTCCGATTTGCCACACGATGTGCGGGCCGCCCCGGCAAGGAACGTCGCGCCCTCGATCGGGGGCGCGTCCGGGTCCAGCCGGAACTTCCCCGGACGTTCTACCGCGCCGATACGCTCAGCAGGCGGCGGATGTCCATCACCAGCGGGCGGGGCCAGGCGGTGTGGCCCCGGCGGGCCCGTGCGCCCGGTTTGTCGGTGCTCGTGCCGGGCGACGTCCTGGATCGGCGGAAGCCGCTCTGCGGCGCGCGCTCGATGGCGTCGCCGTGCTGGGGCGGTCACGGCAGTACGGCTGTCGTCGCCCTGCCGATGCCGAGCACACTACGTGCCTGCCCCAGTGGCGAAGGCGGGCCTGGCCGGCAGGGGGCGAGGGTGCCGCCCGCGATTCCGGCGACGGCATGGGCGCGGCTGGTGGTGATGGGAGCCGAGGTGGCGGTCGGGGCAGCGGTCTGGTCGGTGACCAGGGCGATGTGAACGGCTGCCGTGGCCGTGAGCAGGGTGGCGGTCGGACGGCCGCCGGGCCGGGGAAGGGACAGGCGGAGCGCGGCGAGGGGGTAGGGCGACCGTACGACCCGGCCGGCGCCGAAGGGGTCCACCAGCCCGGCCCCGAGTGGGGCTGTCGTGGCTGTCGCGAGCCCGAAGAGCCCCAGGAGTCCGGAGGCCGCCGCCGACAGGCCGTACGCAGGGCCGGTGAGGAGCAGGGGCGGCGAGGGCCACAGGGCGCTCCAGGCGCCGAACATCCCCGCCTGCCGGGGCAGGCACGCCAGAGGCCGGGGGAGTCGCGCAGGGTGGCGGGACAGTGAGCCCAGCCCGTCGAACAGCGGGCCGGTGCGGGGGTGCCGCTCGGCCGGGAGGCGCAGGGTGGCCGGGAGGCCGACGAGCCGACCCGGTGCGCGGGCACGCCGAACCGCCCGCAGCCGACGTACCTGGCTCCCGGACGGCGACAACGCACCTGATGGGCCGTCATCGCTTCCACAGCGCGCGGGCGCGGCTGGCACGCGACCCGTATCCCCGGGCCTGAGGGCAGAGGGTCCGGAGCCGTGCGTCGAGCTGGAACGCAGCGCCAAGGGTGTGGGTCGTCAGGCCCTGAGGCAGCCCACACCGACACATGTGGGGTCGCACCGGGAGGGCCACACGTGTGAGGGGGAGGCCGGCGAGCGAGCTACACGAGGCTGTACATCACGGACCGCCGCTGCTTGTGGCGCTGAACCCGCCCCTTGGCGACCAGTGACTCAAGGGTGTTCCGTACGACCTGCGGTGTCGGTGTCCGCTCCGGGTGCTTCTCCACCAGCTCGCCCCGCAACTCCTTTGCGAGGCACGGCTCGTCATGGGTGCCGAGCAGTTCCACCAGGACGTCCGCGAGCAGCGGCCGGCGTGGCTTCGCCTTGGTGCCGCCCTTCGCCGCGGCCCGCTTCGATGCGGGCTTCTCCGATGCGGCACGTCGTGCTGTCGCTACGGCGGCGGGCGGGGCCTCCGTGACGTCCTCCGCCTGGACGGCGGGTTCGTCCTGCGCCTGCTCGGGCAGGCGGGAGGGGGCGCTGGAGCCCTCGTACCGCTCGGTGAGGCTCAGAATGTCCGCCAGGAGGGCCTCCTCCTGCTTCAACACGGCGAGCTTCTCGGCCAGTTCCTGCTGTTGGCGGCGGTTCTCCTCCAAGTCCGACGCGGCCTGCTGCAGATATCGTGTTCGGAGCGTGTCGGCTGACTGGCTGTTCACAACGGTGCACTCCCTTGTGAGAATTGTGCTGGGGATGATACTCACCCCCGGGCCCGGCAGATGCGATACGGACGATGCCGGGTGGTCCCTCGGGTATGTCCGCTCTCCACGGTAGGTGCTGATGTGCGCCGGTGTACCTGTGTCCACAGGAGATGCGGGGGGTGTCTACGTTCCTCGCCGGTCGACTCTGCTGCCGGCGGTCTCGCCGACGGCCGGTGAGCCGGGAACCGACGGGTTCCATGTACCCGGCCTCGGGACCGGGGAGGTCGCATGTCGAGGTGTTGCATGGTGTCCCGTGGTCGCCGAGTTGGTCACCGTGAGTCGTCGGCGTGGGTCTGCCGATCATGCTGTGCCATCGTGACCGGGAGCGTAGGGCGGGATCGTCCAACGCATCATTGTCTGGCCTTCAGGGCCAGGCTGAAGAGTCACGGGATAGACCTGTCCGAAGCGGCGTTCGCCTCGGTGTCTCATCGAGTGGTCGCCGCCGTCCCAGTTGATCCCCAGGACTGGGCATCCGGCGACCTCGATGGCGCCGATCTGAAGCGGGTGGGTCCAACTTGCGCGGTTGAATCGGTGGAAGTCGGTGTGCTCATCGATCGCAACCATGACGCCCTGGCCCTGCTCGTCGCCTTCCCAGTCGTTGAGGGCGTCGACAAGCATCTCGGCGTCGTGGAGCGGCAGGTCGAGCCACCCTCGCAGTTGGCTGCCGTGTTGCAGGATCAGTTCTCCGCCGAACTGATGGTGTGCGGCCTCCGCACAGCCTCCCCAGTAGGTGACGTCGGCAAGACCGTCGGTTGACGGGTGGCCGTCTCCGGTCCAGGAGTCCAGGGCAAGCGCGTCACCGAGCACCATGCCGCAGCGGTCGACTGGTAGATCGCCAAGGATGATCGGCTTGTCTCCAGCAGGGCCGGCCCACGGCAGGCCGAGATCGATCTCCAGGACCGCGATCGTCGGTCCTCCGTCGAAGGGCGACGCCGTGGTGCCGGCCCGCACCGTCAACGGTGTGTCACCGGCGGCGGGAACCGCGACCATCTCACACATCCAGTCGCGTACGTGTCCGCCGCCGATCGACGCTGCGGCACCTGCGCGTTCCGACAGCGGTCGGCCCAGCTGCGTCCAGTGGTCGATCCACGACGCCATCCCCAACACGAGGACTCCGGACGGCGCCGGCACGGCTCCCAGGTCGATGTCCGTCTCAGCCACCCGGCGATTGAACCTTCCTCCGGCTCTCAGGATCAAGGTTCGGTCGAGTCGGTGACTGTGGTCACCGGGGGCATAGCGGCTCCAGATTCTGCCGGCCTCGGTGACCAGGCGCGTGGTGGTCTCGTCGTGACAGCCGAGAGCGCGGGCGACTACGGGTGCGGGCGTGCTGGTCGAGCAGGCTCGTCGGGTCCATCGGATGCCCGGGCTTTCGGCCGGGGAACAGCCAGGCACCGCTTCGGCTACCGGCCTGGGCGAGACCCGGCTGTTGACGCTGCTGGGCGAGTCGTCGGGCGGCTGCGGGGTCGGCGAGATGACGATCGTGCGGGACGGCACCATCGTCCACGGTTCTCACTACTGATGATCTTCGCGTGATGTCGCACCGCAGTTGCCCTTCGCTGCAGGTCAGGGCACCCGCTCCATCGACATCACGCGGCGAAACTCAGTACCTCCCGGCACCCTGGAGGCGTATCGGTCCGACGTCCCCGGCCGGGGCCATCTTTGATCGAGGCGTCTCCGCTGTTCAGAGGCGTGGAACGGGTACCGTCATCCGTCACATCGGAAGGGGCGGTGACGGCTTCGCGTACCCCCTGCGCTCCCGGTAGGCGGCCTGGCGGCACGTGATCTCTCGGAGCGAAGGCTGAGCATCGTCCCCGAAGGTTGGTGACCGCCAGGTTTTCTCACCGAACATTGAGTGGCTGCTGGGGTCTGGCTGTCTGCCCGGACGGCCGGGTTTCAGGCTCCCGTCGACACCGGTCTCTCGAAGAACGTCTCCAGGGCCACGGTCGCCTGGGTGCCGCTGACACCCTCGATCTCGTACAACCGACGGAGTACGTCCTGGAGTTGCTCGGTCGTCCCGGTCCTGACCTTGACCAGGACCGATGCGCTGCCCGCGATGATATGGGCCTCCTGCAGCTCGGGGATCGCGGCGAAGCGCTCACCGGAGTCGCCCATCCAGGCCGACGAGTCGACCATGACGAAGGCCAGCACCCCGCTGCCGACCGCGGCGGGGTCCACCTCGACTGTCGTGCGGCGGATCACCTCCGACTCGCGCAGCTTGCGCACCCGCTCATGGGCCGCGCCCGCGGAGAGCCCGACCGCCTTGCCCAGGACGGCGTACGCCTGCGTGGCGTCCTCCTGCAGCAGGTTCAGCAACTTCCGGTCCACATCATCCACGACGCCCTCCTCCAAACTACTTCCAATCAATACCCTGGACTGACCATACGGCATCCTGTAATGCGCACTGCAGACAGGATACCGTTCAGAACGGCATCTCAGGACGACTGAGGGGAACGGACATGGCCACCGGCCGTCCCGCGCTGTACGAAGTACTCGACGACAGGTTCCGTACGGAGAAGTGCGCCGCGGGTGATCTGCAACTGGAGACGCTCCACGTGGGCCTCCGCTGGGCGGAGGGGCCGCTGTACATACCGGCCTGGCGCCAGCTGATCTGGAGCGACATCCCAAACGACCGGATGCTGCGCTGGGACGAGTCGACCGGCGCGGTCAGCGTCTTCCGCTCGCCCGCGGGCCACTCCAACGGCAACACCCTGGTGACCGTGCTCGCCGACCGCTACCGGGGCAAACGGCTCAACAGCCCTAACGACGCGGCCGTGAAGTCCGACGGCTCGATCTGGTTTTCGGACCCGGACTTCGGGATCACCAGCGACTATGAGGGCCACCGCGCCGAGAGCGAGATCGGCACCAACAACATCTACCGGATCGACCCGGACACCCGCGAGGTGCGGCTCGCGACCGACGGCTTCGGCGCCCCCAACGGCCTGGTCTTCTCGCTCGACGAGAGCGAGATGTACGTCTCCGACACCCGGGCCGGCCAGATCCGAGCCTTCGAGGTACGCGCGGACGGCACCCTCTCCGACGGCAAGGTCTTCGCCGAGACCAACGGCGCGGGCGGCGGCCGCTTCGACAACATCCGCTTCGACGACCGGGGCCACCTCTGGACCGCGGCCATGGGCCACGGGGTGCACTGCTACGCCCCGGACGGCACTCCTCGGCCGCATCCTGGTGCCCAACACGGTCTCCAACATCCGCTTCGGCGTCCCGAGGCGGAACCGCCTCTTCATCACGGCGAACGACATGCTCTACTCGCTGGTCATGGGGGTCAAGGCGGCGCCGATGGCGGTTTGATCCCCACTCCGCCCCTTCCCGAAAGGATCACCATATGGAGCAGCGCGTATTGGGCAGGACGGGCCGCAAGGTGTCCGTTGTCGGACTTGGGACCTGGCAGCTGGGAGAGGGGTGGGGTGATGTGCACGAGGAGGATGCCTTCGCCGTGCTGGACGCGTCGGTCGCGGCGGGCGTGACATTCTTCGACACGGCAGATGAGTACGGCGACGGTCGCAGCGAGCAGCTGATCGGCGGCTACCTGCGGGCACGCCCGGATGCTGGAGTGTTCGTGGCGACGAAGATGGGGCGCCGGGTCGAGCAGCTGCCGGCCAACTACACACTGGAGAACTTCCGTGCCTGGACGGACCGTTCGAGGGCCAACCTGGGCGTGGACACACTGGACTTGATGCAGCTGCACTGCCCGCCGACGCCGGTGTACTCCTGCGACGAGGTGTACGACGGCCTTGACACGCTGGTCGCGGAGAAGCGGATCGCGGCGTACGCAGTGAGCGTGCGGACCTGCGACGAGGCGCTGACGGCGATCGCCCGGCCGGGCACGGCGAGCGTGCAGATCGTCCTCAACCCCTTCCGGCTCAAGCCGCTGGAGGAGGTGCTTCCGGCCGCCGCCGAGGCGGGAGTGGGCATCATCGCGCGGGTGCCGCTGGCATCGGGGCTGCTGTCCGGCAAGTACACCAAGAACACGGTGTTCCAGCAGGATGACCACCGTACCTACAACCGGCACGGCGAAGCCTTCGACCGGGGCGAGACATTCTCGGGCGTCGACTTCGAGTCCGGCGTCGAGGCGGCAGCGGAGTTCGCGGAACTGACGCCCCCCGGCACCTCCTCGGCGCAGACCGCGCTGCGGTGGATCATCCAGCAACCCGGCGTCACCACAGTGATCCCGGGCGCCCGCTCCCCGGAGCAGGCCCGCGCGAATGCGGCGGCCGCAGCGATGCCGCCGCTGCCGGGAGCGACGCTTCAGGCCGTGCGCGACCTGTACGACCGGCGCATCCGAGGACAGGTCCACCACCACTGGTAGCCGACGCCGGCCGGCGCCACCGGTGATCCGCCTGACTTCGGGCCGCTGCGGCAGTTCACCGTCGCCAACTCCAACCACCGCAACCACACCGTGCAGACCCGGGCCCTGCACGCCTATCTGCGCTGGTGATGATGTTCACGGGCCTGCTGATGTGGTTCTGGGGATGGCTGCCCTTCGTCTCCCGCACCAGCGCGATCTTCGTGCATGACTGCCTCGCCTGGGCGGTCGCTGTCGTCCTGGCCGGGCACATGCGCAAGGCGTACAGGGACCCGGAGGCCAGGCTGGGCATGCGCACCGGGTATGTCAGCCGGTCCTGGGCGGAGCGTTCCCACTCGCGGTGGCTGCGCGACGAGGAGTGAGGGCCGGGGGTGGCGTGCAGACCGTCCGGTGACCGGCTGGAGAGGGACGTTCCCGGCGTCGCGCACCGCGCGCTCCAAGGGACCGGCGGCGTGCCGGGCCGGGCCGGCGACCTGACGGTCGCGGCTCGGTCGAAAGGCGGTTTCCCGGCGGTGGGCGCAGGGCCCGGATCGGCGCCCGCGCAGTGACCGTCAGCTGGCTGATGTGCCGCCGGAAGGTGTGAAGCCAGGACGAAACGTATCGACCCCGTCGGACGGCCGGACGGAGTCGCGCATGGGGAGCCTGCGGCCAAGGGGTGTCACACCGGAGGACCATGTGCGGATGTGGCCAACCCGCTCAATCACCTGTTGAATCGGTGATAGGTTTGTTCGGGTCGCTCCCATGAGCCGCATGGGCCGGGCAGTGACCAATGTGGAGGGAAGTGTCCTCAGTCGCGGATTCGTCGTTGGGAGCGGCCCGGGGGCATACCCGGGCGGTCGTCCTCGGTGCAACGTTCGGCCGGTCGACCTGCTCATTCGTCGTGCACATGTGTCGCCGGGCGCACATCTGGTACTCGGACGGTGCCCAGGCCGAGGCGTCCGGCTTCCGGCGCGTCCCTGCCGGGCGGCACTGACCCACGGGCGCGGGCGTGGACGCCGGCGGTCGTCAGAATGTCACTCGTTCCCTTTTCAGGCAAGCTCAGCGAGCGCAGCCCGTACGGAGGGCTTCGCGTCGGCGTCGCGGTGGGAGCGGTGCCGCCGGGGCAGCGCGCTGAACGTCGTCCGTCCCGCTTGGAGGAGACCATGTCTGCATCCACCCCCGTGTCCGCCGATTCGATGTCGAGTCACCGGGCCGTCGAGAACCTGATCGCACGCTATGCCGAGCTCGTGGACGACGGTGACTTCGCAGGACTCGGCGTCCTTCTCGCCGACGCCACCTTCATCGGCAGTGGCGAGCCGGTGAGCGGCCGCGACGCGATTGAGAAGATGTTCAGGGACACCGTGATCGTGTACGCCGACGGCACACCCCGAACCCAGCATGTCACCACCAATGTGGCCGTCGAGGTGGACGAACAGACGGGTACGGCGGTCTCGCGTTCGTATGTCACCGTTCTGCAGGCGCTGCCCGACCTACCGCTGCAGCCCATCGCCGGCGGTCGGTACCGTGACCGCTTCGAGCGCCGTGACGGGCGGTGGCGCTTCGTGGAGCGACAGGTTCGGATCACCCTGGTCGGCGATGTGAGTCGTCATCTGCGCCAGGCCGCCGGACAGCAGTAGCGATCCCCGGTCTGTCTTCGGGAAGGCAGATCGGCAGCGCCACACACGGAAGCCGGAAGCCGGAGGCCGGAGAGCTGCGGCTGGAGTCGCCCACACCTCGTCACCTGGACAGCGCCCTGCGGTCGCGATGTGCGGGAATGCGGGTGAGGCTGAGACGGTCAGGGCGACCCGGTCGGCCCCGCCGTGGTGCGCGGCGGTGCCCGGCCTGCCCGGAAAGGGGAGTGCTCATGGCTGCGCCACCCGATGGGACGCAGCAGCGTCCGGCGTCACCCGACGACGGCTGGGTGACAGGCCCCTACCTCTTCGGCGGCCTGGCGCTGGAGCTGAGTGGCACGCTGAGCATCCTCATGGGTGCCGCCGGAATCGCCCAGAGCACCATCTTCGCCAACTCCCGGTATCCCTACGGGTTCAATCTCACGGCCTGGGGCTGGATCCATGTGGTGATCGGGATCGGACTCCTGGCCGCGGGTCTGGGGGTCCTGGCGGGCAGGAGCTGGGGCAGGGGCGCCGGTATCGCGCTGGGTGCGGTGAGTCTGGTCACCCAGTTCATGTTCGTTCCGTACTACCCGCTCTGGTCGATCAGTCTGATGGTGCTCGATCTCGTCGCCGTCTGGACGTTGAGCAGGTTCAGCCAATCGACCTCGTCCGGCATCCGCTGACCCCCGCCTCGTCTCCTCCGTCCAAGGGGCGGTCACTGCCGCCCTGCCGGTTCGGGTGTGTGCACCGTGGGTGCTCGCGCCGCCGGGGTGGAGTGGTGGCGGGCTACCGCGGGTGCACGGCGTAGGTCAGGTGAGTCACCCGTGACCCCGCCTCCGAACGCAGCGGCTCCAGCGCGATCCTGGACGCGTCCACCCTGTCGAAGAGGCGGATGCCGGAGCCGAACAGCACGGGTGACAGCGTGATGGAGAACTCGTCGACCAGGCCGGCGTTCAGGTGCTCCAGGATCGTCTCGCCGCCGCCGGCGATGCGGACGTCCCGGTCGCCGGCGGCCTCGCGGGCCTGCGCGACGGCGTGCTCGACGCCGTCGTTGACGAAGTGGAACGTGGTGCCGCCGGGCCGCTCCCAGGGGTCGCGCCTGGTGTGCGTCACGACGTAGACCGGGGTGTGGAAGGGTGCCTCCTCCGGCCATGCCCGCTCGCCGAAGTCGAACATGCGCTTGCCCATGACGCTCGCGCCGGTGCGCTCGAACGTCTCCCGCGCGATGTCGTTGTCGCGGCCCTCCTCGCCGCCCTCGCCGAGCTTCAGGTTCTCCCGGAAGAAGCGCAGCGGGAAGACCCACTGCTGGAGTTCCGACCACTGCGCCATCCAGCGCTGCACCTGCGGGTCGTCCTGCTTCCCGGGCGCGAAGAAGTCGTCGACCGGCGCGGGCTCGGGTGCGATGTACCCGTCCAGTGACATCGACACGCTGAAGAACACCTTGCCTGCCATCAGCCCTCAGCTCCCTTGCGAGCGGTTCCGGTGACATAGGCGGCCAGGTTGCTCAGCGTCTGCCGGCCGCCCTCGATCGCGTGGTACTTCTCGACCGCCTCGTCGCGCAGTTCCTTGGTGGGGAACACCGTGTGCATCGCGACCCGGGTCGCCGCGCCGTCCGGCGCGAAGGTCACGACCGACTCGAAGGCGTTGGGGTCGTCGCGCGACTCACCGTGCAGCAGCTCGATCCGCTCCGGCGGGGTGATCCGCAGCCAGCGGATCCACTCGGAGTAGTCGGTGCCGTCCGGTCCGTGCATGACGAAGATCCACTCCGCGCCCTCGCGGAACTCGAAGGACCGCGTGGTCGTGGTGAACCCCTGCGGACCCCACCATTGGGACAGGTGCCGGACCTCGGTGAAAGCCTCGAACACCAGCTCCCGTGGGGCGTCGATGACCCGGGAGATCACGATCTCCCGGTCGGCCGTCGCCGGATCCGTTTGCGTTTCCTTCCTTGCTCCTGCCATCGGTCAGTCCTCCTGCCGTGTCTGCTTGAGCTCCTGCACGTACGCGTCCAGGCGGTCGAAGCTCTCGTTCCAGAACCGCTCGAATCCGCCGGTCCACTCGTGGACCGGCCGCAATCCGCGGGCGTCCAGCCCGTAGAGGCGCTGCTTGCCGGCCTTGCGGTCCCGTACCAGCCCGACCTCCCGGAGCACCCGCAGATGCTTGGACGCCCGCGGCTGGGTCATCCCCAGCTCCTGGGCCAGGTCGGTCACCGGTCGTTCACCTGCCCGCAGCAGCGCCAGGATGTCCCGGCGCTGCGGCTCGGCGATCGCGTTGAAGACGTCCGATGTCGTCGCTGCTCGTGCCATGGCAGCGATCATATGCCCATATCGGCATGCGTCAAGCCGGGGGAATCCCGCGGTTCCGCCGAACGGGAATCGCAGGCTCGGGCGCCGGTGCAGACCAGGGCCACGGGGTGCGACTCCTCGCGGTCGCGGGTGACTCCGCGGCGGCCTCGGGGAACTCCGCGCGCAGTTCTCGGGGAACGCTTCGAACACCGCGGGCGCCCCGAGCGCCCGGTCGGCGTGAGTCGGCGGCCCCGAGCTGCCGGACGATCCCGTCGGTCAGGACGCCGGCGCGGCGTTGCCGTCTCTGTTCACGACCCCCCTCACGGGTGCGGCCTACCGAGCCCGCACTGCAACGTGGGTCTCTGCTGGAGGCCCGCGAGTACCGCGCCCACCGCCGACCTACCTACGACGACGACTCGCCGGGGCGGGGGAAAGCTCACCGACCGGCGCCAGCATGTGCCCGCCGTCGCCCGCGCACCACCACACGGCCGCGCCGTCCCGCTGCGAGCCGTGCACGCCGAGGTCATGCCGGGGGCACACCGGCCAGACCTGCCAGGTCCGTTCGAGCAGGCTCTCCTGGATCATGATCGCCAGACTGGTCAGTGCCACGGCCGGGTCGTCGCACATGCCCGGGAGGACGGGGCCGCCCCAGTTGAGCAGTTCGCCGTCGGCAAGACGGACACCGGCTCCCACCGGGAAGCAGTCCTGCAGAACCTCGATCTCCGGTTCGCCCTCGATCCCGCGCGTGGCCAGGTCGCGGGCCACGATCCCGAGCGCTGCTCGCAGCGTCTCCAGGCGCTCGGGGGCGAGGGCGAAGCCGGGGTCGAAGTCCATGTCGTCCAGAATGCGCCGGGCCAGGACCGTCATCTCCGCCGGTGACACCTCGGCTGGGTTGCGCTCGACGACCTCCACGAGGGCGTCGGTGCAGTGGAACCAGTCGAGCAGTTCGCAGGCGAGGGCGACGACGTCCTGCGGGTCGAGGTCGTCCTCGCGCAGACCGCGGTAGACCGCTCGCGCCAACCGGTCGGTGTCGGCCTCGTGCTCGGCCATGGTGTTCCCCACCGGCCCAGTATCGCGACTCGGCACTGCTTGGCGCCGCACCTTTACCTGCGGGCGGGCCTGTGCGGCCGGAGCGAGGGAAACCGGCCCGCTGGGGCCGGCTGTGACAGTGGGTCGTCTGTCAGACCTGACTGGGATGCTCCGAGCATGGAGATGACACTGCAGCTGACGATCGACTGCTCAGATCCGCAGAGAATGGTGACGTTCTGGGCCGAGGCCCTGGGCTACGTGCCTGAGCCTCCGCCGGGCGGGCACGCCACGTGGCGTGCCTACTGGGCGGCGGCGGGGGTGCCCGAGGCGGAGTTGCCGGCCGGTGCCGGAGATCTTCCGGAGTCGATCGTCGATCCCGCAGGGCGTGGACCGCGGGTGTGGTTCCAGCAGGTTCCGGAGCCGAAGGGCGCCAAGAACCGGTGGCACTTCGACCTGAAGGTCGGCGGGGGCCGTGACGTCCCCCTGGACGTCCGCGCACAGCGGGTCAAGGCTGTGGTGGAACGGCTGGTCGAAGCTGGTGCCACCGTGCTGCGGATCAAGGATGAGCCGGACACGGGGTTCTACGGCGTCGCCATGCAGGACCCCGAGGGAAACGAATTCGACGTCGTCTGAGCGCCGCCACGGGGCACCGGTCCCGGGCCGCCACCGTGTGTCGTCCATCAACTGCCGCCGCGTCCACTCCTGCGGCCGACCGGGCAGGTGGAGGTCTACCGCGACGGCCGTCTGCAGTGGGCCGACGCCTCCCACGAGACGCCCACCATCGGCCTGGGTGAGGTCCCCTTCCCGCCGGTGGAGGAGATCGACGCACTGGAGGAATTCACCGCCTGTCCGATCACCGCGGAGACCTTCGAGGCGGCATGGACGGCGGCCCGGGCCGGTCTGTCCGCACCCGGCCCGGGCACGGATGCCTGAGCCCGACCTGGCTTCCCCGGCATCGCCGCACCCCCACCGTCCTCGTGTCCTGACGAGGAAACCCTGTGTCGTAGGACCGGAGACGGAGTGAGTCCAGGTCCGCAGCCAGAGGCCGCAGGCGGAGTGGGCCGCATAGCGTCGGGGTGGTGGGATCACCGGGGAGGAAGGACACCTGTCATGCGTGCGATCGTGCTGCGACAGTACGGCGGCCCGGAAGAGCTGCGGCTGGAGGAGGTACCCGAGCCGGTGGCCGGTCCCGGCGAGGTGGTGGTGGGCGTCGATGCGGCGGGGATCCAGTTCGTCGAGACACAGATCCGCAGCGGGAGCATGCAGGGGGCGTCGCCGGTCGCGCCCACGATGCTGCCGTGGACCCCCGGGCGCGAGGTCGCCGGGGTCGTCGAGTCGGTCGGGGCGGGGGTCGACCGGCAGCTGGTCGGGCGACGGGTGGCCGGTCAGACCGCCACCGGTGGCGGGTACGCCGAGCGGGCGGTGCTCGCGGTCGACGGCCTGCACCTGCTGCCGGAGACGCTGGGAAGCGCCGAGGCGGTGTCCCTGCTGGGTACGGGCCGGACGGCGGTCGCACTGGTGGAGACCGCCGGAATCGGCGAGGGCGACATCGTGCTGGTGGAGTCCGCCGCCGGAGCAGTGGGCACCCTGGTGCTGCAGCTCGCCCGCGCGGCGGGTGCCGGGATGCTGATCGCGCTGGCGGGCGGGGAGGCGAAACTGGGGCTGGCCAGGGAGTTCGGCGCGGATGCGGCCATCGACTACACGGAGCCCGACTGGCCGGAGCAGGTGCGGCGGGTGGCGCCGGACGGTGTGACGGTGGTCCTGGATGCGGTCGGCGGGCCGACCGGGCTGAGCGCCTTCGAGTTGCTGGCTCCGGGCGGACGGTTCGTCATCTACGGAGCGTCCAGCGGGAGCGTCACCCGGCTGGACCCCGCCGCGGCCGCCGAGCGCGGAGTCACCGTGTCCTCCTACGTAGGCCCGCCGACCGGACATCGCGCACCCGCAGTACAGCTGCGCCAGACCCGTGAGGCGCTCGTCGCGGCGGCGGAGGGACGTCTTCGACCGGTCGTCGGGCAGCGTTTCCCGCTGGCGGAGGCATCCGCCGCGCATGCGGCGATCACCTCTCGGGCCACCGTGGGGAAGACCGTCCTCCTGCCCTGAGCGGTCGACTGCCGTCGGCTTCCGTACAGGCTCACGGTCGGCACGGCATCCGCGGACACGCCTGCCGACGAGGACGAGTCCGGGCGTATGGCCGAACTCGTCCGGAAGCCGGGGGGTCCTGTCGTGCATGAGCGGGGGACGATGCCTTCGCGGCCCGCACGCCCGACAGGGCAGGGCGATCGCGGCGAGCGGAAGGGCAGGGCGGCCTTCAACGGAGGCAAGACGTCGACGGGAGTCGTGGGTGGGCCTCCGGCCTGACCGCCCGGCTGCCCAGGGCCCTCAGGACGGCCGTGGCCTTATCGGTCCGGAGCGCGCTCCGGGGGACGGCTTGTTGGGTGCGGCGGAGCGGCACTTGAGGTCGTCCGGCTGGCGCGGCGTCACATCCGGGCTCTCAGCACGTCGACCTCGCAGCCTGGCTGGAAGGGGTCGAAGCCGTGTTCCGCCAACCAGCGGACCGCCAGCAGGCTCCGCAACGACCACCAGGCGCGGATCACGTCGAGATCGACGTCGGCGCCGTAGCCGGCGAGGACGTCGTCGAGGCGCTCCGGGTGTCCGAGCGTCAGGGTGGCGAGGTCGAACAGGGCATCGCCCGGGCCGCCCTCGGACCAGTCGATGACGCCGGTGACGTCGTCACCGTCGACGAACACGTGGGTGATCTGGAGGTCGCCGTGTGTGAAGACCGGTGTCCACGGCCGGAGCGCAGCCTCGGCTACCCGGCGGTTGCGGGTGACCAGGTCGGAGGGAAGGATGCCCTGGGTGACGAGCCGCTCGCATTCGCGGTCGAGGTCGGAGGCGATCCCGTCGAGGCTCCGCCCGGGCCATGGCGGTGGTGGGGTGTCGTGCAGTGTCCGTATGGCGGCACCTGCCGCGGCCCACGCCGCCGACGATGCGGTCGAGGGCTCGCCGAGGCGGCCGAGGGCCGTCCCGGGGAGGGCGGTGATGGCGAGCACGGGCGGCTTGTGCCAGAGGACCGCGGGCGTGGGGATGGGAGCCATGGCCATCGCCGCGACCTCGGAGTCGATGCGGGTCGGGTGGGCGTCGATCTTCAGGAACACGTCGCCGACGCGCAGGGTCGTGCGCTCGCGATGGGCTACGACGACCTCGACCTCGACCTCGTCCACGACGGCCATTATCGAGGGGCCGCCTCCCGGTGTCGCCGGGTTTTTCACCTGCGGCTGTGCGGCTGACTGTTCGCCCGGTCCGGCCGCCCTGGCGTGGCAACCCCGTGGATGCGGGCCCGGCGACCGTGCGGCGATCCCCTGCCTCGCGGCAGTGGCAACCGGTACCGTGGGCCTGCAGCGTCGTGAAGGAGAGCCCCATGAGCGCGCAGCCCGCCGCGCAGCCCGCCGACCCGAGAGTCCGCCCGTTCCCTCGCACGATCGAGGCCGTACGTGCGGCCCTGCCGGACGACCAGCAGCGCAGGCAGTTCCTGGAGGAGGTGCTGGCCACCCCGGCCGAGGACCTCGAGGACGTGGTGTCCGCCAGGTGGTACGCGCTCATGCTCGACAAGGTGCCCGGCGGTGACCAGCGGCTGGCCGACGCCCGGCTGGGCGTGAACCAGGTGCCGCTGCCCGACCTGCTGCTCGTCGACGGGGAGTGACCGGCGCCTTGCCACAGAGATGGGCTGTGAGCCTGGACATCCGTGCTGCGCAGACTCTCACCGACATGCACAAGGCAGGCGAGGAGCGGCTCCACGACGCCATCGTGCTGTTCGTCCGCGCCCTGGCCCTCGAAGTGGCCGCTGCGGCCGCCGCCGGCAAGCCGCTCGCCGGTACCAGGCTTGCGGACGGCCGCCACGCGGTGGACGTCTACGGCGAGCCGGTGCTCCTGTACTTCCTGCCGGACTCGGACGCGGGAGTGCTGCGGGTGACCGACCTGATCTGGCTCGCAGTCTGAGTCGGTGCCTTCGCGTCGCACGGCGTCGGCGCAGCACTGGAAGTCGTCGAACTGCCCGCGGTTGATGACCACGAGGTCGTGGACAGCGGTGGGATCGACTGAAGGGCGTCGCCCCGTAGGCAGTTGGGGACTCTGCCGTGATGACTGAGGCGGAGGGAACGGCGGCCCCAGACCGGCCGACGACCACGGGGCCAGCGGGACGCGTCGGCGGCGAGGGCGACGGTGCGAACGAGGTCCTCACTCTCTCGTCGGCCCGCCGATCCCACGGTGACTGTAGATGACCGTAGGTGACTCAACGTCAGGGGACTGGCGTGTGCTGCTGCAGTAGAGGCCCGATGTCACCGAACCCGCTCGCTCTGAGCCGGCGTGCGGCCAGGCCGTGCGATGCCACCGGAATCTCCAGTTCCGAATATTTGGGAACTGTGATAGTTCATGCCCGTGACCAGCGAGAACAGCGTGACCGCCATACCGGCCGCCCCGCCACCCCGGCGCCAGATCCAGACCTGGCAGGACGCGGAACACAACGCCGCCGCATGGATGCGCCACTGGGGTCACCGCGACGCCCAGGCGAAGCCGGGCGGTGCCGACGGCGGGATCGACGTCCGCTCCCGCAGCGCCCTGGGACAGGTCAAGTACCAGGCCGCGGCGGTCGGCCGTCCCGAACTCCAGAACCTCTTCGGCGCCCGCGGCCACGACATGCGCAAGCAGCTGTTCTTCTTCACCGGCAGCAGCTACGCAGCCACCGCGGTGGAGTACGCCGACCGGAACGACATCGCCCTGTTCGTCTACGCCCTCGACGGACGGATGCGCCCGGTCAACGGGACGGCACGTCGTGTCGGCCGACCTCCAGCTCCCGCGCGCCCGGCGGCAGCGGCCCCTCCCCGTACGCCCCAGGTCCCCACGGACCCGGTTCCGGTGAACGCTCCCGGCGGCGGCACGCCGACGGTCGGTACCGCCTCGGACCGGTCATCCGTGGCCCGGCGTCAGCGTTGGGCCATCGCCGCGTTCCTCACCGTGGTGGTGGTCGGCGGAGGCATCGTCCCCGCGGTGCAGAAGCATTTCCTCCGCTCCGGCAGGCCGGCAGGCGGCCTGAACCAGGACGTCACCAGCCGGCCGGACGAAAGGCCCAGTGATCCGGCGGCGCTCCTGAAGGACTTCAAGGCCTTCACCGCGAGCCGTGGAACGGCACAGGACCAGGCCGTCGTCGAGCACGTCGTCGCGATCACAGAGTCGGCCTCGCCCGCCTTCGTCAGTACCGAGATCGAGACCGACTACCCGGCGATGAGCACCGAGACCGCAGAAGGCGAACGCGTCTCCTCGTTGTTCACCGACTTCCGGAAGACCCAGGGCGGCGCCGGGAGAACCGTGATGAGGACCGTCTCCGTGTACAGCGCCACGCACACCGTCCTCTTCTACACCGCCTACTGAGCCGGGCCCCGTCGCGATGCGGTGGGCGGGCCGTGGGAATGCCCGTCACCGGACGACGGGTCGTTGCCCACCAGGGCGGCCGACCGCCGAGGTGGAGGCGGCCCGCAGGCAGGGGCGCGGACTGAACGGCCCCCGTGGGCCGCCTGACAGTTCCGGACAACCTTGGGAGCCGCCGGTCCCACCGCCTCCGATCGACTGCCGCGCCTTGGCGGTGGTCGACCCTGACGGGGAGACCGGCGACTCCGAGGCTCTGGTCGAGGCGGCGGGCCGTGTGATGGCGGCTGCGGAGGGCGCACCTCATCCGCCGTGGGGAAGTGCCGTGCGGGCCCGCCTGCCGCCTCAGATCCGCCCGCCGGTCAGCCTGGTGATCGGACCGAGCGAGCGGCGCCCGGCGCGGCGCCCTGCCAGGTACGACGTGGCGCCCAACGCCGACAGCCCCGTGCCCACACCCGCCGCGACCAGCTTCCGGTGGGCGATCGCCGTCCACGTGGTCTTGGCGACTGCCGCGACCTGTCCCGAGGCGGCGACGACGGCCTGGCGGCCGACTTGGACGCGCTCGGCCGCACTGTGCATGACCGCGGCGCCCGCCCCGGCTGCACGCTCGACCGTGTCACTGGCTGCTGACGTCACGTCACTCGACTTGTCGGCTGTCTTGCTCGCCGCCCGGGCCGCGGGAGCAGTCGCCTTCGCCGTGGTCTGCCGGGCTTTGGCAGCCGTACTCCGCTTGGATACCGCATCCGAATTCGTGTCACTGTTCGCTTGGCTCATGTACTGCGCGTTACCCCTCGCGTCAACGGCAAACACACTCCGTCAGGAGGTCGGAGCCCGCCTCACTTCCGGAGCTGACACGCCTCCCCGGGCTTGCGACGTAAGGGGACGAGATCGAGCAGTGCTGCAGGGCCTCTCGGAAGGGACGTCGGCCGCAGGCGACACGGGCGACCGACGTGAAGCCCTGCCAGCGGGACGCGATCCTGCGGTGAGACCTGTCCCGGCAGGGGCTTCACGCTGTCCATGGACGGGCGCGTCAGGCGGCGAGGACGGCTCAGAGCGCGATGAGACCCGCGGTCGTCGGCTTGAACCCGCAGGCGTCGAAGTAGAACGACCGCAGATCGTCCTCGAAGTCGACATGCAGCCAGGCGCAGCCGGCCTCCCGAGCGCGCCGGCCGGCCTCCGCGATGAGCTCGGCTCCGATCCCCGAGCGGCGACGGCTCTGTGCGACCACAGTGTCCAGGATGAACGCGTGGACGCCCCCGTCCCACACGACGTTGACGAAGCCGACGAGGTCACCGTCATGCCGTGCACAGACCCAGCCGAGGCTGTGGCGCTGCACCCGGGTCAGCCAGTCGACCTCCAGGGCCTGATGGTTGAACCCCGCCGCATGCAGCGCGTTGACGGCTGCGTTGTCGAAGTCTCCCCGCCACTCATATGTGATCGCCATGGCGCGAGCGTAGACCGCCGCCCTCCCAGCTCCCGGGCACATGGCCTCGATGCGTAGCCGCCGAGCCGTGACATGACGAGATCGACCTCAACGGTGTCGCTCGGCAGCGGCCGATCAGGCCGCCATACGGGGCGGCGGCCGTACAGCAGGGGCATCGGGGCGGTACTGGGAGGAACGCAAGGCGGCTTCCCTCATGCGTCCCGCCGGGGGTCGGACGGGACGGGTGGTGTCCGCAACCTCAGGTTCTGCTCAACCCGCACATGGTCGGGCACGGGACCGGGCAAGCTGTGGTTCCAACGGCCCGCAGGGCCGCGAAGGCAGGACTGAGGAGCCCCGGTGAGAAGTGTCGGTGCGGCTGTCGCCGCATTCTTCCGCAAGGTCTCGACCCGGCGCAGGCGCCGCGGTGAGTGGCACGATCCCGCGGCGGGCGAGCGGCATGCGCGGAGCCGCTACCTGCCCCTGGCCGACCACTACCGTCCCACCCCGGGCTCCCTGCCTCCCCCCGGAGGCCTGGGCTGACCCACCCGGTGGGTACCGTTCCCCGCGAGACTCAGCAGACGGCCGGGCCCGCTCACTTGCAGATGTTGCGGCCTGCCGCACGCCCGCGTGGAACCGGTGGGATGCCGGTCCGGCGGTCGCGAGGCGGGTGCGCGCCCAAGGGTGCACGGGAGATGCCCGACCGGGCAGGGCGGGAGCAGACCGGGCGGGTCCGGCCTGCGTCACGGATTGCCCAACGGGCCTGGTCCGTAACGGCCACGGCTCCTGCCAGGATCGTCGCCATGGGCATACAGATCGTGCCGGCCAGGACGGCCGACTTCCACCAGGTCCTGTCCGAGCACTCCCGCTACTGGGGCGAGCGCGACCTCCGGTCACTGCACCTTCTGGCACTGGTGCAGGAGTTCGGTTCGACCTGCCTGGTCGCCCGGGCCGAGGACGGGATCCATGGATACATCTTCGGGTTCGTCACGCCGACCGGCACCGGGTACGTGCATCTGGTCGCCACGCGGGACGACGCCCGCGGCAGCGGTCTGGGGCGTCGTCTGTACGCGGCGTTCGCTGAGGCAGCGGAACGTCAAGGTGCACGGCAGTTGAAGGCGATCACGTCGGTCGGGAACACCGGATCGATCGCCTTCCATCGCAGCCTCGGTTTCGACGCGAGGATCGTCGACGACTACAACGGCCCCGGCCGAGCCATGGCCGTCTTCCGCCGAGCTCTGCCGCTCACCGCCTTGACGCCCTGACCGACCAGCCGTCACCGGCAAGCATCCCGCCGGAGCACAAAGCCACCTGCGGTCTCCGCGACTTCGGGCTGATCGTCTCCTCGGGCACGGAGCAAGAGCCGAGTGCTCGGCATGGACGCGGGGCGGCGAAGCGGCGGTGAGTAACGGCAAGCCGCCGGCACATCTGCCGACGCCACCGGCCGCACGTACGCGGACAGGCTGAGGGACTCCCCGGCTTCATCGGTCGAGAGACCATCATGTGACCCATGTCACACGGAGTTCCTGTCAGCAATCCGAGTGCTGTCCCGCTCAATCACCGAAGGCAGGCGAACCGACAGGAGCTACTCATGAAGCACCGCATCGTCGTTCTCGGCGCCGGCTATGCCGGGGCCTACGTGGCCGGGAACCTGGCCCGCCGGCTGTCCCCGGTGGACACCGAGATCACCGTGGTCAACGCCGAGCCGGACTTCGTCCAGCGGTTGCGGCTGCACCAGCTCGCGGCGGGCCGGCAGATCGAGGCCCCGCAGCTCGCCGACGTCTTCGCGGGCACAGGGATACGGCTGCGCCTGGCCCGTGTCACCGCCGTCGACGCAGGGCGACAGGTCGTCGCCGTGGCCGACGCCGAGGGCGGCGGTGAACTCGGCTACGACACACTGCTCTATGCGCTCGGCAGCCACGGGGACGAAGGCGGCGTTCCAGGCGTGGCCGAGTACGCCTTCGACGTCGCCGCCCGGCCCTCGGCGCTGCGCCTGCGCGAGCGTCTGGACAGCCTGGGCGGGCGGGGCGAAGGCGGCAGCGTACTGGTCGTCGGCGACGGGCTGACCGGCATCGAGACCGCCACCGAGATCGCCGAATCGCGGCCCGGACTGTCGGTGACCCTCATCGCCCGCGGCGAGCTGGGCGCCCGGCTCTCCGCCGGAGCCCGCGACCACCTGCGCCAGGCCTGCGACCGGCTGGGCGTCACGGTCCTGGAGCACACCGTCGTCGAGACCGTCGAAGCGACGCGGGTGCTGTGCGCCGGCGGCACCGCCGTGGCGTCCGACGCGACCGTGTGGACGGCCGGGTTCGCGGTCAGCCCCATCGCCGCCGCCGGCGGGCTGGAGGTCACCGAGAGCGGCCGGATCGTCGTCGATCGGACCATGCGGTCGGTGTCGCACCCGAACGTCTACGCCGTCGGCGACAGCGCCTACGCCGTCGGTGACAACGGCCGGCCGCTGCCGATGTCCTGCGCCTCGGCCGGCTACACGGGCATGCAGGCGATCGCCGCGATCGTGGGACGTCTGACCGGCCGCAAGGTCTCCCACGCCAAGCTGGAGTACATCGGCAATCACATCAGCCTCGGGCGACGGGACGGGATCCTGCAGATGGTCGGTGACGATGCGCAGGCGAAGCCGAACTACATGGGTGGCCGGAAGGCCGCGCGGTTCAAGGCGGGCATCCTCAGGATGTCGCTGTGGACCACCTCTCACCCGACCTTCTGCCTGCCCAGGCGCAAGCACCGCCTGGCCGCCAATGGCCCCATTCCCACAGCGCCGGATGTGTCCGCCGAGAAGGTGGTCGCGTAGCCGCAAGGGTGGCCCGCGTGGACAGCACCGTCACTGATCGCTTCGACACCGGCCGGTTCGAGGCCGGCCGGAGCCGGCTGGCCTCGCTGGCGTACCGGCTACTGGGCTCCGCCACCGATGCCGAGGACGCCGTGCAGGACGCGTTCCTGCACTGGCAGGCCGCCGACCGGCAGCGCATCAGGGTGCCGGAAGCATGGCTGACCAAGGTCGTCACCAACCTGTGCCTGGACCGGCTTCGCTCGGCACAAGCCCGCCGCGAGCACACGGTCGGCGCCTGGCTGCCCGAACCACTTCTCGACGGCGACCCGATGCTCGGCCCGGCCGAGACGTTCGAGCAACGCGAATCGGTCTCCCTGGCCGTGCTGACCCTCATGGAGCGCCTGTCCCCCCTCGAGCGGGCCGTCTACGTGCTGCGCGAAGTGTTCTCCTACAGCCACGCCGAGATCGCCGAGATCCTGGACATCACGGAGTCCGCCAGCCAACAGCACCTCCACCGGGCCCGGCGCCGCGTCATAGCCGCACGCCGCAGCGGCGCCGAAGTCGACCCCGCGTCCGCCCGCAGGGTGGTCGAGGAATTCCTTGCCGCCGCCTCCTCGGGCCGCACCGAACGGCTGGTGGCGCTGCTCACCGACGACGCGACCGCGGTCTCCGACTCCAATGTCGCCGGTCTGGCCGAGAAGCTGCTGCGGTACGACACTCCACAGCGCATCGCCGCCGTCGTACGGGCCGGTTTCAAGCCCACGGCCGCGAAACGGCGATTCGCCGGTGGCGCACCCGCCGTCCACTACGCGCTCGTCAACGGCGGCCCCGCCGTCCTCTTCGTGCTCGGCGACCAGGTCGTCGGCTCCGTGACGTTCGACATCGCCAAGGGCAGGATCGCGACCCTGCGCGGCATCGCCGCCCCCATCCGCCTTACCCGCCTCACCGAAGCCTGGCGGCAGCACGGACAGGGCACGCCGCTCACCACGCCGTGGTGACACCCCCGCGTGTCCGGGGTGGCCGCCCGCGAAACCCGCCCGGTTCCGTCTCGTGCCCCCACTCGCCAAGGTGCTGAACGTGCCGACCCCGGCCGTACGGAAGCCGGGGTCGGCGTGGTCCGAACCGCCCCGGCCGGTGAGCCCCGGCACCGAGACCGTCAGGGACGTCCGTCTCGGGCACGTCCGTCTCGGGTATGCCGATGCACACACCTGGGCACACCGCACGGCCGTACGCCTGCGGGGTGACGCGGCGGCCGCCCCTGGCCTGCGGCGCGTAGCATGTCCAACCTGGAGCCGTCGTCGGGCGGCGGTCTCCTTGCACAGAGGGCGTGGTGGAGCAGGTGGCGGCCGTGGACACCCGGGGTTTCTGGGAGCTGCTGCGGGCGATTCCGGTGCCGGACGATGCGGAGTACCTGTACGGCCCCGAGCCGGACGGGCGACGTCGTGAGCACAACCTGCGGCGCTACCACGAGTTGATGGCCGCCTCGATGGCCGTCGGCGGGCCGCGGGTGATGCTGGTGGGCGAGGCGCCCGGCTATCGGGGACACACGGTGTCGGGGGTGCCCTTCACGAGCATGCGGCAGCTGACGGCCAGGCCCGGTCTCATCACCGGCGCTCCGCAGGGTGACGGGTTCGCCCTGCCGGAGCATCCTGCCGCGGACTGGGAGCAGTCCGCCGGGATCGTCTGGCGGGCACTGGCCGCGTGGCGTGGACCGCTCCCGCTCATGTGGGCGATCTACCCCAACCACCCGCACGAGCCTGGCCGTCCGGGGACCAACCGGGCGCCCCGGGCGACCGAGGTGGCCGCCGGTGCTCCGATCGCGCTGGCCCTGGCGGAGGCGTTCGGCATCACGGCGTTCCTCGCGGTGGGCCGCAAGGCGCAGGGCGCTCTGGCCCGCGCCGGTGTCGACGCCACGCCCGTCCGCCACCCGGCGCAGGGCGGTGCCCGCGCGTTCACCGAGCAGCTTGCCGCATACAACGCAGCGTCGTACGAGGGGCCCTGACCTTCGCGGGCCGGTCCAGTCGGGCCCGGCCCCGAGGTCCACGCCGAGGCCGACTGCTCACAGCCTCACGCGGCGGGCCAAGGCGGGGGATGCCCGCGACGGACGCGTCCCCGGCCCGGTGCCTGGAAACTGGGTCGCCGGTGAGGGACGGGCAGCCGTAGCGTCCGTCCATGGACTGGAGCGTATGGCACGATCGATACGACCTGGCCGACTCGTGGATGGCACGCCGGTTGCAGGCGGTTCAAGCCCAGATCGGGGCTGCTCTGTCCGGCGCCCCGGACGGTGACGTGAGGGTGATCAGCCTCTGCGCCGGGGACGGCCGCGATCTTCTGGACGTTCTGGCCGGGCACCCCCGCCGCGACGACGTCCGGGCGAAGCTCGTCGAGCTGGATCCGCGCAACACGTCGGCCGCAGCGGAGCGGGCCAGGCGGGCCGGCCTGCGGCAGGTGGAGGTGGTGACCGGGGACGCCGGCCTCATCGACCAGTACGAGGACGCGGCCCCCGCGGATCTCGTCCTTGTGTGCGGCGTCTTCGGCAACATCACCGACGCCGACATCGAGCACACCGTCGCTGCCTGCAGTCAGCTGTGCAAGGCCGGCGGAACCGTCATCTGGACCCGCCACCGCTCCGCACCCGACCGAGTGCCGCAGATCTGCGAGTGGTTCGAGGCGCAGGGCTTCGAACTGCAGTGGCTGTCGGCGGCGGACGCCGGCTTCGGGGTCGGTGTGCACCGTTTCGCCGGAACACCCGCCCCGCTGCGCCACGGCGACCGCCTGTTCGAGTTCATCGGCTACGACGTGCTCCGCCAGGGAGCCGCAGCCGAACCCACCGCCGGGGACCGACTGAGCGCCACGGAATGACCTGGGGGAGTCTCGTGTCTGACCGGTCGTCATACACTCAGGCGGGACGACAGCCGGTCACCGTGGGGTGGTGCTTCGGGTAGGGCTACGATGCGGCGATCCCGCGCTCCGTTCCGGGGCGCGCGTCGGTGGGGAGGGCCGCCGTGGAGGTCGTGCTCGGTTATGTGCTGGGTGTCGCCAGCGTCCTGCTCATCCTGCTCGTCGTCCGGACGCGGCGGACCGCGTCGCCGCCGCAGTTGTCAGCCGTCGTCCGGGACGGGCGCGAGAGCGAGCGGGACCGCACGCTCGCGGAACTCGTCGAGGTGGTCACCGAGCTGGGCGAGGAGATCGCCCAGCTCACCTTTGATCCGGCCGCGCCGGATGTACGGCCGGAGTCACTGGCCGACTATCGGCGGGCGCTGGATTCCTACGGCAAGGCCGGCGACGCGCTCGACGGCCGCGACCTCGATCGGGTGCGACAGCAACTGGCCTGCGCCAGGAACGCCCTGGTCCGGCTCGATGCCCGCGCCCACGGGCTGCCGGTGCCCATAGACGTCTCACGCGCCGCGCGCGACCGCGGCAGACCGATCCCGTACCCGTTCCAGACGAAGCGGTTCTCCTACTCGGGGAGCAACGAGCGGTCCTACCTGATCCCGATCGACTGGCCGGAGCCGGGCCGGGCAGCGATCACGGAGGTGACCAGGAACGGTACCGGCCTCACCGACTTCAACTCCGTGCTTGTTCCAGCGGAGGAGGCCAAGCCGAACACCGTCGGCTTCCACCAGCTGCAGGGCAACGGGCGCGCCCGCTTCCACCTCGCCACGGTCCCGGACAGTCACCACGCTCCCACGCACCTGCAGATCGTTCCGTCCGGCCTGCAGCCGGACACCGGGTCGTGGACGGTCCGTCTGCATCCGCTCAGCGAGGCGGTGGAGCTGCTGCGCGAGTACCAGGGAACCGGCTCGGAGGTGCTCGTCCACCGGTCGAACGCGCCGGCCGTTCTCGGCATCCACATCGACACCTCGCGTTCGTGGGAGGTCGAATACCGCTGTCTCAGGAAGCACCGTCGCGGGGAGCGGTGCATGTTCAGCAGACTCGGGACCCTGATCTACGGCTCTTCGGACGCGAGCCTTCGAAGTGCCCGGTTCTGTGGACACGGACTGATCACCGTCACGGCCGCCCAGCCCGCTCGGTGGTCGTTGACCGTCACGCCCGAGCGACCCACGGGCAGTGCGCTGTCCGGCCTGCGCCAACGGCTCGGGATCTGAACGGCGCGCCAGTGAGGTCCGCCGGCACGAGGCCGCCTTGCGCATGAGCACCGGCACCGCCCCTCGGGGCATGGCCGGCCTGCGCAACCTCGCCGCCGGAACCCGCCACCCGGCAGGACACGGCAGTGCCGCCGTCACCGGGGTGATGCCGCGCTTCCCCGGCGGGCGACGGTGTCACCTAGGAGACGTCGGGCCGTGTCATCAGCGGTGACGTCATGTGCAGGACCAGATCCGGGCTGGTCAGGGGTACGACGTTCCATGTCGCCGTCGCCGTTCCCGTGTCGGTGTCGACCGACAGCCGAACCCGGTGCGGGCTGGTGATGACGTAGAGGTCGGCGACGAACGTGTTGCCCTGCCAGGCGCCGGCCGCGAGGACGGGACGGCCGAGCGGCGAACTCTCGCGCCATCGGCCGTGGCCGACCTCGACGTCGAGGGACGGTTCGAGTCGAAGGCGCCATCCGTCGTCCACGGGCTCGACGGTCACCGTGGTTCCGTCGGGCAGGGCCGAATCCTCGGCGGAGGCGTCGACTCTCGCCTTGGCGGAACGCTCCGGGGGGGCCGAACCCGGCACCGGTGCCAAGGACAACTGCCGCAGCCGATCGGCGAGAATATCGTCGTCCCGGGTGTTTCCCGCCTGGTCCAGGCCGGGCAGCAGGCACTCCCACAAGGGGTCGAGCACTGCCTCCCCCTGCGTCACGGCAGCGGTCACGGCGACCACGAGATCGTACGACGGGACGACCAGGCACAGCTGGCCGAAGGCACCGTCACCGCGGTAACCGTGACGCGACATCCAGAACTGGTACCCGTAGCCGCACAGCGCGTCGTGATTCTCCGACCAGCCGTCGATCTGCGTGGTGTCGATGTGCCGTCCGGTCGCGAGTTCCACCCATGCACGCGGGACGAGCTGCCGGTCGCCCCAGAGGCCTCCGCGCAGCAGCAGCTCACCGAAGGCGGCGACGTCCTCGGTCGTGAGATGCAGTCCGTGGAACCCGAAGACGGCACCGCTCGCCACACGGTCCCATTCGGCGTGGTCGATGCCCATCGGGCGGAAGAGACGCTCGTCGAGCAGTTCCGGGAGGCTGCGGCCCGTGACCCGTTCCACCATCCGGGCCAGAATGTAGGTGGTCGGATTGTCGTAGGCGTGCCGCGTGCCCTCGGCATCGGGGAACGGTACCCGCAGGAAGCCCTTCACCAGGTCGTCCGGTTCCCGTTGCCAGGCCTCGGCGAGGCTGTCGGCGCGGTGTCCGGTTGTCATGGAGAGCAGGTGGTGGACGGTGAGGCGGCGTCCCTGCTCCGGGATGTCGTCCGGCACGTGGTCGGGCAGCACGTCCACCACGCGGTCGTCCAGTGAGAGCTTCCCGTCGGCGATCGCGAGCCCCACGGCGACCGAGGTGAACGACTTGGTCAGTGAGTAGAGAAGGTGCGGGCGTTCGGCCGAGTAGGGCGCCCACCAGCCTTCGGCGACGACGTGACCGTGGCGTACGACCATGAGGGAGTGACACTCGACGGATCGTGCTTCGAGCTGATCGAGCAGCGCGATGATCGAACGGGAGGACATCCCCGAGGCGGCCGGTGTCGAGCGCGGAAGCAAGGAGTGCTGAGAGGCCATCGGCGTACCGTATCCGTAGACGCCGACGGGGCTCCAGCGATTCACTGATCGTTTCAGGCTCGGGTTCAGCCCATGACCTCGCAGCCGGCGATCCCGGTCGGTGGGCTGTGCGGCGGGTGTGTGTGGTGACTGTGTTCCGGACGAGCTGTGGGAACGTGTGGCTCCGTTGCTGCCGCCCGTCCCTGACAGCGCAAGGGGGTGACAGACCGCGATGGAGCAGGAGCCTGAGGCCTGGTACGGCGCCAGGACCTTCCACAGATGGCTGACCTGGGAAGGCCGTCCCTATGAGGAGCGTGTCGTGCTGTTCCGGGCACGGTCCCTCGACGAGGCCGTCGAACTGGCTGAGCGGGAGTCGGCCGAGTACGCGGGGGAGAACGGCTTCGAAGCCCTCGGCATGGTGCAGGTCTACCGGATCTCCGTTGGTGACCAGCAGGTGGGCGCGGGTACGGAGGTGTTCTCCCAACTGCATGCGCTCGACCTTCCGGCGAACGAGTTTCTCGACCGCTACGACTCGGGGCCGGCACATACCCAGGTCAGTGAGTGATGTCGTTCCCGGCGCTCGGCTCGGCAGCAGGACATGTCCCTGTGCTTCGGGCCTCAGCCGGATCCGCAGGGGCTTGGCCGAAGGATATGGGCCGGGCGGCGCGATGGGGCTGGGCCACGTCCTCCGGCGATTGTTCCTGCGGGCACCGACGGCCGGGGCGTCCGCGACAGCCGTCCCGACCGGTGGCGTGTCGGATCGCTGAGGTTCCGGGGACAGATGCCCGATGTGCCCGTGACGCTGCCTCACCAGGGAGTTCAGTCGCCGGCCGCCGCTGCCCTAGCGGGTGCGCTCGGTGCGGTCGTCGTACTGCTCGCGGGCGGTGATGACTTCCTCGATGTGCCGCACCGACCACTCCGTGAGCGCCTTCAGCGGTTCCCGCAGCGTCTGGCCGAGCGCGGTCAGCTCGTACTCCACGTGCGGCGGCACCTCCGGGTAGACGGTCCGGCTGACCAGTCCGTCGCGTTCCAGGGTGCGGAGCGTCTGGGTGAGCATCTTCTCGCTCACGCCCGCGAGCGCCTGCCGGAGCCGGCTGAACCGGCACGACCCGTTCCGGCCGAGCTCGCCCAGCACGAGGACGGCCCACTTGCTGCCGATCTGGTCGAGCAGGTCCCGCGACGGGCAGCCGCGCTCGTACGGATCGAATGACGGTAGGGGTCCGGTCGCGTTCTTGGCTGCCGCCATTACAGCTCACCTCGATGCTTTCGCTTGGGTAAGTACCCTACCAAAAAGTGGCTACTTCCCAATGGAGAGTGTACAGGTCATCCTGATTCTCATCCCGCCGCGGACGAATCGCTACAGGCGGGGGAGGTGCGCGAGCCATGCGAGGCACGCGCGGAAGAAAGGAAGGACCATCATGTCGATCGTCGTCACAGGAGCCACCGGCCAGCTGGGCAGGCTCACCGTCGAGGCGCTGCTGCGGCGCGGTGTCCCGGCCACCGACATCGTCGCGACCGGCCGGCAGATCGCCGGGATCAAGGACCTGGCCGACCGAGGCGTCACGACACGCCGCGCCGACTTCGCGGACCCCGACAGCCTGGCCGAGGCCTTCGCGGGGGCGGACAGGCTGCTGCTGATCTCGGCGTCGGTCCCCGTGGGCGAGCGGGTCGCCAACCACCGCCGCGTGATCGACGCCGCGGCGGCTGCGGGCGTCTCTCTGCTCGCGTACACCAGCACGACGCACGCGGACACGGCCACCACCGTCATCGGCGCCACGCACGGCGAGACCGAGAAGTACCTGCGGGATCGCGGAATCCCCAGCGTGGTGCTGCGCAACGGCTGGTACCTGGAGAACTACACCAGCCAACTGCCGCAGATCCTGCAGCACGGCGCGGTCGTCGGCGCTGCGGGCGAGGGGCGGATCAGCGCCGCGTCCCGCGCCGACTGCGCCGAGGCCGCGGCTGTCGTCCTCACCACCGAGGGCCACACCGGGGCTTTGTACGAGCTCGGCGGCGACGAAGCCTTCACGCTGACCGAGCTCGCCGCCGCGATCTCCGCCGCGGCCGGGAAGCAGGTGTCCTACACAGACCTCCCGGTGGCCGGCTTCGCCCAGGTACTGGCCGCTGCCGGGCTGCCCGCCGAGCTGGCGGAGGTCCTCGCCGACGCCGACCTCGGCATGGGCCGCGGCGAGATGTACACCGATTCCGGCGACCTGCGCCGCCTGATCGGCCGTCCGCCGGTGACCCTGGCCGAGGCACTCGCGGTCGCGCTGCGCTGACCCGGCGCCAGGGCGAGGGACCTGGCGAGGTCATGGGTCATGCCTGCGGGAAGGGCGGAATTGTCGTGGTTCGGTCCCAGAGGTGTCCCGGATGCTGTGACGCGGGACGTGCAACCGGCGGTGCCGAGGGGGCCGTCTGGGAAGGTGTTCAACGAACACCGCACCTTTTGGGGGGAATATTCATGTCTGTCCGTCGTCTGCACCCGCTGCTCGTGCCGGCCGCCCTCGCCGTCGGCGCCGTCTGTGCGCTGACTGCTTGTCAGTCGGGCTCCGCCTCCGTGTCGAGCGGCGCGCCGGCCGCGCCGCAGGTCTCCGCGTCCGGCGCAGCGGCCTCCGCGCCGTCCGATCCCGCGCCGTCCGGCTCCACTTCGTCGTCCGGTTCCACGTCCTCCGGACCTGCGTCGTCCGGGGTGGGGACGCGCGGCAGCGGCACACGTGGGAGCGCTCCCATCAAGGCGGGAGACACCGGCGACTCCGGGGCCGCCGCCAATTACGCCGCCACACACCCCTGTGACATGGCGAAGCTGTCGGTCCACGTCACCACGAGGCCCGGCGCGCCCGGCCAGCGGGTGATCGAGGTGCGCAACGCCGGGGCGAAGGCATGCGGCCTGAGCCGCTACCCGCAGGTGGACCTCGGTGACTCGCAGTCCCAGGACCAGAGCCGTAATGTCAGGCCGATGGTTCCCGGGGGGAGTGCGGCCGTCCACCCGGTCCCGGCCGGAAGCACTGTCTACGCGGTGATCGATCTCGACCCCAGCGGGGCAAGCAGCGGCACCGTGTCCGGGGTCGACGAGATGAACGTGCTGGCCGACGGGGACCACATGCCCAACGCCGACACGCTCAACTTCCCGCTCGGCTCCGGCACGCCCGTCCTCAAGCCGAAGCTGGGTCTGTACGCCGGTACCGTCGCCGACGCGGTGAACTCCATGTCCGGTGCGGACACGCAGCTCTGACCCCTTCCGCGGCGTTCCGCCGTCCGCCGTGCGCACCACTCGACAGGTGCGCACGGCGGACGGCCGCGGGTCGGGCCGCAGCGACAGAGTCGTGAGGACCGGGAACGGGCGCTGGAGAACACCCTCTGCACCCTGGAGCGCACAGCCCGCGCGGTACGGGAATGCAGTCCGCCGGGCGGGAGGGCGGACGCGACGACCCGGGCTCCTGCTGTCAGAGGAAGTCCGGGCACTCCTCGGCGAAGCCCTGCGAGACGGGCTGCCACGCATCGCGGTCCCGGCGCCCGCTCAGCCGGTCCGCCTGCTCGGCGGTCCGCATCAGCTGCGCGGTGGTCAACGGGGCGGCAGCCGTGAAGACCCGACCCACGTGGCGGCAGAGCAGCATCGGGCGGAGCTCCTCCGCGTACGGCTCAGCGGCGATCGCGAACATGTCGGGCAGGGTCCAGCCCAACGGCCCGGCCATCGCGCAGAGTTGCTGCCGCCGGTGCGGACCGGGTTCCCAGCGCATCGCCATTCCGTACAGCGTGCTGAGGG
Organism: Peterkaempfera griseoplana; assembly: GCF_001418575.1. Taxonomy (GTDB): domain Bacteria; phylum Actinomycetota; class Actinomycetes; order Streptomycetales; family Streptomycetaceae; genus Peterkaempfera; species Peterkaempfera griseoplana. The sequence continues at coordinate 30,558 of NZ_LIQR01000019.1, forward strand.
ACAGTCCCATGAAGGGCAGCTCGCGGATGCCGGAGCCCCGGTTGCGGAGCAAGCCGTTGAGTACGGCGGCGAAGCCGGTCCCGGCGGGAGGGTGGTGCCGTGAGACCGGCTGGACGAACGGTCCTGGAGCGGCGACGCGTGGCAGTGAGCGGGCGAAGTCCTCCAGCGCGGCCAGTTGCAGGTGGTCGCAGTGACTGACGCGGTGGGCGAACTGCTTCATGACCGCGAGGTCGCGCTCCGGCGGGAGGAGATCCGCCGGCACCGGGTGCCGCGCGACGACGAGAAGGTCGGCGAGGGGAAGGTCGAGTTCGGCGGCGAGTGCGGTGAGACGCGGCAGGGCGGTCTCGCCTGCGCCCGAGGCGAGGCGGCCCAGGATGGTGGCCCGTTCCATGTGGGGGAGGGTAGCGGGTGAGTGGTCGGCGCAGCCGGGGCCGCGTGTGGCCGCCGCCGTCCTGGCCGCGAGGGGACTCGCGTCGGGACAAGCGTGGAGCGCGGCCGGCGCCGCCGACCGGGCTCGGGAGCGCCGCGGCGTCAACGGGGTCCTTGCGGCCGGGAAAAGGCGTTGCCGTTCCTGAGGACGGGTACTCACACTCGTCATGGCAGGAGGGGGGCCCGCATGTCGGTGACCGGAGCACCTGATGGCGTCCTGGTGGACGCACTGGTGGACGCCCTGGGCAGTGAGCCGCGGCGACCGGCGGCCTTCCGCGAACTGCTGCGGCAGGGCCCGGACGCCGTGCCGGCCATTCGCCGGGGCCTGGCTCATCCTCACCCCATGGTGCGCGAACAGTGCTGCCGGCTGCTGGACCAGCTGCTCGTCGAGGAGGCTGTGGACGAGCTGATCGCGATGCTCGACGATCCCGAAGCCCGGGTGCGGGTGGCCGCCCTGCACGCCCTGTCCTGCGAACGGTGCAAGAGCGACGGCTGCCGCCCGGATCGCGCGGTGCTGCTGCCACGGGCGATCCGGCTGCTGGACCACGACCCCGACCCCCACGTCCGGGCGATGTCCGTCGAACTCGTCGGGCTCTGGGTGCACACCCACCAGGACGCTCTCACCGCGCTGACCCGCGCCCATGACGGGGATCCGTCTCCCGCCGTCCGCAAGAAGGCCGGCTGGTACACCCCCGGGGGCCCGATTCACCGCCGTGGCGCTCCGCGGTCGGTGCGCTGATCCGCGGTGCCCGGACGGCCGCGTCCGGGTGCCACGATCCGCCGTACCGCCGGGAGGTCCACCGGCGGTACCGCGGCGCGGGACGTACCGAGCGGGGTCGCCCGGCAGGCGGCGGACGACCCGGCCTCAGCCGGGCTGCGGGTTCCCCGGAGGGCACCCGCGGCCCGGGCGCCGGCTGTGTCGCCCGCTCGGCCGGGAGCGGTCGGTCTGTCGGCCGGGGTGTCAGGACGGCAGTGTCCAGCTCTGGTTGGCGGCTCCGGTGCAGGACCAGATCTGCAGCCGGGTGCCGTTGGCGGAGCTGGGGCCGGTGGCGTCGAGGCACTTGCCGGACTGCGGGTTCACCAGGGAACCCGAGGTGCCGGGCTGCCACTTCTGGGCGCCGCTGCCGTTGCAGTCGTAGAGCTGGACCTGGCTGCCGTTGGTGGTGCCTGCGGCGGTGACGTCCATGCACTTGCCGAGGGCCCGCAGGGTGCCGTCGGAGGCCACCGTCCAGTTCTGCGCGCCGGTGCCGTTGCAGTCGTAGAGCTGCACCGCGGTGCCGTTGGCGCTGTTGGCGCCCGCGACGTCCACACACTTGCCGCCGTAGCCGTGGATCGCACCGGTGGGTTGGGCGGGCGGCGGGGTGACGGGGCCGGACTGCCCGCCGAGCCAGCGCAGGCCCTGGATGAGCAGCTGGTTCTGCTGGGCGCTGCCGAAGGTGGAGGAGAGGGTGGTGTTGGTGTCGTAGTCCATGGCGTTGTGGCCGAAGTTGGCGTAGATCATCTTGTAGTCACGGTTGGACCAGACGATCGGGTAGTAGCCGCTGTACCAGGACTGGTTGGGGTCCGTGCCCACCGGGAAGGTGGAGGGGTCCATCGACGCGAGGATGTCGATCGCCGGGTTCTGCCGCAGGTCGTACTGCCAGCTGTACCACTCGCTGACCGAGGAGGTGATGGTGGCCGGCAGGCCCGCCGTCGCGGGGTGGGAGGGGTCGTCGATCCTGAGGGTCTCGGCGGTCGGCCCCCAGGTGTTGGTCTGGAAGGTGCCGGTTCCCAGGAAGGTGTTGTGGTACCAGGGCCAGTCGCTGCTGTCGGTGTTGAAGGCCGAGACGTGGAAGCCGAGGAAGCCGCCGCCGTTGTTCATGTAGGTCTGGAACGCGGACTGCTGGGCGGCGGTGTGCGGGTAGTCGTCGAGGAACATCACCACCTGGTAGCCGGCCAGGTTGGCGGAGTTGAGCTGGTTCCAGTCGGTGGTCGAGGTGTACGAGAAGCCGTACTGCGCCGCCGCCTGGGGGAACCAGGAGTTGGCCTCGTGGACGAAGCTGATGTGCGCCGCGTCGTAGGTTCCGTCGTAGAAGGCGATCACCTTGAAGGCGGGCGCCGCCTGCGCGGAGTTCGCTGGGCCTGCGACAACGCCGAGCAGCACGGCAAGGAGTGCGAGCAGCCGTGACAGGGTTCGAAGGCGGATGCGGGCAGCAAGGGGTCTGAACATGCCGGTCCCTCCTCGTCCGCGGCGCATGACACATGCGCCGGTCACACTGCATTCAAGGCGCGAATTATGTCCATGTCAATGGTCCAGACCACGTGGGTTGGGGGACGTTCGTGCGCGAGGGCTGAGCAGGGGCCGGCCCGCCCGGGGCGGCGACCGGTCGCGTCCTCGCATCCGGTGGCTGTGGTACCCCGGTCGCACCGGAGGGCGACCCGGTGGCGAGCCACGGTTGTGCCGGTGCCACCGTGGTGCGCTTGGATCGCGAAGACGCCCGACGCGCGACCCCGCGCCCGGTGGCCGGAAGCCTCACGGGAGCGGCCCGGAAAAGGAGTTGGGCGGCAAGTCGCCGCTTGGTAGCCTGTGGGCACCGTGACAGGACGCGAGGAGGTGGGACCCATGAACGCAGTTGTGAGGTGGGTGCTCCGCCATTCCGTCACGGTGTGCGACTGACCAAGGTGTCGTCGGGAGCGCCTCAACAAGGCACTCCTGAAGGGCGACAACTATGAACTCCATGCAGATCACCCGGGTCGCCGAGACGCAGTGGCGGGCGGTGGACGCCGACGATCGGATCGTCGGCCACGGCGACGTCTCGTACCGGCCCGACGGGCGGCTCTTCGTCAGTATCGATGTGTGGCGGGACGGGGTCTTCGACCTGCTCGCCGATGCGATGCTGGCGGACCTGCCGAACCCGCTCCACACCCTGGTCGGCGAGACCGACCTCGACCTGAAATCGTGTTGGGAGCAGGTCGGCTTCACTCTCGGACGCCGTGAGCGGGAGTACGTCCTGCCCACGGACCCTCGCGACACCGGGCTCGGCACCCCGCTCCCGCCGGCGGGGGTGACGATCCTGCCTGCTGGTGCGGCGAACGAGGGCCTGCTGAGCGCGCTGGACCGTTCGATCCGCGAGGAGGTCGACGCCGCCGTCGGCTGGCGGACCATGCCGGCCGAGGTGCTGCCGCGTCCGATGCTGCTGGACCCCTCGAAGTTCGTGGTGGCGGCCCGGGACGGGCGGTACGTGGGACTGCTCAGGGTCGCGCGGGTCCGCAGCCGGGCGCGCATCGGGCTGATCGCCGTGCGGGCCGACCAGCAGCGCCACGGCATCGGACGGGCGCTGCTGGCCCATGCGCTGGGCTCGCTGCACCGCGACGGCGTCCAGTCGGCCTGGGCCGAAGTGGACGAGTCCAACGCCGCAGCCATCGCGTTGTTCGAGGGCTCCGGCGCCCGGCGCACCGGTGGCTGCCTGGAACTGGTGCGCCGCTGAGCGCCGCACACAGTTCCTGCCCGACCCAACGAATCGAGTGGTGAGAGAAACATTGGCTAGAACACCGAAGGGCCTGGAGATCGAGGGCACCGTCACCGAGTGCCTGCGCAACGCCACCTTCAAGGTGGAGCTGCAGAACGGGCATCATGTGCTCGCGCACATCAGCGGAAAGATCCGGAAGAACTACATCAAGATCCTTCCGTTCGACCGGGTGCTGGTGGAGCTCAGTCCGTATGACCTGACCCGCGGCCGGATCCTCTACCGGTACCGCACCTGAGCACCGCGGACGACGAGCGCCGGCCCGCTGGGAGGGCGGCGGGACCACCTTGACAGCGGGCGGGCGCTCGT
>NZ_LIQR01000190.1 GCF_001418575.1 Peterkaempfera griseoplana
CAGCGTCCGGCGCATGCGCCCGCCCGTCCCCGGCCCCGCCCCCCGAGGGAGCGGGACCGGGCGCACGCCCCACCAACCGCACGGTCAGCCGGCCTGCGCCGCCGCCCAGGCCTCCTCGGCCGCCTGGGCGGCAGCCGGGCCGTCGGCGGTGGCGCCCAGAGCGGTCAGCCCGTCGGCGAGGGCGCGCAGCGTGGCCGGAACCGTCGCACGGACGGCCGCGGGACCGTAGTGGTTGACCCGGAGCATCTCCTTGGCGAGGGCGCCCCCCGCGGCCTGCACCGGGACGGCGGGGTTGCTGCGCAGCGCGGCGGCGGCCAGCTCCCGGGCGTCGACGCCCGCGGGGGCGCGCAGGGTGGTGGCGACCGGCGCGGCGTCCTGGTCGCGCACCACGAAGCAGCCGAGCGAGCCCAGCGCACGGGCCCCCGCCCGGGTGGCCGCCGAGGCGGCGCGATGACGGGCGATCACGCTGTCCAGACCCTCGGCGTCGATCCGGTCCAGGCAGGCCTCCAGGGCCAGCATCTCCAGCTGGGCCGGGGCGTGCGGCAGGGCGGTGCGGCCGGCGTCCGTCCAGCGCTCCTTCCAGTCCAGCAGCGAGAGGTAGGAGCGGCGCGGGGCCTGCGGGTTGGCGGCGATCCGCTGCCAGGCCCGGTCGCTGACCGCCACCGCGGAGACCCCCGCCGGGCCGCCCATGGCCTTCTGGCCGCCGATCACACACAGGTCCACGCCCCAGGCGTCGGTCTCCAGCGGCTCGGCCGCCACCGAGGCCACCGCGTCCAGCATCAGCAGTGCGCCGTGGGCGCGCACGGCGGCGCCGATACCGGCCACCGGGTTGGTGTTGCCGGTCGCCGCCTCCGCGTGGACCAGGCTGACGAAGTCGATCTCGGGGTGGTCCCGCAGCGCCCCGGCGACCTGCTCCGCCGACACGGCCCCCTCGAAGGGCGCCACCAGGTCCACCACCTCGGCGCCGCAGGACCGCAGCCAGCCGCCGAAGGTCTCCCCGTACGGACCGGTGACCACGTTGAGCGCGATGCTGCCGGGCCGCACCGCGCTGCGGATCGCCGCCTCCAGCGGCAGCAGCGCCTCGCCCTGGGTGATCAGCACGTCGTTGCGGGTGCGCAGCAGCGCGGCGACCCGGTCCTCGATCGCCGCGAACCGCTGTGCGGTGAGCGGCGGGAGGTCGAGCAGCGGGTGTGCGGACCGGTCGAACGAGGGCTGGCTGGCGGTCACATGAACCTCCGTGGTGCGGATCTGTGCAGGTGGACAAGGTGGGCCGGACCGACCGCCGGACGCCGAGGGGTTCGGCGGCGTGTCGGCGCAAGGGTTGGTTCGCGGACTCTCCTTGTTGATCCGTATCCTGTACCCGGCCGCGACCGCCCAGGACGCCGCCCCGCGGGGCCAAGGCCCGTCGGTGAAGCCGTCCGGGCCCGCACGGCCACTGCCCGGGTCCGTACAGGGGGGAAGTATGTCCGCTGCCGTGTCGCGCCGACGCGTGCTGAAACTGGCCGGTGCTGCGTCCGTCGCCCTGGGGCTCACGACGGTCGCGGGGGAGTACGGATTCCGCAAGGCGAACGCGGAGCCGCCGCGCGCCCGGACGGCCCCCGCACCCAGGGCCACCCCCAAGCCCCCACCGCGGATCGCCGCCTGGGCGGCGGCGCCGCTGCCGCCCGAGCCGGG
>NZ_LIQR01000191.1 GCF_001418575.1 Peterkaempfera griseoplana
TTCCGCCGTGCCGGACGGGGGCGGCTGCTCCTCGGACTCGGGCGCCCGGGGGACGGAGCGTTGGAGACTGCGGGGGATCACGTCCATGCACGGTCCTCGTGGTCGGGTGTGGCACGGGCGGCCCCGGAGTGCAGGCCGCCTCCCCAGTCAGGCTAGGCATATAACACATCAAATGGTGCATATTGCCCGGCTCGTGTCGTACCAGCGCGTCCCAGCATCCGGCGGCGCCTCCCGCACCCGCCGGGGCGCACCGCCGACAGTGCCCACCGATCACCCGATCGGGCGCCGCGCGCGGCAGGATGGGGGGCGTGGTGACCTCTCCTGTGCGCCCCATCAGCCCCGAGCGGCTGGCCGGTGAACTGGCCGACCGCATCGCCGCCCTGCCCGGCACCCCCTGGGTGCGGGTGGCCGTGGACGGGGCACCGGCGGCGGCTCCCGGCGCGCTGGCCGACACCCTCGCCGCCTCGCTGCGGGTCCGCGGGCGGCCGGTGCTGCGGGTCTCCGCCGGCGACTTCCTGCGCCCCGCCTCGCTGCGCCTGGAATACGGCCACCAGGACCCGGACTCCTACTACGACGGCTGGCTGGACACCGGCGGTCTGCTGCGCGAGGTGCTGGCCCCGCTGGACCCCGGCGGCAGCGGCCGGGTGCTGCCGTCGCTCCGGGACGCCGCCACGGACCGGGCCACCCGGGCCCCGTACACCGAGCTGCCGCCGGGCGGGGTGCTGCTGCTCGACGGCGCGTTGCTGCTGGGCCGCTGGCTGCCCTTCGAGCTGACGGTGCATCTGGCGCTCACTGCGGGCGCACTGGCCCGGCGCACCCCCGCGGAGGAGCGCTGGACGCTCCCGGCGTACGAGCGCTACGACGCCGAGGCCGAGCCCGCGGAGGCCGCCGACGTGGTCGTCAGGGCGGACGACCCCCGGCGTCCGGCGCTGGTGGAACGATCCGGCTGAGCGGCGGGGGGCGGCCCGGTGCCGCCCCCGCCGCCGACCGGTCAGGCGCGGGTGTGGGCCTGCTCCGGGAAGGGGCGCTTGCCGACCTCCGCGGTGCAGAAGGCGCAGCGGACGGCGGCCGCGGGGATGGAGGACAGGCACTCGGGGCAGTCCACCTTGGGCGCCTCGATGTCCTTGCGGGGCAGCAGGCGGGCGCTGAGCTTGCTGAACGGCAGCACCACCAGGAAGTAGACCACCGCGGCGATCAGCACAAAGCTGATCAGCGCGTTGAGGAAGGCGCCGAAGGGGAACTTGGTGCCGTGGACGCTGAACTTCACCTGGCTGTAGTCGCCCACCGTGCCGGAGGCCAGACCGATCAGCGGGGTGAGGAAGGCCGTCACAAAGCCGTTGACGACGGCGGTGAAGGCCGCGCCGATGACGATGCCGACTGCGAGGTCGACCACGTTGCCGCGCAGCAGGAAGCTGCGGAATCCCTTCATGGGGGCTGCTCCGTTCAGAGGGGACGGGCCGGATCCGAGCGCCGGGCCGACCGACATCCTTGCGGATCCGGCGCCTCCTGCGCAGCCCGTCCCGGAGCGGAGGCCTCCGCTTCGTCCGCCGTTCAACCTGTGACCGGTAAAGGACTGTCTTGAATTCGACGGACAGTGGGGTTTTTGACTCTTCGTTAGTGAAATCTGTCCGTAGCGTCACCGTCTCGATACAGTCGGGCCCCGTGACAGTGAATCCCATACTCATCAAGAGCAGCTTTTCGGCCGTCGAGCCTCACGGCCCGGAGGTGGCCGGCTGGTTCTACGACCACCTGTTCACCCACAACCCCGGGGTGCGCAGCCTCTTCGCCGAGCACATCGGCCCGCAGCGGGACCGCCTCTGGGCCGCCCTGGGCACCCTGGTCGCCAACCTGGAGAACACCGACACCCTGGTCGGCATCCTGCAGAACCTCGGCCGCCGGCACGCGGGCTACGGCGCACTCCCCGAGCACTACCCGGCCGTCGGCGCCAGCCTGATCGCCACCCTGCGGCACTACGCGGGCGACGCCTGGACGCCCGAGACGGAGGCTTCCTGGGCCGCCGTCTACGAGGTGGTGAGCACCACCATGATCGACTCCGCCGCTGCCGCCGGCGAGCCGACCCCGGCCGCCTGAGGCCGCCACCCGTGGCCTTCGACCCCGCGGTTCTCCGCGACAGCTTCGCCGTCGTCGAGCGCCGCGCCGACCACGTGGCCAAGTACTTCTACGCCCATCTGTTCACCCACAACCCGGGCGTACGCGCGCTGTTCCCCGAGGACATGGCGGACCAGCGCGACCGTCTCTTCGCCGCACTCACCCAACTGGTGCTGCGGCTGGAGCACCCCGAGCAGCTCACCTCGTACCTCGGTGCGCTCGGCCGGGACCACCGCAAGTTCGAGGCCCTGGAGGCGCACTACCCCGCGGTGGGCGCCAGCCTGGTGGCCGCGCTCCGCCATTTCTCCGGCCAGGCATGGACCACCGAGGTCGAGAAGGCCTGGTCCGAGGCGTATGCGGTGATCTCGCAGGCCATGATCGACTCTGCCGCGGCCGTCGGCCCCGACGTCCCGGCGTGGTGGAACGCCCGCGTCACCGAGCGCCGCCGGGTCACCGCGGACGCGGTGGTGCTCACCCTCGCCCCCGACCGGCCGTACCCCTTCACGGCCGGCCAGTACCTCAGTGTCTGCAGTGCCCGGGCGGCACGCGTCTGGCGTCCCTACTCCATCGCCAACGCGCCCCGCACCGACGGCACCCTGGACATCCATGTCCGCCGCATCCCCGGCGGACAGCTCAGCGGGGCCCTGGTGGACGATGTCACCGTCGGGGAGTGGCTCCGGCTGGGCTCGCCGATCGGCGACGCCGTGCTCGACCCCGGCTCCCGGAGCCCGCTGTTGCTGGTGTCCGGCGGCACGGGATGGTCCCAGGCCAGGGCGCTGCTGGAGCAGGCCGCGGAGACTCCCAGGCTGACCACGGTCTTCGTCGGCGCCCGCAGCGACGCCGACATCTACGACCTGGAGTGGATCCGCACCATGGTCGACCGCCACTCCTGGCTGGAGGTGGTCCTGGCCGCGCCCGCCGACGGTGCCGGGCGCAACGAGGCCGCCGAGCTGATGCGCGCCGGTTTGACGGACCGCGGCAGCTGGGAGGGGTACGACATCCATCTGTGCGGTCCGCCGGACCTGGTGCCCTCCCTGGTGCCGCTGCTGCTCGCCCGGGGGGCCGATCCCGCCCGCGTCCGCCACGACCCCGTGCCGGTGCCGACCGAGACCCGGCCGCTGACACCCTCGGACTGGTTCCTGATGCGCCGGGACGTCCCCTGGATCAACCGGACGGACCTGGGCAGCGGCTGAGCCGCACGGACGACAGGAGGCCCCGGGCGATGCCCGGGGCCTCCGTGGTGCTGTGCGCTCGGCAGGATTCGAACCTGCAACCTTTTGATCCGTAGTCAAATGCTCTATCCGTTGAGCTACGAGCGCCCTCAGGCGGTCCTGCGACCTCCCGCGGTGTTGCGGGGAAAAGACTACCCGATCTCCGGGGCGGCTCCGACCACGTGGACCGCGGCGGGGCGTGGCGGGCCGGCCGCTCCCCGGCTGACCGGGTGCGGCAGGCCGCTCGGGGGCGACACCCCGCGGTCCGGCCACCCCGGCCACCGGGGGAAACGGCGGAGGCCCCGCCGAGTGGTCGGCGGGGCCTCCGTGGTGCTGTGCGCTCGGCAGGATTCGAACCTGCAACCTTTTGATCCGTAGTCAAATGCTCTATCCGTTGAGCTACGAGCGCCCTCAGGTGATCCTGCGACCTCCTGCGGTGTTGCGGGGACAACATTACATGACGGCCGCCCGCGGGTGAAATCGGATATCTCCGCGCCGCCGGCGGCCGACGACGTTCGCTCACGGCGAACAGCTGCCGCTCCCGGAACGGCGACAGCCCCGCCGACCGGAGTCGACGGGGCTGTCCCCACGTGCGGAGGCTCGGGGATTTGAACCCCGGATGGGCTTTAAGGCCCAAACCGCATTAGCAGTGCGGCGCCATAGACCAGACTAGGCGAAGCCTCCAGGCGCGGGCGTACGACACCGTAGAGTGCCACCACCGCGTGCATGGATGATGTCACAGCCTACCCGGCTGCGACCAACCGCCGTCAACGTTACTAGGCGGGTCGTCGGAACCGCAAAAACAATGGGATAGTGCTGGGTGGCACGGCCCGGGGGAACGGTGGAAGGGACACCGCGGCACAGCAAGAGTTCAGCCAGAGGAGGACCCCTCGACGTGAGCAGCAGGCCGACCCGAGGCGCTGCTCGCCTCGCAGCGATACTCGATGCGCTTCCCGACGCGCTGCTGCTCGTCAACAGCAACGGCACAGTCGTGGACGCCAACACCGCTGCTGTGGAGAGCCTGCAGGCACCGGGGACCTCACTGGTCGGGATGGGCGTGCTCGGCCTCCTCCCGGAGCTCGACCCCAGCCGGATCCCGGGCTCGATGCGCCCGACGCCCGCCGACCGGCAGGGCGCGGACACGCCGGTGCGGATGACCGCACGGCGCACGGACGGGAGCACACTCCCGGTCGAGGTCTCCTACAACGACTTCGAGGACGACGGGTCCGGGTACGCCTCCACGTCCTACGACCCCTTCCGCAGCTCCTCCTCCGGCGGCGGCTGGGCCGCGCCCGGATTCGGCTCCGACGGGGGCACCCGCGAGCTGCTGCTGATCCTGGTCCGCGACCTCACCGACCGGCTGGACGTCGAGGCGGAGCTGCGGCGCCAGCACAAGCAGACCGAGATGATCCTGCGCGCCGCCGCCGAGGGCATCGTCGGCGTCGACCTGGAGGGCCGGGTCGTCCTGGTCAACCCCGCCGCGGCCCACATCCTCGGCTTCCGCGCCAGCGAGCTGGGCGGCCGGGAGCTGCATCCGCTGGTCCAGCACTCGCGGCCGGACGGCACCGCGCTGCCCGCCGAGGAGTCCCCACTGGCGGACACCCTGTCCTCCGGCCGCAAGCACCGGGTGCGCGGCACCGTGCTGTGGCGCAAGGACGGCCGCCCGGTCACCGTGGACCTCACCACCGCACCGGTGCGCGACGGCGAGCAGCTGGTCGGCGCCGTGATGACCTTCACCGACCGGACCAAGGAGCTGGCCCTCGCCGCCCGCGGCCGCCATCTGACGGCCGTGCTGGAGGAGGAGCTGCGCGGCTCCCTCGACCAGCTGCGCCGCCGGATCGACGGGCTGGCGGCGGACCCCGCCGGACAGCTGTGGCCCGAGGCCAACTGGACCCTGCGCCGGCTGGCCGACGAGTGCGCCCGCTTCTCCCGCCTGGTCGACGGGGTGCTGTCCTACCAGCGCTTCGAGACCGCGGTGGAGAGCGGCAAGGACGCCCTGGACCGCAAGCCGGTGGGCCTGGAGAAGATCGTGCAGCGCGCCGTGGAGGCGGCCGGCGAGCTGGTCGGCGCCGACCGGGTGCGGATCTCCCTGCACGCCGCCCCGGTCGAGGTGATCGCCGACTCCGAGCGGCTGGCCCAGGCGCTGGCGCATCTGGTCGCCGATGTCAGCGGGGTCACCCTGTCCCTGGACGCGGGCGACGCCACCGCCCCCGGCGCAGGTGCACACTACGGCGGTATGCCGGCGCTGCCCCCGATCGGCGGCGCCGCCCCCGTGGTGGTGATGGCCGCCGCGCAGCGCGGCGACGTGGCCCGGATCGAGGTGCGCGGCGACGGCGACGGCGGCAGCCCCGTCCATCTGCCCATAGCGCGCGGCATGGTGGAGCGGCACGGCGGTGTGCTGCAGTCGCACCGGCTGCCGGACGGCAAGGGCACCACCTATGTGGTGGAGCTTCCGCTGGACCCGGCCGCGGCACGGGCCGCCGCGGAGCGGGCGGGGGCGGCCGGGCGCCGCGACGTGCCCAAGGAGACGGACACCGCCGTACTGCCGGAACTGCCCGACGGCATTCCCGCGCTGCCCGCCGCGCGCAGGTCGCAGGAGGACGGCGGAGGGCCGCGGGCCGAGGCCCGGCAGCCCTCCAGGGAGCCCATAGCGCTCGGTCCCGGGCCCTCGTCGGCGGCGCCGGCGGAGGATGGTCCGCAGCCGGGCGCCGGGCGTGCGCCGGAGGGCCGGCGGCGGCGTGCGCTGCCGGTCGCCGAGGGCGCCGAGTCCTATCCCGGGGACCCCTCGCCGCGGGCGCAGGCCGGAGCGGCGCCGCCGGACGGGACGTCCTTCGAGGCTGCCGAGGTGCCGGGGCCGCGGGCCGGTCGCGGCACCGCCGCCGACGCGCCGGCCGCACTCCCGTCCGACGCGGCCGTCACGGGGCCGGGTACGCCGTCGGACGGCGTCCCCCTGCCCGCGGCCGCCGTCTATCCCGGCCTGGAGCACGCCCTCCCGGCGTCCGCGCCGCGACCGGCCACACCCGCCGCACCGCAGCCCACCGGGCGCCGGCGGCGGCTGGCCATGCCCCCGGGCGACGATGCACCGGGCGGCTCCGCCACGCCGGCCGACTCCGGCCCGGGCGCGGCGGAGCCCGCCCGTCCGGACCCGGTGGACCCCTTTGTGACCGGCCGGCCGGTGGCGGCGCTGCCGCTGAACGCCGCCCCGTTGAGTCCGGTGCTGGACCTGCCCGCCGCTGCCGCCCGCAACGGCGGCGGCCCCGCCGTACCCGCCGCCAGGGCGCTGGAGGCCGCACCGGTACCGCACATCCCGCCGCAGCCGATCGCGATGCCGCCGCTCTCCGGCACCGACGACAGCGAGGGCGTGGGGCTGCGGACGGCCGACCGCCTGCCCGAGCCGGTCGCTGAGGACCCGTCAGCGGTCCCGGCGGCGTCCGCGGACGGCTCGCCCCGCCGGCTGCTGGTGTGGCCGGAGCCCGATCCGTCCACCAAGCAGGCGCTCAAGGAGCGCGGCTACCGCCCGGTGATCGTGCGGTCCCGGGAGGACGTGGACGCGCAGGTGTCCGCCTCCCCGGGGGCGCTCTTCGTGGACCCGCTGACCGGGCCGATCACCCGTACCGCGCTGCAGTCGCTGCGTACCGCCGCCGTCAACGCCCAGATCCCGGTGCTGGTCACGGCAGGGCTGGGGCAGGCCACCCGGGAGGCCGCCTACGGGGCGGACCCGGCGGTGCTGCTGCGGGCGCTGTCGCCGCGGGACAGCGAGACCCATGCGCCCCGGGTGCTGCTGGTGGAGGCCGACCCGGACATCGCCACCGCGTTCTCCTCCAGCCTGGAGCGGCGCGGGATGCACGTGGAACACGCGGCGTCGGAGAGCGACGCGGTGTCCCGGGCCAGCAGTGTGCAGCCCAACCTGGTGGTGATGGACCTGATGCAGGTGCGCCGGCGCCGGGTGGGCATCGTGGACTGGCTGCGTGCCAACGACCGGCTGCACCGCACCCCGCTGGTCGTCTACACCTCGGTGGACCTCGACCCCCAGGAGCTGCCGCGGCTGAGGACCGGTGAGACGGTGCTCTTCCTCGCCGAGCGGTCGACCAGCGCGGATGTGCAGGCCAGGATCGTGGACCTGCTGGGCAAGATCGGCGCCTCGGGCCCGGACGCCCACTGACGCGGCCGTACGGCGTTCCGGACGCCCGCGTGCCCGGCCTGTGCCGGGCACGCGGGCGTCCCGCTGTCAGGGCAGCCGGGTGACGTCCAGTTCGCCGTCGGCGTGCTGCCGCCGGATGACCTTCTTGTCGAACTTGCCCACCGAGGTCTTGGGCACCTCGGTGAGCAGCGTCCACCGCTCGGGCAGCTGCCATCGGGCGACCCGCTCGGCCAGGAACTCCCGCAGCGCGGTGAAGTCCGCCGCCGCGCCGTCGCGCAGCACCACCGTGGCGAGCGGGCGCTCTCCCCACTTGTCGTCGGGGACGGCCACCACGGCGGCCTCGGCGACGTCCGGGTGCGCCATCAGGTGGTTCTCCAGCTCCACCGAGGAGATCCACTCACCGCCGGACTTGATGACGTCCTTGGCCCGGTCGGTGAGGGTGAGGTAGCCGTCGGCGGTGATGGTGCCGACGTCCCCGGTGCGCAGCCAGCCGTCCTCGCTGAACTTGTCCTCCGGCCGCAGCGGGTCCTGGCCGGCCCCGCCGAAGTACGCGCCGGCGATCCACGGGCCGCGGACCTCCAGTTCGCCCGCCGCCGTGCCGTCGTGCGGCATCCGCGACCCGTCGGGTCCGACCAGCCGGGCCTCCACGGTGGCGGGGAAGCGGCCCTGGGTGATCCGGTAGGGCCAGCGCTGCTCCGGGGTCAGCCCGGGGGGCACGGTGGCGAAGGTGCCCAGCGGTGAGGTCTCGGTCATGCCCCAGGCGTGCACCACATCGATGCCGTGGCGCTCCTCGAAGGCGCGCATCAGGGACGGCGGGCAGGCGGAGCCGCCGATGACGACCATCCGCAGGGAGGAGGTGTCGTAGCTGCCGTGGTCCAGTTCGTCCAGCAGCCCGGACCAGATGGTGGGGACGGCCGCGCCGACGGTGGGCCGCCCGGTGCTGATCATCTGCGCCAGCGGCTTCGGCTGCAGGAAACGGTCGGGCATCAGCAGTCCGGTGCCCGACATGAAGGCCGCGTGCGGTATGCCCCAGGCGTTGACGTGGAACATCGGGACGACCGGCAGGGCGATGTCGCGCGCGGTGAGCCCGAAGGAGTCGCCGGCGATGACCTGGAGGCAGTGCAGATAGACCGAGCGGTGGCTGTAGGCGACGCCCTTGGGGTCGCCGGTGGTGCCGGAGGTGTAGCAGAGGGCGGCGGCGGTGCGCTCGTCGAGGTCGGTGGCCCAGGGGTAGTCGGTGGGCCGTCCGGCGATCAGTTCGTCCCAGTCGTGGACGGCGCCGGCGAAGCCGTCGAGCGGCCCCCGGTCGCCCTGACCCGCCACCACGATGTGCTTGAGCGTGGGGGCGAGCTGCGGCAGCACCGGGCCGAGCAGCGGCAGCAGGGTGGCGTCGACCAGGATCACCCGGTCGGCGGCGTGGTTGACGATGAAGGCCAGTTGCTGGGCCGGGAGCCGCAGGTTGAGGGTGTGCAGCACGGCGCCCATGGCGGGTACGGCCAGATAGGCCTCCAGGTGCCCGGCGTTGTTCCACATCAGGGTGGCGACCCGGTCGTCGCCGGCGACGCCCAGTTCGTCGCGCAGGGCGTGGGCGAGCTGCGCGGCCCGGGCGCCGACCTCGGCGTAGCTGCGGTGGTCGGCGGAGGTGCCGTTCCAGGTGGCGACGGTGGCGCCCGCGTGCACGGTGGAGCCGTGGGTGAGGATCCGGGCGACGGTGAGCGGGACGTCCTGCATGGTGCTGAGCACTCGGGTCCTCCTTGACCGGGCGGCTGTGTACGGCCCGCCGGCCTACCCGCCGGTAGTCGGGACGTGGCCCGATTCTGGCGAAACGGTGGCCGGATGTCAGCACCCTGCCTGCTATCGAGACCTCCTCGCCACCAGCGCCACGGGTGCGTCCACCGTGCTGCGGTCCACGGTGAGGGCGGAGCCGCCGTGGCTCTCCCGGACGTTGCCGCGGTACTGGTGGATCCGGCGGTGTCCGTGCCAGGCGCGGGAGGAGAGTCCCTTGGCGCGGCCGGTGCCGGGCCGCCCGTTCCAGTGCGCGTACCAGAGGGTGCCGGGGAGGTCCCGGCGGCCCCTGCGCCGGGCGGCGGCGAGGTCGGCGATACCGGAGCCGGCGCTGCTGTAGAAGCCGGAGCGGTATCCGCGGCGGTTGAGCCCCCGGGTCCAGCCCACGGAGAAGTCGACCACCGCACGGCTGCAGCGGGCGTTCCCCCGCCGGTAGTTCTCCATGTCCAGGTAGAGCGGGCTGCCCTTGGCCAGGCCCAGGGCGCGGGCGCGGCGCGCGGCGTCGGCGGCCTGGGCGGCGCCCTGCCGGCCGGCCCGCCGGGGGTCGATCCGGTGCAGCCGGTGTGCGGATCTGCGGCAGGGGGCCTGCAGACCGGCGTAGACCGGCAGCAGCCGCCAGCCCATCCGGTCGACGGCGCGGACCCAGTGGGCGGTGAGGTGCGGCTGGGCGCAGGAGCGGTTGACGCCTCCGAAGTAGATGCCGACGGCGCGGTAGCGGGAGTGGCGGTGCCAGCGGCGCATGGTCGTCAGGGAGGGCGCGGCGCAGGCGTCGAAGCCGTGTCCGGCGAAGTGCCGTACGGGCAGCGGCGCGGCCTGGGCCGGCTGGGCTGCGGTGAGCACACCGGGTGGGGCGAGCAGGACGAGGACGGCGGCCATGAGGGCCGCAGGGCGCGGGAGATGCACGACTCATCCTGTCCCTGTTGTCATGATTTACCGCTTATCGCCACGCCGACGTAACGAGTTTGCGATGGCTACGGTCCTTACGACAGACTGTGGCCATGTCCTCTCCCGCCACCGAGCACCTGCTGCCCGGCGTACCCGCCGAGGCCCTCACCGTGCCGCCCTCCGCCAAGGGCGAGCCCGCAGGGGAGCGCGGCGGCTGGCGACGAGACACCGCCCGCCCGGCGGACCCCGGCACGGCGTCCGGTCCTGCGCATCCCCCACCGGGGTGGTGGACCACGACCCTGCTGCGGCGCCTGGACTCGATCCCGGCGCCGCTTTTCTGTCTGCTGGGCATGGGCACGGTGCAGCTGGGCATCGCCCTCTCCACCCCGCTCTTCGCTCCGCTCGGGGTCGCCGGCACCACCTTTCTGCGCCTGGTCCTCGCCTCCGCGGTACTGCTCACCGCGGCCAGGCCCCGGCTGCGCGGCCGGTCGCTGCGGGACCTGGCCTCCGCCGCCCTGCTCGGGGCCGCCTCGGCGGGGATGACGCTGCTCTTCGCCGGTGCGGTGGCCCGGCTGCCGATGGGCACCGCGGCCACCATCGAGTACCTGGGCCCGCTGGCGGTGGCCCTGGTGCTCGCCCGCGGCTTCGGCCATGTGCTCTGGGCGGTGCTGGCGGCGGCCGGGGTGGCGCTGCTCACCCTGGTGGGCCGCGGCGACGGCCTCGGACCGGACCCGACGGGACTGGCGTGCGCCTTCGGTGCGGCGGCCTGCTACGCCGGGTACATCCTGCTCACCCACCGGGTGGGCGCGGCCTTCCGCGGCCTGGAGGGCCTGGCCGTCTCCCTCACCGTGAGCGCCGTACTGCTCGCCCCGATCGGGCTGCTCCCGGCCTGGCACGGACTGACCGGCGGACCGCACCCCGGGTCGCTGCTGCTGCGGGCCGCGGGCGTGGCGATGCTGCTGCCCGTGATCCCCTACGCCCTGGACCTGGTCGCGCTGCGCCGCCTTCCGCAGCGGGTCTTCAGTGTGGTGGTCAGCATGGAGCCCGCGGTGAGCGCGGCGGTGGGCCTGGCGGTGCTGGGCCAGCGGATCGGCCCGGCGCAGGCGCTGGGCATCGCCTGTGTGATCACGGCCAGCGCGGGGGCCACCCTCACCGGGCGCGACCGGGCCTGACCCCGGCCGCGCCACCGGGGACCGCACCGCCGCCCCGGGGCCGGACACGCCTGCGGGGCGGGCGCCCGTGGCGCGCCGCCCCGCAGGTCCGGCAGTCGGTGACCCTTTCCGCGGCCGGTGGCTGATCACCCGGGGTACCGGGCCGCCGGTCAGCCGGCCGGCTTGGCGAAGTGGATGTTGAGGTTGTTCTGCGCCGCGTAGACCGTGCCGGAGTTGCCCTTCACCCCGAGGGTGTTGTTCTGGTTGGAGGCGCCGGAGCCGGTCGCGGTCTGCTGCGTCCAGTTGTAGTTGCCGTCGAACGGACCGAAGACATTGCCGCTCCCGGTGTCGGCCACCACGGAGCCGTTGGAGCCGTTGGCGGCGCCGACTCCGTTGGCGGCCTGCGCGGCGCCGGCGCCGGCGAGCAGCAGCGCCGCCGTGAGCGGTGCGGCCGCCAGCAGGCCGGCCAGGCGGGCGGTGCGGGTACGAGCCATGAGGTCCTCCAGAGGCTGGAAGTGGAACGTGCGGTGCGGTCCTGCTCGGCCAGACGCGGACCGCAGGCTGCGACGCCGCTGATCAGGATTCCGCAACAAATCGACATAGCTCCAGCCCTGACGGTTCATTTACCTCCTTGGTGTGACATCCCACTCCAAAACCTCAAACGAGGCACCTTCTGTGCCGTGACGCTCCGCCGTTCGGGATCACCCGTACGGACCGGTCGGCGCACCCTCGCGCCGGACCGGCCCGCCCCCCGGACCTCCGGACCGGACCGACGTCCCGGGTGCCGGACATGGGGCAGGGGCCCCGCATCAGCGGAGCCCCTGTTCGCCGTACGCCGGTCAGCACAGCTACCAGCGGTACCAGCGTCCCCTGGATCCGGACGCACCCGTGCCGCGGAAGATGAATCCCAGGGCCCAGACGATCAGCACGATGATGGCGAGCCACCACAGCACCTTGACGGCAAAACCGATTCCGAAGAGCAGAATCGCCAGTAGCAGGACGAGCAGCAAGGGAACCATTTCTTCTACCTCCTGGCTCCGCGCTTGCCCCCGCACGCTACGTTCATGCACACACTTTGACGACGTCGGTGATCACCCCTTGGGCACCCCGCCCGGTGGGGGCCGCACCGGCCCCGTGACCGGACGGCGCTCGCCCCCTCATCTGACGATCCGCCATAAACGGCGGTGCGGGCGGCCCGGGCGGCGGAGTCAACCGTCGACCGCGGCCGACGGCAGTTTCAGCTCGGCCCAGACCACCTTGCCGCTGCGGGTGGCCCTGCTGCCCCAGCGATGTGCCAGCTCGTTGACCAGCCGCATCCCCCGGCCGCCCTCGTCGTCGGTGGTGGCGTGGCGCAGCCGGGGCGGACGGCTCCCGATGTCGGCCACCTCCAGGGTGAGCACCCGGTCGCGGATCAGCCGCAGCTGCTTTGGCGTACCGGCGTGCAGCAGCGCATTGGTGACCAGTTCGCTCACCAGCAGCTGGGCGAAGTCGCCGAGCTGCGTCAGACCCCAGGACCGCAGGGTCTCCCGGGTGAACCGGCGGGCGTCGCCCGGGGTGGTCCGGTCCTGCTCCAGCGGCAGCACGGCGATCCGGTCGGCGGGGACCGCCCGCGCCTGCGCCATGATCATCGCGATGTCGTCCTCGGTGCCGGCGCTCCCCAGGGCCTTCAGCACCATGTCGCACGTCTCCTCCAGGGAGCCCGAACGCGCCGCGATCGTACGGCAGAGCAGCCCGAGGCCCTGGTCGAGGTCCTTTCCGCGCCGTTCCACCAGGCCGTCGGTGTACAGGGCCAGCACCCCGTCCTCGGGAAGGGTGAAGTCCACGCTCTCGAAGACCGCGCCGCCGACGCCGAGCGGCAGCCCGGGCGGCAGGTCCACCAGCCGGGAGGTGCCGTCGGGCCCGGCGACCACAGGGGGGAGGTGCCCCGCCGAGGAGACCGTGCAGCTGCGCTCCACCGGGTCGTACACCGCGCAGATGCAGGTGGCGAACTGGCCCTCGCCGATCGCCGAGGTGGTCTCGTCCAGCCGGGTGAGCACCTGTTCGGGCGGCATGTCCAGGGTGGCGAGGGTCCTGGCCACGGTGCGGATCTGCCCCATGGTGGCGGCGGCGCGGATGCCGTGTCCCATCACGTCGCCGACCACCAGCGCCACCCGGGCACAGGAGAGCGGCACCACGTCGAACCAGTCGCCGCCGACCTCGCTCACCACACTGCTCGGCAGGTAGCGGTGGGCGATCTCCAGGCCCAGCGTGGGATGGACCTCCTGCGGCAGCAGGCTGCGCTGCAGGGTGAGCGCGGTGGCCCGCTCCCTGCGGTACAGACGGGCGTTGTCGATGCAGACGGCGGCGCGGCCCACCAGCTCCTCCGCCAGCGCCGCGTCCGTGGCGTCGAACGGCTCCCGGTCGCGCAGCCGGATGAACTCCGCCCCGCCCAGCACCGCCCCCCGGGCGAGCAGCGGCACCATCAGATAGGAACGGACGCCGGCCGCCAGCGCGGGCGCCGCGCGCTCCGCGCCGGGCACGATCTCCCGCAGCGACTCCTCGTCCACCTCCGCCACCAGGATGGAACGTCCGCTGCGCAGGCTCTGGGCGTAGGTCCGGGACGAGCCGAACTCCGACGCCGCCCCCACCGTGTCGGTCACCGGGGTGCTGCCCGCCTCGGGGGTGTGGCCCACCGCCACCGCCCGCAGCAGCACCGAGGTGTCCGGGGGCCCGGTGGTGGGCTCCTCCCCGCGCAGCACCGCGTCCAGCAGGTCCACCGTTGCCAGGTCGGCGAAGCGCGGCACCACCAGCTCGACCAGTTCCTCTGCGGTGCGCTGCAGGTCCAGGGTGGTGCCGATCCGGCTGCCCGCCTCGTTGACCAGGGCCAGCCGGGCCTGCGCGGTGTGTGCCTCCTCCAGGGCCCGCTGCCGCTCCCGGGCCGCCTCCCGCTGCGCGGTGTAGAGCCTGGCGTTGTCGATGGAGACCGCCGCCCGGGCGGTGATCTCCACCGCGAGCGCCAGATCCTCGGAGGTGAACGGCTCGGGCGTCTCCCTCAGCCGGAGGAACTCGGCGCCGCCCAGCACCAGGCCCCGGGCCCGCATCGGCACCGCCATGTAGGAGTGCACGCCCTCCTTACGGAACGCCTCCGCACGGGCCGCGGAACCGGCGAGCTGCGGCAGGTCCGCCGGCTGCACCACAGGAATCAGCACCGCGCGGCCGGAGGCCAGCGACTCGGCGTGGTACGCGGAGGCCTCCCAGGCCCGTGCGGTGCCGTCGGGGTCTATGCCGTGCATCTCCGCGCACCTGGCACCGCCGACGGCCAGTGTGCGCAGCCGGACCCGCCACCGGGGGTGCGGCGCCGGGGGCTGCCCACCGCGTACCAGGGACTCCCGTACCGCCACCCCCGCCACGTCGGCGAGCCGCGGCACGGCCACGTCCATCAGCTCGCGCGCCGTGCGGGTCATGTCCAGGGTGGTGCCGATCCTGGTGCCCGCCTCGTTGACCAGGGCCAGCCGGTCACTGGCCGCGTTGGCCTCCTGCAGCGCCCGTTCCCGGGCCTGGGCGGTGCTGTGCTCCCGGGAGTACAGCCAGGCGTTGTCGATGGCGACCGCCGCGCGGGCCGCCAGCTCGTCGGCGAGGGTGGCGTCCTGCTCCTCGAAGGCCTCCCTCCCGCCGTGCCGGGCGTGCACCACCAGGCCCAGCACCCGCCCCCGGGCCACCAGCGGGGTCGCCCGCACCGACCAGGTGCTGCGGTCCACGTAGCGCTGAAGCCGCCGGGTGGAGATCGCCGTCAGCTGATCCACGTTCGGCCAGGGCACCTCCACGGTCCGCCCGTCGTGCAGGGCCCTGGCGTACGGCGAACCCGGGGGGATGTGGCACACCACCTCGGGGAGCACGTCCTCCATGGGGAAGTCCGGGTCGGCGGCCATCACCGCGAGCCTGCGGACGGGCTCCGCCTCGCCCTCCGGTGCCACCTCCGTCCCGGACGCCCGGTGCTCCAGGACGAAGACCGCGCTCACGTCCGCGAGCTGCGGCACCATGGCGGCGGCCAGCTCCCGGGCGGTCTGCCGCAGATCCAGCGTGGTGCCGATACTGGCCGCGGCCGCCACCAGCAGCCCCAGCCGCTCCCGGGCTCGGGTGGCGCGGGCGTCCGCCTCGAAACGCTCGGTGACGTCGATGATCGAGGAGCAGACACCGGCGATCCGCCCGGTCGGGTCCTCCAGCCGGAAGTAGGAGGCGGACCAGGCGTGGTCATGGTCCGGGTCGCCCGGGGTGCGGCCGTGCGAGCGGGCGTCCACCACCGGTACCCCGGTGTCCAGCACCTGCTGCATCACCGCCTCGATCTCCAGGCCGTTGATCCCCGGCAGCACCTGGCTCAGCCGCAGGCCCACATGCTGCTCCTGGGACTTGCCGTTCATCCTGGCCAGCGCCTCGTTGATCCGCACGAACCGCAGGTCGGTGTCGTAGACCGCCAGGCCGATCGGCGCCTGCGCGAAGAAGGCGTCCAGCACGGCGAGGCTGGCCTCCACCCGGCGCAGCGCCCGTACGTCGGTGGCCACCGCCAGCACCATGGGACGCCGGTCGGGGCCGGTCACCGGATGGGTGCGGAACTCCAGGTTCACCTCATGGCCGTCCCGGTGCCGCACCGGGAAGACCCCCGACCAGCCGTCGCCCGAGACGATGGCCGCGAACAGCTCCAGCACCCCGGGCCGCTGCTCGTCGGTGACCAGCAGGTCCGCGGCGTAGCGGCCCACGGCCTCGTCCGAGCTGAAGCCGAGCAGGTACTGTGCGTCGTCGCTCCAGTGCAGGATGCGGCCGTCGCCGTCGATCAGCGCCGTGGCCAGCGGCACCACCAGCAGTCCGCCCGGCCGCGACGACACCACGCCCGCCTGCTCCGGGCGGGTGCCTTCCGTACTGCTCGACTCGTGTCCGCTCATGGTCAGGGAAACCGCCTGGGTGGCCGACTTGCCACCATTCTTCCCTTTTGCCGTCCGCCGCGCCTGTTCCGGAGCAAACGACGGCGCCGGCCCCCGACCGCGGTACGGGTCGGGGGCCGGCGCACTCAGACGCCCGTCGGGCGCTCCAGGGGGCCGCTCAGTGCGCGTCGCCGCCCGAGGCCGGACCCATCAGGGCGAACCGGGCGCCCTGGTCGTCCACCACCAGGGCGGAGCGGCCGAACGGGCTGTCGGACGGCTCACGGGTGACCGTGCCGCCCAGGCTGCGCACCTTGGCCACGGCCGCATCGGTGTCCGCGACCCGGAAGTAGACCAGGGCGTGCGCCCCCAGCTCGGCCGGGTAGTACTCGTTCATCTGCAGACGGCCCGCGACCGGGTGCCCCAGCGACCAGATCTTGAAGTCGAACTCCGCTCCCTCCGCGACCTGCTGGCCGGCGTAACCGAAGACCGTCTCGTAGAACGGGTCGACGGTCGCCTTGTCCCGGGTGTAGATCTCGGGCCAGAAGAACGACCCGGGCTCCCCCTGCACCTCGAAGCCCTCCCGGGTCCCGGCCTGCCACGCGCCCACCGCGGCGCCGCCCGGGTCGGTGAAGACCAGCAGGGTGCCCACGTCCCCGATCCTGGTGGGCCCGCTGACCACCTTGCCGCCGGCCGCCGCGACCTTGTCGGCGAAAGCGGCCGCGTCGGCGACCGCGAAGTGCAGATTCCAGGCGGCACCCGGCGCCCGGTCGGCCGGCACCGGCAGCAGCGCCGCGACGCTCCTGCCCTCGCTCAGCGCCTCGGTGTACGAGCCGTACTCCTCGCCGCCGTCCCTGAACGTCCAGCCGAACAGCTCGCCGTAGAAGCGCCGCCCGGCCTCCAGGTCCGGAAGCACCACGTCCACCCAGCAGGGCGCGCCCTCAACGAAACCGGCCATCAGCCTCTCCCTTGCACAGTCCGTACGGAACTTCGACGCTAGCCACGGCCGCTCGACCCCCACTCGCGCGCCGGTGGGGCCGGCGACACCGCCGCAGCGTCCCGGTGGACGGCCCCAAGCGGTGGAAGAAGCCGGACATCAGGCCCTGACCGGGCCTTTCGCCCTGCGTACAAGGGGATTCCAGTTGCCGTGGTGTCACCCCTGGGCGCTACGCTTCCGATCATTCGCATGCAGGACGTCCACAAACTGCACGAGGGCTTCGCGATGCGAGTCGGCCTGCCTCCGACCGCCGCCTGCGCCCCGTCTCCTGCCTCTTAATCCCTGGGGGGATCCTTGAGACGCACCACCGCGCTGTCCGCGGCCATATCGGCTGCTCTCGCGGCCACCCTGTTCAGCGGTCCGGCGCTCGCCCACGCGGACGAGCCCACGCCTGAGCCCACCGCCACCGACACCGCGTCACCCACGCCGACGGAGACGCCGACCGACACCCCGTCGGACACTCCGAGCCCCACGGACACCCCGTCGGACACCCCGAGCCCGACCGACACTCCGTCGGACACCCCCAGCCCGACGGACTCGCCCACCAACACC